>JAUNCI010000003.1 GCA_030526665.1 Eubacteriales bacterium
AAAATACTATTTCTTATAAAAAAGAAAGTTTCTGTACAGATTTTTTCCAGGAGTCAATATTCTCCTTTTCTGTGGTATCATCAATTCTGAATACAAATTTTCTACCGATAATATTGCTGGCAATAATAGAAATCAATGAAATTGATGGAACCTCTCTATCTTTGTATTGGATACTTCCCTGAATATCATATTTTTCAACTTGTTCCACAAATGCAGCTGCATCTGTAAGGTTGTTAAGAGTCACCTTATACTCTTTCATATACATCAGTCCTTTTGATAAATTCGAATGAGCTCCGCGTATTTTTGCGAGCATATAATAGATGGGTATACTACCCCATTAAGTTTTTTTACATGTTACACTAATAGCATACATACGCAAGTTCGACTCACTTCGACATATCGTAGGTTGAAATATTACTATTCTGTTAATAAAAACTAACTAAATTATTTAATCTTAATCGTTTTCGCTGCACTCCGTCCGCCAACAGTTGATATATATTATATTTAATACTATCAAAAAACACTGTTTTTTCAAAGACTTTATGAGGCAATAAAAAGAAATATTTACAGTAAGGCCTTAAGCCACTCCAGCCAACGGTCCATGCCGTCTCCTTTTTTCGCTGATACAAATAGTATTTCTGCATGTTTATTGCGCAATCTGATGTTGTCAATTACAGCCTGCTCATTAAATGTAAAATATGGTTTTGTATCAATTTTCGTGATCAGAACGATATCTGCCACTTCGAACATCAGCGGGTATTTTAATGGTTTATCGTCGCCTTCCGGAACAGACAGAAGAACTACTTTTTTGTCTGCACCTGTATCCGTTTCCGCCGGACATACAAGATTTCCGACATTTTCCAAAATCAGCAGATCCAGATTCTCTGTATGGAATTCTTCAATTGCCTGCAGTGTCATTTCTGCATCCATAGCACATTCCCCGCCGGTATGAACCTGTATTGCACGAACACCGGCAGCTTCAATTATGTCTGCATCCACGCTGCTTTCAATATCAGCTTCCATGACACCAATGCGATATTCGCCTTTCAATGCATCTAATGTTTTCAAAAGCAAGGTCGTTTTTCCTGCTCCCGGTGAAGCCATCACATTTAACATTACCGTATGATGCTCTTGATTTTTTGCACGAACCTCATCCGCAATTGCATCATTTACGGCGTAAACACTCTGATTTACCTGAATTACTTTGGGCATACTCTATTTCCCTTCTATCTTGACTATTTATTCCACTTATCGATTTCTGCTGCAAGCCACTCACACCAATTCTCAACACCTTCTCCTGTAATTGCCGAAAGCGGCAAAATAACCGCATTTGGATTGAGTGCGTAGATGTCTTTTTTCAAACGTTCAAAATCAAAATCAAATACCGGCAGTGTATCTATTTTATTTACCAGAACTACTTCACACTTCTGAAAAATCAAAGGATATTTTGCCGGTTTGTCATCTCCTTCCGGAACAGACAAAATCACAACATTTCTCACGGCACCGGTATCAAACTCCGCAGGACAAACGAGATTTCCCACATTTTCCAGAATAACCGCATCGAGATGTTCTGTTGTTTCAGATTTTTCAGTTTCTGTTTCTGTATCTTCCGGAATATTTACACCTATTTTTCGCAATCCCTGACGCGACATATCCGCATCAAGATGGCACATTCCGCCTGTATGAAGCTGAATAGATGGAAATCCTGCATCTGCAATTTTCAGAGCATCCACGTCTGAGTCTATATCGGCTTCCATTACGCCGACACGATAGTTGTTTTTCAGCCCTTCCAGAGTCTTAAGCAATACAGAAGTTTTGCCGGAGCCCGGGGATGACATTACATTCAGATAAAATGTTTTTTGTTTTTTCAGCTGTTCACGCAGCAAATCTGCATCCGCATCATTATTTTCTAAAATTGTTTCCTTTAATTCCAGAATATCTACTTTTTTCATATTCAATCTATCCTAATCTACTTCGATTTCTTTGATTAAAAACTCATTTCCGGTGAGCAGATAAGTATTTTCGCTTTGACAAAACGGACATACTTTTGCATATTTCACCGTTTCATAATCTTTTCCACATGCTTCGCAATGTGTGATTGCCTGAATTGGTTCTATATATAGAGAAGATTCCTTCAGAATCTCCTCTTTTTTTATTGCCCATTTCCAACAATCGGTGAGGTATTCATGGATAATACCAGATACCTCACCGACCTGAAGAGTCACAGAATTAATCTTTTGAGCCTGATTTTCTTCTGCAACCTGTTTAACATTGCGTATCACATGGAAAACCACACCTAACTCATGCATGTATGGCCTCCTCTAATACCTTATTTTTTTAACCAGCTCGTTTCCTTTGGTGTCTTTTTCACAAATGGACGTTTGAGTGCCTGTTTTGCTCCGTTCGGAAGAATGTATTTTAATTTATCTTCCGCTTTGCGCATTGTAGATGCGTCCGGGTTATCTCTGGTAAGTTTAATTGCATCAAACTCACATTTTGTAGTACAAAGTCCGCAGCCAACACATTTGTTCGGGTCAACGATGGATGCACCACAGCCGAGACAACGTGCTGTTTCCGCTTTGACCTGAGCTTCTGTAAATACAAGTTTCTGATCACGGAATGAAAGTTTGCTGTCTGCTGCTTTTTTCAATCCTGCTGTCTGACGACCTGTATGGTCATAGTCAGGAAACTTAATATCATTTTTGTCAAGCTCAACGAAATAATTCGGATCACGACCGATTGTCAGTGATGAATTTGGCTGTACAAAACGATGAATTGAGATTGCACCTTCTTTACCACATGCAATTGCATCAATTGCAAAACGAGGTCCGTAAAGCATATCTCCACCCACAAAAATATCCGGAACAGTTGTCTGGAATGTGATGGAATCAGCTACAGGAGCCGGTCCACGGAATTCTACCGCTTCATCTTTGAGCAGGTCACCCCAAACAGTAGCCTGTCCAACAGAAAGAATTACATTTGAACATTTGATTGTCATAGTTTCGTTCTCATCATATTTCGGATCAAAACGTCCTTCTGCATTTTTAACCTGTGTACATTTTTTGAAAATGATACCGGTAACTTTTCCGTTTTCTGACAGGATTTCTTTTGGTCCCCAGCCTCCAAAGAATTCAATTCCTTCGGATTCAGCCAATTCGATTTCTTCCGGAAGCGCAGGCATGATGTCTCTTGTTTCAAGTGAAACCTGTGAGATCTTAGAAGATCCGCAGCGAAGTGCTGTACGGGATACGTCGATTGCAACGTTTCCGCCGCCGATTACAACGGTATCACCTTCTAATTTATAGGATTCGTCATCGATTACGGTATGAAGAAGATCCACACCTTTCATAACGCCGATGGAGTCTTCACCAGGTACATTGACACCGCGTCCGCCCTGACATCCGATTGCGATATAGAACGCTTTATATCCCTGTTCACGAAGCTGAGCGATTGTGATGTCTTTACCAACTTCTACTCCAAGACGAATGTCTACGCCCATCTTGCGCAGAACATCAACTTCTGCTTCCACAACGTCTTTCTCAAGTACAAAAGATGGAATTCCGTATGTAACCATTCCACCCGGTTTTTTATTTTTGTCAAACAGTGTAGGTTTGTATCCTTTTTCTGCAAGATAATATGCACAGGAAATACCTGCAGGACCTGCACCGATAATTGCAACTTTTTCATCAAATCCGCCAAGAATTCTTGGAATGATTTTTTTCGGAACATAGGATTCTTCTTTCTGTAAATCCTGCATTGCAACGAATTTTTTAACTTCATCAATCGCAATTGCCTCATCTACAGTAGCTCTTGTACATGCATCTTCACAGCGACGGTTGCAGACATGTCCGCAGATTGCAGGAAGAGGATTGTATTTTTTAATCAATGCCAGAGCTTCATCATAACGTCCCTGTGCTGCCATTTTCAGATAACCCTGAACCGGAATGTGTGCCGGACAGGCTGTTTTACATGGAGCGGTACCTGTTTTGTGTGTATTGATACGGTTGATGTCACGATAATCTTCCGTCCACATCTCTCTGCCCCATTTCTGTTCCGTAGGAAGCGGCATTTTCGGATATAAAACTTCTGAACCGTCTTTTTTGCAAAGTTTCTGTCCCAGTGTAGCTGCACCTGCCGGACAGACTTCTACACAGCGTCCACATGCAACGCAGTTTTCTTTGTCAACATGTGCAACATATGCTGAACGTGACATATTCGGAGTATTGAAAAGCTGTGATGTACGAAGTGCATAGCATACGTTTACATTACAGTTACAGATTGCAAAAATTTTGTCTTCACCATCGATATTTGTGATCTGATGAACAAAGCCATTGTCTTCTGCCTGTTTAAAAATTGCAAGTGCCTCTTCTTTTGTGATATAACGTCCGCCTTTGTTTGTTTCTACAACATAGTCTGCCATATCACCAACAGCTACACACCATCCTTCCGGATCATCTGCACAGCCTTCATCAAAAGTTCTGCGGGAACGACGGCAGGAACATGGGCTGGCAGCAAGCTGTCCATCATATTTTTTCAGCCAATAGGAAATATGTTCCAGTGATGAAGATGTATTTTCCATCTCGATAGATTTTTCAACCGGAATTACATGCATACCAACACCGGATCCACCCATCGGTACCATCTGTGTAAGTCCTTCCAGCGGAATACGGCTCATACGTTCAAAGAATGCACCCATTTCCGGAAAACGTTCCAGAACATCCGCATTCATATTTCCAAATTCAGCGGAACCCGGAACATACATTGGCAGAATCCACTGTTTTTCATGCTGTGGATTTTCATAATTCCACTCAACAACACCATTGTATGACATTTCCTCTAAATGTTTGAGAAGCTGTTCTTCTGTATATTCAGGACAGATTTTTTTCATATCTGCCAGTGTTCTCGGGTGACGTTTCACCATACGCAATGCGATTTCACACTGTTCATCGGTAATCAGATTGTAAAGACCCCAGTATTCCGGGCTCTCTTTTGTAATTTTTTCTTTTCCTAATTTTACTTTCGCACGGTCTGTTACATGTTTCGCAAATTTTGCCAATGGCTCACGAAACGGTTTGTCTTTGATTCCTTCCGGAACAAAACCGGCACGAGGGTCTTTTCTATTACGATCCTTGTCAAGAGCATAAGGAGTCATAATATCTTCACGAGTAATTTTGTGGCTCATTTGAATCTCCCTTTCATTTATATGTTTTTTTATTTTTGTTATGAGCGTAAATAGAGGGAATGTAAAATGCATTCCCTCTAAAGCTATTAAAAATTATTCAACACGTGCAAGAGCTTCTTCGTAATCTCTTGTTCCTACCCAGATATCCTGTGTATATGGGTTTTTCTTCATCTTTACAGATCTCTTTACGATTACTGCAAGACAAATCACATTAGCTGCTAAAGCAATAATAGCAACGACACCCTGTGCAGTCGGGTTTGCCGTGATTCCCATGCTTGCAATTACTTCTCCAGAAGTGTTTACACCACTGTTGTATACTTCAATTGCTTTTTCATACAGGTCAAGGGCTTTCACACCATTGGCTGCCGCACCACCGTATACGGATGGAAGTACTGAGAATGTATTGCTAAGCTGGAACAATGGAAATACCTGTGCAAACATACACCAGATTGCCAGTGTATTGGCGCGGTTCTGAATCCATCCTCCTCTGTTCCAAAGTGCATTTGCAAATGTTGGAGCCAGAAGAAGTGCAACACCACAATACCATGTATGTGTTGGAAGGTTTGAATAAGTATATTCAAAGTTCCAAAGGTCATATGCTACGATGAACCAGATTGTCATATCCGGCCATACCATATCTTTGTGGTCTTTTGAAGAATATACATTCCACCATGCTGTCATACAGAAGATATTCAGAACACCTGCAAGCGCATTTACGATGTTCCACCATCCGCCGTAAAGGAACACACCTTCGTTTGATGCCCACCATGCACCTGCAAAGCTTCCGATTGCTTTGTATGCATTGATTGCAGATTCCATATCAGAAACAACTGCGATAAGAATGTTTGCTGCAACGATCAGCCATGGGAACATTTTGAACCAGTGCTGTTTTCCGATTCCCCATTTGTATTTGATCATCATGAAACCTACACAGCCGATATCTGCTGCGTAAAGTTTAAAATAATGGAACCATCCGTTCATATATTCATAGGTCTGGTTCTCATGTCCGCCAAACATTCCAAACTGGATGCCTGCGAAATATCCCGTCAAAATTAACGGAATAATGATAAAAATCAAAACGCCGCCAAACTTCGTTCTTCTGCCGATCTCATTCATTACGATCAGACCGACAAAAACCATAACCCAGCCGAGCAGCTGTGTGGCAGCTGTGCTGCCGTAAATCTGAAATAACATAAAAATGCCTCCCTAAAATATTGTACCAATCGCATTATAATACTTTGTTAAAAAAATATCAATCGTTTTTTTATAATAAAACTTGTTTTTTTATGGTTGAGCGCTTTTCGTTGTCGTGCTATAGTGTCAATGAATAAATCAAGGATGGTATTATTAATATGTTAAAAAAGTTTCTCCCCTACTATCGACCATATAAACTGGTCTTTTTTATTGATTTGTTTTGCGCAACGATGATTAGCCTGATTGATCTGGCTTATCCTCAGGTATTGCGCGCTATGGCAAACACTGTTTTTACAAAGCAGGACCAGATTATGCCAATTCTTCCGCTTCTGGCTGTATCACTGTTAATCGCATATCTGGTACAGACCGCATGCAATTATTATACCTGTTGTCAGGGACATATGATGGGTGCTCAGATGGAGCGTGATATGCGAAAAGAATTGTTCGAACATTATGAACGACTTTCTTTTTCTTTTTATGATAAAAACAATTCCGGACAAATGATGAGCCGACTGATTTCTGACTTATTCGACATCTCAGAAATGGCACATCACGCACCGGAAAATCTGTTTGTCGCACTGATCAAACTGATTGGATCTTTTGTTTTCTTGTTTATGATTCAATGGAAACTGGCACTGATGCTTGCGTTTTGTGTGCTTTTGATGATTCTTTTCACCGGCAAAATAAATGCCTGGATGAAAGAAACCTTTGCCGATAATCGTCGAAAAATCGGTATTATCAATGGTATTTTGCAAAATTCCTTCTCCGGAATCCGTATTGTTCAGGCCTTTGGAAACGAAGAAATTGAACATGAAAAATTTCGCGTCGGAAATGATGGATTCCTTGCTTCAAAGAAAAATAACTATCATGCAATGGGAACCTTTCAGGCCGGAAATACTTTCTTTATCGGTTTGATTTATACTGTAACCCTGGTTGGCGGCGGTTATCTGATTGCTCACGGTGAAATGCAGCCCGCAGATCTTGCAATGTATGCATTGTATATCGGTGTTTTCACTGCTCCAATCCGTATTTTAATTGAATTAACAGAAATGATCCAGAAAGGCTTTTCCGGATTCCAGCGTTTCCTCGATGTTGTGGAAGCCGAACCGGAAATTGTGAATGTACCGGATGCAAAGCCACTCCTTCATCCTGAAGGTGCGATCACTTTTGAAGATGTTTGTTTCCGTTACGAAGAGGAAGAAAAAGTTCTCGAACACATCTCCTTTTCCATTGAACCGGGAAAATCTGTTGCTATCGTTGGTCCGTCCGGCGGTGGAAAAACAACGATTTGTTCACTCCTGCCACGTTTTTATGATATAAACAGTGGTGCAATTACCATTGGCGGACAGAACATTCACGATGTCACACTGGAATCGCTTCGCGGTGCGATCGGAACAGTTCAACAGGATGTATATCTGTTTGATGGTACAATTCGTGAAAATATTGCCTATGGAAAACCGGGGGCTGCTGAGGAAGAAATTGTGGATGCTGCAATCAAAGCAAATATTCACGACTATATCATGAGCCTTCCGGAAGGCTACGATACTTTAGTCGGCGAACGTGGAGCCAGACTCTCCGGTGGTCAAAAACAGCGTATTTCCATTGCCAGAGTCTTTTTGAAAAATCCTCCGATCCTGATTCTTGATGAAGCGACAAGCGCACTTGATAACGAAAGCGAAAAATTCATTCAGGAAAGTCTGGATGCTCTTTCAAAACAAAGAACCACAATTACCATCGCACACAGATTATCAACGATCCAAAATGCCGATGAAATACTTGTGGTCGACAATCACAAAATCAAAGAACGCGGAACCCATGAGTCACTCATGGCACTCGGCGGTATCTATGCCAATTATCATATGTAAGATCAATTAGAAACTAAAAGGAGATTAGCAGGTTGTTATTTCTTCTGTCTGACTGACAGGATTCACATCAACCCACTAATCTCCTATTTATTTCTGTAGTGATAACATATACTTACGAAATGTCCTAATATAATTCGGCCATTGAGATCATTATAGTATATATACATATTTTCCGGATGCCATTGTGTTGCATAAATCGGTAATGAAGTATGTTCAATTGCTTCAATTCTTCCATCCGCAGAAACCATAGTTGCTTTTAGATTTTTACCAAGCTTTCGAACTGCCTGATGGTGAAGACTAAGTGTACGAACCTTTTTCCCATTATAGGCCTTATACATTAAACTTTTCTTTGTTACTTTCTTTGAACTTTGCACGACGGAATAGTTCTTAGGCGTTACTGTATGCCAAACCCCTCGATGATTTTTCATATCCTGATACAATGTTCCACCGAAGTAAACATTTATTATCTGAAGCCCTCGACACAATCCAAAAACCGGTTTCTTTGCCTGCACAAATTTCTTTAACCATGCAAATTGCACCGCATCGTAAGTTGTATTAATATTGAAACTTCCTTGATTTTTCTGACCATAACGACTTGGATGGATATCACCGCCGCCAGGCAAAATCAAACCATCGTATTTACGAATATCACAATTTTTTGATGCAACAGTACAGCGAACATCATATACCTTACTTGTTCTGGTTATTTTTGCAATAGCACTCTTCACATTATTAACACTGGAAGATTCTCCCGGTGCTACCAGCAATCGCACGATCTTTTTGGAACTTTTGGCTGCCGCCTCTGTATTTTTTGGAAAAAATGCTGCTAAAGTAAAGACCGCCAAAAACAAAAATACAAGATATCTTTTACTTATACTTCGTTGTTTCATATGGATTTCCTTTTGATTTAAAACGATTATTTTATAATATATACGTCACTTCATAAACCAAATTATATATTTTCAGAAGTCCAACTGTCAACAAAATTATCTCGACATAATTTACATAATATCTACAGAATAATCAGCATATTACTTACAAAATAAGTCGCACCAATGCAGAAGAATAACATATGGCATAGATACATAAAATTCTTTTTGCTTTTTTTGTCATTGGATATCCCACCTTATATATTATATCAGTTAGTTTTAACTAACTCTATATATAATATATCATTTATCTATTTTCAATTCAACCACAAATGTAAGAATAAATCTTTCACCATCTTATAATTGTTTTTCATAAATGAATGTCATATTTTTTTATACAATTGTCGATTAAAAAAAGATTGAGTTAAATTTTCACATGAAGTAAATACTTAACTCAATCTTTTTTGCTTTTTCTAATAAATAAACAGCCAGTACGGGAATCGAACCCGTGTTTTCGCCGTGAGAGGGCGACGTCTTAACCCCTTGACCAACTGGCCTTGTCGATTGACTTATTTAGTATATAGTATATTGGATATAATTGCAAGCTTTTTTCGTATTTATTTTACGATGTCTTTTCCACTTCAAGCTCTTCTCCATTTCACTCAAATAAAATCCCTTCCGAATTAAAATTCAGGAAACGATTTATATCCTGCTTTTCTTTTCGGAAGGGTTTCTAATTTTATTACAGACTTTTGGGAATTTTGAGTTTCTCTTTATTCTTCTTCAGGATCTTCGGCAGGCTCAGCAGGAATAAATACTCTCGTTTTATCGAATGCATTTTTCTTTGCTTTTTTCACAATCTCAGTAGCTTCCTGACAGAATATCATCTGAGAGTTTATAAGTACTTTTCCACGTTTATCCTGTTTTTCATATTTTCCGTCCGGCTGAAGGATATGTGCTTTGACATTATCTTTGAATTCCAGATCGAGAATATGCAGAATGTCTTTTTTGATTTCTTCGTTTTCTACAGGGAATACGATTTCTACACGACGATTCAGGTTACGCGGCATCCAGTCCGCACTTCCCATATAAATTTCTTCGTTTCCATTTCCGCCATTGTGGAAATAGAAAATACGACTGTGTTCCAGGAAGTCTCCTACGATAGAACGTACATGTATATTTTCACTCACTCCCGGAATTCCTACTTTTAGGCAGCAAATTCCTCTGACAAGTAAATTAATTTCTACCCCGCAGGAAGAAGCATAATACAATGCTGCCATAATGACCGGATCACAAAGTGAATTCATTTTTGCCGTAATCTGTGCCGGAATTCCGTTTTTGGCATTTTCAGCTTCACGCTCAATTAATTTCAGGAAGCGATCTTTCATCCAGATTGGCGCAACGATCAGTTTGTTCCATTTTTTCGGTTCAGAATAGCCGGAAAGCATATTAAATACTGCCGTTGCATCCTCACCAAAACGTTCATCTGCTGTAAAAATACCGCAGTCTGTATATAATTTTGCAGTCGAATCATTATAGTTACCGGTTGCCAGATGCACATATCTGCGAATTCCGGTTTCCTCACGGCGAACCACCAGAGTGATTTTACTATGAGTTTTTAACCCTACCAGACCATAAATAACGTGGCATCCTGCTTTTTCCAGTTTTTTAGCCCAGCCGATATTGTTTTCTTCATCAAATCTTGCCTTCAATTCGACCAGAACCGATACCTGCTTTCCATTTTCCGCAGCCTGTGCCAAAGCCGCAATAATCGGCGAATTACCACTTACTCGGTACAGAGTCTGTTTGATTGCCAGTACGTCCGGATCTTTAGCAGCCTGACGAACAAAGTTTACAACCGGATCAAAACTCATATATGGATGATGCATGAACACATCACCGTTACGAATTACATCAAATATGTTATCGTCATTCATAAATGCAGCTACCGGAGCCGGATTGTATTTTGGACTCTTATACTGATCAAAGCCGGAAAGTCCGTATACCTTCATCAACACTGTTAAATCCAGTGGTCCGTTTATATAGAAGATATCATCTTCCTTTACATCAAATTCTGACTTTAATATTTTCAGCAAACGTGGATCCGCTTTTTCTTCAACTTCCAGTCGAATCACTTCGCCCCATTGACGTTTTTTCAGCTGACGCTGAATTTCAACAAGCAAATCTTCCGCTTCGTCTTCATCAATGGAAAGATCTGCATTTCTCATAATTCGATATGGATGTGCACATACCACATTATTGCTCAGAAATAATTTTCCGATATTTCTCTCAATCACTTCCTCCAATGTAATTACGGTTATTTCCGCACCTTTTTCTGAAGGAATCTCAATCAGTCTCGGAAGCACGGCCGGAACCTGTACCGTTGCGAATTCCAGAACTTCTTTGCCTTTTTTCTTGTCCTTTTTGGATATCAAGGCTCCGATATTCAGCGATTTATTTCGAATCAGAGGAAATGGTCTGGACGAATCCATGGCCATCGGTGTAACTACCGGATAAACATTGTCCTGAAAATAAGAATCCACAAACGCTGCCTGTTTTTCACTCAGCATCTCATGCTCCGGAATAAAGTGCAGTTTCACTTTTTCCAGTGCCGGAATCAGCGACCGATTCAAAGTACTATACTGAACACGTACCATTTCGTGAATATATTCGCTGATTTCCTTTAACTGTGCCTTAGGTGTCAGGCCTGCGATATCTGCTTTTTCATAACCGGCATGAACCTGGTCCTTCAGCGACGCTACACGAACCATATAGAATTCGTCCAGGTTTGAAGATGTAATACTCAAAAATTTTAATCGTTCGAACAGCGGAAGCTGTTTGTCTCTGGCTTCACTCAAAACACGCTCATTGAATTTTGCCCAGCTCAATTCACGATTCACATAATATTCTGATTTTTCAAATTTTTTCAAATCCATAACGCTTCCCCTTTATCATACTTTACGTTTTCGTTTAATTCCCAGACGAATGCCAAATACTTCCTCAAAGAATTTTACCTTATCAATCAACAAACCTATTTCCAGACTTACATCCCGGTCATAATCAATAATGATCTGCAATTCGCGGTCTTTTAATACCGTTTTTATCATTTTCACTTTCTGATAGTGACTTCTGTCCATCGCATTTGCAAGACGGAGAATTGCTGCCAGTTTTGCAATCAGCATATAATTATCTTTGTTGATTCCCGGTACATTTCTCATTTGTGGGTAATATGCAAATTCCGCCGAATTATATCGAACCGCACTGGCTATTATCTGGCGTTCTTCCGTTGAAAGACCAATGATCTCCGTAGCCATAATAATTCGATAAGAGCACTCCGCAACATCCCCCATACTGATGTATTTTCCACAGTCATGGAGAATAACGGCAATCTGCAGAAGCAGACGCGCTCTCGCATCCATGCCATGGATTTTTTTCATGCTGTCAAACAGCTTTAATGCAAGATCTGTTGTACCTTGAATATGGTTTTTGGCACTGGAATAACGCTTCGCAATATTTCTGGAAGCAACCAGAATATCATTTTCAAAATTGTGCTTACTCTTGATAAACTTCTGCTTTTCACCAAAGTCATAAGCCATACCATCCATCAGAGATACACCCGGAATCCAGATTGATTCCGCATTAAAAATATTCATAAAATTGTTTATAACAATCATGATCGGAATGATCAGACTGGCCGATTCTACCTGAATATTCATCTCCTCCGCCAGTTCCTGATCCGTTTTGTCCTTAACCAGCTCGTAACGATTTACAAACTCTTCTTTTGTAACAATGTTATCCGAGCGTTCTTCTTTGAACAACGTATCTGTCAGGAAATCACCCAGCAGTATTACATTTTTGATATCTCGATCTTTCAAATACAATCTCTGGAACGCCATCAAATCATTACGAATAAAATCTTCGATCAAGGTATCATAATGCGAGTTTGTTCGCTGAATATCTTTGAGCTGCTCACGAATACGAAGACTTCCGATTTTCAGATTTTGTGTTGTAACCAGAGAATCTTTATCAAACAAGGAAACCTGAAGACTTCCGCCTCCCACATCCAGAATTGCCGTTCCTTTCTGAATCATTTTTTTGAATCCGGTTTCAATTGCAGCTATGGATTTATATCCCAGGAAATGCTGCTCTGTATTACTTAGAATATCAATTTCCATACCTGTTCGGATATAAATCTGCTCTGATACGATCATTGGATTGATCAGTTCACGAAATGCACTTGTTGCACAGACGCGATAATTCTCAACGCCAAATTCTTTCATTACTCGCTGAAAATCAATCAAAATATCGCAGATCGTATCCACCGTGTCGCGGTCAAGTCTTCCGAAAGTATACACCCCACGTCCTACTTCCAGACGATAACGAACATCATTGATTTCTTTTAAACCATTTTTCTTTGACAATTCAAATATCTTCATACTTACTTCGTAAGATCCGATATCGATTGCCGCAAATGTTGTTACTGCCATATGTTTTTCCTCACTGCCCCATACATATTTTTTGATACTTTTTATAACTTTTTTGCTGTTCCTACATACTGCCGAGCAAATTATCTATAAATTGCTGCGCCGTACGACCGGTCATTCCGCCGTGGCTGATTTCCCAGGAGTTCGCCTTTGCAAGCGTAGCACTCAGTTCACAGATACGGTCGCGAATACGTGCATTGTACATTTTGCTTCCGCTTGTTACATTCTGATAATCCTGAATAACCTCTGTACATGCGCCTTCAAATACTTTGTCAAATATTGCCAGATCGGCATCATACAATTCTTTAAAAATTGCAAAATCATTTTTTGCCATATGATTGATGCTTCCCTGCACTACCACTGCTTTCTATGTTTATAACTTATTTATAACTTTATATTTACTTTATTCTTTGCTGATATAATTTCCGAAAATCTGTAATTTATTTGTTTCCGCCTCTAATCCACGAAGTGCATTAATGACCGCGCTATCACTCAGATTGCCATTAAAATCAACGAAAAATCTATATTCCCAAGGTCTTCCCGGCATTGGACGAGATTCGATCTTGGTCATGTTTAATCCATTATAAATAATGTGCGATAACATGTTGTACAGTGTTCCTCGTTCATGAGGAAGTTCAAAGCAGATACTGATTTTATCTGATTTTTCTTCAAAAACAGGCTGTTTTCCAACAACGATAAAACGAGTAAAGTTCCATTTATTATTGCAAATATCCTCAGCCAGAATTTTTAATTCATAGAGTTCTCCTGCATCTCTGCTCGCTATGGCAGCATGCGTTCTGTCATTGTCCTCTCTGACATTTTTTGCAGCAATCGCTGTATTGACCACCTCATTGGTATTCCAATCCAGATGCTGTTCCAAAAATCCTCTGCACTGTGCAAGTCCCTGTGGATGTGAATAAACTTCCTTAATACCGTCGATATCAGCATCCGGCATTCCCAAAAGCACATGATCCACTCTCAGTACTTCTTCTCCGACAATAAACAAATTATATTCCGTAAGCAGATCATACATTTCAGAAACGATACCGGCCGTTGAATTTTCAATCGGAAGGACTGCGTAATCTGCATTTTTATGTGCTACATCCTCCAACGCCTGTCTCCATGTTTTTACATTGTGGCTTTCGACATTTTTTCCAAAGAACTTACGCATTGCTGCATAGCTATATGCTCCCGGAACTCCCTGGTATACTACATGCGCATTTTCTTTTTCCAATTCTGAAATCTTGTCAAAACTTGCTTCCTGACGAATTCCGTGTTCCGTTAATAACTGATATTGACGTTTACGACTGATTGCCATGATCTGCTCAAACAATTCCTGCGTTCCCAGCTCATTAAACTCTCCGTGTGCTTTCCCTCGAAGTGTTTTGATTTTGTTATGCTCACGCACAACGTCCAGAACCTGCTTGCCGGTCTCGATTTTGTATTCGGCAACTGCTTCACAGACTTTCATACGTTCTTCAAAAAGACGCACGATCTCATTGTCAATTTTGTCAATTTTATCTCTGCTGATTTGTAAATCAATCATTGTATATCCTCTAAATCCTTTTCTCTCTTTGTTTTTATTTCTATCCTTCTTTCGGAAGCTCTATCTATTCAAATCCTTTTCTCTTTGCTTGATCACACGTGTCATTTTTCCGATAAAAGACAGAGAACCAAATGCAATAATGACATCCTTCGGTTTTGCCATTTCAAATGCACGATTTACTGCTGCTTTGATGCTGTCCGCACTTTCGACACTTGGATGATATTCACTGAGTACTTCCGCAAGTTTTTCTGCCGGAAGAGCTCGTGGATTATCCGGTGTTTCAATTGCGATAATATGCTTTGCAAAATGTGAAGTTTTTTCAATTACGGAACGATAGTCTTTGTCTGCAAATACGCCCATAATGAAATAAATATCTTTGCCTCTGAAATACTGATGCAGCGATTTTGCAAGCATATCTGCCGCTGCCGGATTGTGTGCACCATCTACGATAAACAACGGCTCTTTGTGAATAGTAGTAAAACGACCGTTCCATTTTGTTTTTGACAATCCGTCAATTCGCTGCTGCATCGTATTCGGAAATCCGTTATGAGATAAAAGGCGTGCCGCCTGTATTGCAAGCACGGCGTTTTCAAACTGGTATTTTCCGGCAAGAGGAATTGTAAAGTTGTTTCCCTGATACCAGAATGTCTGTCCTTCATAGCTCTCCTGAACGATTTCGCCTTCATTTGCATCTGCAACTACCAGAGAAGCACTTCTCTCACGACAAACATTTTCCAATACCTCCATGACCTCTTTCGGCTGCTTCATAGTTACAACAAGACTTCCGGATTTAATAATACCTGCTTTTACACTTGCGATATCCGCCAGGGTATTACCTAGAAATGACATATGATCCATACTGATTGATGTAATCACACACAATTCCGGTGCTTTTATGATATTGGTTGCATCCGTCGCACCGCCCATACCAACTTCCAGAAGGACAATGTCTACATCCTTATCCTTAAAATGAAGGAAGGCTGCTGCTGTTTCAATTTCAAACGGTGTAGGATGAGCAATATTTTCGCCCTTCATTTTTGGAATTGCATCTGCAATTCGAGTAATGCAAGAGGCAAAATCATTATAAGAAATCGCCTTTCCATTTACCTCAATTCGTTCACGATAATTATATAAAGTCGGTGAAACATATCGGCCAACCTTATATCCTGCTTCCTGCAAAATCGAATATAAATACGCAATGGTTGATCCTTTTCCATTCGTACCTGCAATGTGTACAATATGCAGATCATCCTGCGGATTTCCGAGCTGTTCCATCAGTGAAATCATATTATCAAGACCGAGAACACTTCCATACTGTTCCGCGTCCTTTACAAACTTTCTGCTCTGTTTATAATCCATTTTTACTCCTCATTGATTCATGGATTTTATCCCCGTTTTTTCATAATAAAATCCCAATTTATACCTTTATAAAAATCAAATTTATTATACTCTTGCAGAGTATATATTTCAAGATTGGGCACAAAACTCCTTGAAAATCAAAAATATATAGTATATAGTTATAGAGATAAATTGAATCAATTTTTTTACAATTCTATGTATAATTACAATTTCATGGAGGTATTGTATGAGACATTTAATGAGTCCTATGGATCTGTCTGTCGAAGAGCTTGACCAGCTTCTTGATCTGGCAAACGATATTGAAAACAATCCAAAAAAATACGCACACGCATGTGACGGTAAAAGACTTGCGACACTTTTTTATGAACCAAGTACCCGTACTCGCCTGAGTTTCGAAGCAGCTATGATGAATCTCGGTGGTACGGTTCTTGGTTTTTCTTCTGCCAATTCGAGCTCTGCTTCAAAAGGAGAAAGCGTTTCCGATACAATGCGTGTTACTTCCTGTTATGCAGATATTGCCGCGATGCGTCATCCAAAAGAAGGAGCTCCGCTGGTTGCATCTATGTCATCTCTGATTCCTGTTATCAATGCAGGCGATGGCGGTCATCAGCATCCAACACAGACATTGACAGATCTTTTAACCATTCGTTCCCTGAAAGGACGTCTTGACAATATTACGGTCGGTCTTTGCGGTGACCTGAAATTCGGACGTACCGTACACTCTCTCATCGAGGCACTTGTTCGTTACGAAAACGTAAAATTTGTTCTGATCTCACCGGAAGAACTCCGTGTTCCAAGTTATATTCGTGAGGAAGTTCTCACAAATAACAACATTGAATTTATGGAAGTAGAACGTCTCGAAGATGCGCTTCCGGATCTTGACATTCTCTACATGACCCGTGTACAGAAAGAACGCTTCTTCAACGAAGAAGATTATGTACGTATGAAAGATTTTTATATTCTGGATAAACAGAAAATGGAACTTGCGAAGGAAGACATGTTTATTTTGCATCCGCTTCCTCGTGTAAATGAAATCTCTGTAGAAGTAGACAAAGACCCAAGAGCCGCTTATTTCCAACAGGCGCAGTATGGCGTATATGTTCGAATGGCTCTGATTCTCACATTGCTGGAGGTGGAAGTATAATGTTGAACGTAGGTGCTCTGAACGAAGGTTATGTACTGGATCATATTAAAGCCGGCTATTCTATCACGATCTACAATGATCTTCAGCTTGGCAAACTTGACTGTACAGTCGCAATTATCAAAAATGCCCGCAGCAAAAAAATGGGCAAAAAAGATATCATCAAGGTAGAATGCCCGATTGAAGATCTGGACCTGGACATTCTCGGTTTTATCGATCACAACATCACCGTTAATATCATCAAAGACGGCAAGATCGTTGCAAAAAAAGACCTGTCGCTTCCAAAACAGGTAACAAACGTAATCAAATGTAAAAACCCAAGATGTATCACTTCAATCGAGCAGGAGCTTGATCACATCTTCGTACTCTCCGATGAAAAAAATGAAGTATATCGCTGCAAATACTGTGAGCAGAAATACCATTCAAAGAAAAAAAGCGGCAATAAACTCATCGATGTGAGAAAATAAAGTTACCGTTCACGCATGGCGAGAACTGTAACTGATTTTGCCACATTTAAAGTGCACCTGCGGTGCAGGGGGCAAAATCGTGGCTTTACTTCTCTGAAAAGTTATGCTAGAATAACCCATGCGCAACCGGGTCAGGTGATCGCAGCTGCACAGACGAAAGGGTGCAGGTGAGGAAAGTCCGGGCTTCGTAGGGCAGGATGCCGGATAACGTCCGGTGGAGGTGACTCCCAGACCAGTGCAACAGAAATAAACCGCCTCACTTGTGAGGTAAGGGTGGAAAGGCAGTGTAAGAGACTACCGCCGTTGTGGTAACAGAACGGGCACATGTAAACTCCATTCGAAGCAAGACCAAGACAAAAGCGATACGATTGCCCGTCGTGCTTTTAGGTAGGTCGCTTGAGCCTTTTGGCAACAAAAGGCCTAGATAGATGATCACCCAATGACATAACCCGGCTTATCGATCCGATTGCGCAAAAAAGAACTGCTGCAAAAATTTTTGCAGCAGTTCTTTTTTTGTTCTTATTTTATCAAACCTTAAAACAACTTCCACCGACAAATTCTCGAACCAATGAATTGTTTGGAATGGCGTCACTTGGCACCGGAAGGAAATAATCCAGGAATTTCAAAAGACGTTTTGCCTCCTCGTATTCCGGCTCGTCCTTTTCGATTGCAAAAAGAAGCGGTTCTATATAAACCTTCAGGCATGCCAATTCATAAACCAACGAAGAATTAAACATAACATCTGCATTTTCCTGGAATACAAAGATGTTCTCTTCTTCTCCTCGACGTACGGAAGGCCACATACTGATCGTCTGTTTTACAGAAGTGCCTCGTGTTCTCGCATCGCGTGTCATTCGGCGAAGCAAACGACCATCCGTTGATGGAATTCGATTATGTTCATCGATATTCAGCTGTGTCAATGCACTGATGTAAATTTTGAATTTACTTTCTTTTGGAAGTGCATAGCTTAATTTTTCATTCAAACCATGAATTCCTTCAAGCACCAAAACATCATCCGGCCCCATCTGAAGGAAATGTCCATGATACTCTCTTTGTCCGGTCTTGAAATTGAAGGATGGAATTTCTACTCTCATTCCTTTCAAAAGATCCAGCATATCTTTGTTAAACTTTTCAATATCCAGTGCTTCCAGGCATTCATAATTTTTCTGTCCGAATTCATCCAGCGGAGTATCTTCACGATTCACAAAATAATCATCCAGAGAAATCAAATGTGGTTTCATTCCATGTGCCGCCAATTGTACACACGTACGATTTGCAAAGGATGTTTTTCCGGAAGATGACGGACCTGCGATCATAACGAACTTTTTATTTTCATCGATGATCTGCTCTGCAATTTTAGAAATTTTTGCTTCCTGAAGTGCTTCCTGAATCAGAATAATATCCAGTATTTCAGATTTCATGATACGCTCATTCAGTTCTCCGACATTTGAAATTCCTATTTTTTCGCCCCACTCTTCCGTTTCCTTCATCATCTGGTAAATCTTGTTCATCGGAACCAAAGGAGATAATTGATCCGGCGTTTTGCGATTCGGAAGATTCAATAAAAATCCATCATCATACAGAGACAATTCAAAATGTTTGATATAGCCTGTATGATTTGCCATATATCCGTAATAATAATCTTCGTAATCTTCAATACTGTAAATGTTTACCCTTGAGCTGCGTCTGTATCGGAATAATTTTTCCTTATCATACATTCCACTCTCACGGAACCGCTCACGAGCTTCATCGGTTGAAACACTTTTTTTGTATATCGGGAGTTCCTGGTTAATGATCTTCTGCATCTCTTCTTTTACGCGATCCAGAAGTTCCTGTGTCAATGGTTCTGTCATTTCAACAGTAAAAAAGTATGCATCTGCAAGAGAATAATGAATTTCCAGTCTCTTTAGATTTTCTTTTCCTACCACACCTGTAAACGCTTTGCCCAAAATCATATAGGCACTGCGAAGATACGCTTTATGTCCTGCAGGATCCTGAATCGTAACAAATTCAAGCGTAATATCTTTTTTTACACGTTTGTGAAGTTCACGAAGTTTACCGTTTGCTCTCACCAGAATAATTGGATATTTGGCTGAGCTTTCATAATCTTTTACAATATCTGCATATTGGGTTCCCAAAGGATACCGCATTGTTGTTCCACCAATCGTAACATTAACCATACGCGTACCTCCATCTTTGATTACACAAGTAAATATGGCTGCTGCATCTTTGCTTTTACAATTTCCAATTCCGGAAAAGCTTCTGCCAGTTCTTTTTCCATGGCATCTGCAAATATATATTCTGTACCAAAATGTCCGGCATCAATCAAAAATAATCCCTGCTCGACCGCATCCAATCCGGTATGATGATCAATATCGCCTGTGATATAAACCTGTGCTCCGGAATCCAGGGCATCTTTGAGAAGACTTTTTCCGGATCCTGTACATACTGCAACCTCTTCGATCATTGCCGATGGATCACCGTAAATTCGGACATGTTCCAGTTTATTACATTTTTTGACATGTTCGGCACACTCAAGCAGGGTCATAGGACGTGGCAATTTTCCAACGCGTCCGATTCCCTGCGGTTCTTCTTCCGGTGCTGTTACAGATAGAACTCTCGTATCGGTAAGCTGAAAATAATCCGCACTCAGATCTGCCATACCTATAATGTCGTAGTTAGTGTGCATCGCATAATATTGAATACCATGCTGAATTAATTTCAAAACCTTTCTTCCCAGAAAGTCATGATTATTTACTCTTTTCATTCCGCTGAAAATCATTGGATGATGGCTGATAATCATATCCGCACCGGCCTCGATTGCCTGATCTACGATATTCTCTGTCAAATCCAGTGTCAGCATTACTTTGGTAACCTCTTTTGTATCATCACCAACCAAAAGGCCTACATTATCCCAGCTCTCGGCATAACGCTCAGGATGATGCGCATCCAGCCAGGCAGTTAAATCTAAAACCTTCATATTTTCCCTCACATATATATTTTCAAAATCGCTCAAGTGCTTTACGGATCACCGTCATTTCGTGTTCTACTTCACCAAGTCTGGACTTAGCTGTTTCGGTATCCTGCTTCTGCAATTGGTCTACGATTTTCTCATGAATCTTCCATTCACGTTCCAGGTATTGCTTTAATACCGGGTGTTTTTGTTCCAGCAATAACTTTCCGTAGCCTTCTTCCGGCGTATATTCCGGCATGCTTGATACATCTGCTTTCATGACTTTCATCATCGGATAATATTTTCCGTCTTCAAAAATCATTTTTTCTTCCACGATTTCCCAGCCTGCACTTCGGATGTATGTCCTGAAATGTGGGATATCTGACTGCGGTTGAAGGATCATTTCCGAAAAATATTCACGTACGTTTTTTCCATCCTCCAGAATTCGCTCCATCAAAGGTCCGCCCATACCGGCTATGACAAGCGTCCATTTTGCACCCTGATTCGAAATCATATCAGATTTCTCCAGTTTTTCCAGCCCATCTGACAGACGTGTCTCAATTCGATCACACAGTTGATGTGCTGCAATATTTTCCTTTGCGTGAGCTAACGGTCCCGGTCGTACATCCATTGCAATTGCTGACGGAACTTTACCACTTCTGGCCAGGTCTATAGGCAGATATCCATGATCACATCCAACATCTACCAGATAGTTTCCAGATGTAACCATGTCTGCGATTGCTGACAATCGTTCTGATAACTGCATAACCACCTCTTAGTCCAGATAATCCTTCAGCTGTCTGCTGCGGCTAGGATGACGAAGTTTACGAAGTGCCTTTGCTTCAATCTGACGGATACGTTCTCTGGTAACATTGAATTCTTTTCCAACTTCCTCAAGTGTTCTTGCACGTCCATCATCAAGACCGAAACGTAAACGAAGTACTTTGCGTTCACGTTCTGTCAGAGATTCCAGAACCTTGCTCAACTGTTCTTTCAGAAGTGTAAATGCCGCAGCTTCCGCCGGTACCGGCACATTGTCATCCTGAATGAAATCGCCAAGATGGCTGTCTTCCTCTTCGCCGATTGGTGTTTCCAGAGAAACCGGTTCCTGAGAAATTTTCAGAATTTCACGTACTCGTTCAACAGACATATCCATTTCTTTTGCAATTTCTTCCGGAGAAGGTTCACGGCCAAGTTCCTGAAGAAGCTGTCTGGATACACGAATCAGTTTATTGATAGTTTCTACCATATGAACAGGGATACGAATGGTACGTGCCTGGTCGGCAATTGCTCGTGTAATTGCCTGGCGGATCCACCATGTTGCATAAGTACTGAATTTGTATCCTTTTCTATAATCAAATTTTTCAACCGCTTTGATCAGACCCAGATTACCTTCCTGAATAAGGTCAAGGAATAACATTCCACGTCCAACATAACGTTTTGCAATACTTACAACCAGTCGAAGGTTTGCTTCTGCGAGACGTTTTTTCGCCTCTTCATCGCCTTCTTCCATACGTTTTGCAAGTTCAATTTCTTCTTCTGCAGTTAAAAGATTTACTTTACCGATTTCTTTCAGATACATACGAACCGGGTCTTCAATGCTGACACCTTCCGGTACGGAAAGGTCGATTTTATCCAGCTCTACTTCTTCTGATTTGTCGCCATCGATCAGATTATCTTCATCATCCAACATCATATCATCAGCAGATGCCTCATCTACTCGAAGTACGTCGACACCGCTCTGTTCCAGATAATCGAAAACCTTTTCCATGCTCTCAACATCCAGGGCCTGGTCTTTGAAATAATCATTGATCTCAGATGTTTCGAGTACATTTTTTTTCTTTTTTGCCAGTTCCAACAGTCCTGCGAGTTTCTTACTAAATTCTGCCATGTTCATTTCCATAAAAAATTGTTCCTCCGTCATGTTTTATCTATCGTATTTTAGAGTTATTCCTCGAATGTGACTTTCAATTCGTTTTGTCTTCTCTTTAATGCTTCTAGATCTTTTTTTGCTTTGATTACTCCTTGCAGCGCACTCATGTCTGTAGGATCCCAGTGATTATTCTTATAATTTAGGCTCTCCTCCAGAATACGTATCAGTGTATCAGAAAATGCTTTTTGCTGTTCTTCGGCACTCTCCAGATGTATGGTCGCGTTAAAAAGCGAGGCAACTTCCTGCTGTTCATCGCTGTCAGTAAATACATTCAAAAGGCGTGCCGGATTCACATCTCCTGCGGCATGCTGTTCAAAAAGCATCCTGGCTACTTTTTGATAAAGTTCTTCAACAAAATCCTCCGGCTTCAGATATTTTTCCACCTGATCAAATATCTTTGGATAGGTAACCAGCCAGGTAAGCATCAATTTCTGAGCCAGATGTGCAGCCGATTCGCGTTTGCGTTTCTCCGGACGATTTTCATTCTGCAGCGTTTTTATCTGATTTTTATTCTCTAACGCAGTTCCCTTCATCGCCAGACGATTCACTCGCTTTCTCAAATCATCTGCATTTACATGATATTGTCGATATTCTTTTACAATTGCTTCAATATATAGATTTCGTTCCAGTTCGTCCTGCATTTCCAAAAGCAGCTGCGCACATTCCTCAAAAAACTGATTCTGCCCTTGCGGCTCATCCATTGCAAATTTGCGCTCTGCACTTGAAACACGGAACATAAAACTGTCACGTGCTTTTTCGAGTCGTTCCTCAAATGCCTCCGCACCCATGGCCTTGATAAATTCATCCGGGTCTTTATAGGGTTTGAGGCTGACAACTCGCGAATTAAGACCTGCATCCCTCAAAATCGGAATCGCTCTTTGTGCCGCACGCACACCGGCATCGTCACTATCATACAGAAGCAAAACCTCTTTCGTATAACGTTTTAACAGACTGGCATGTCCGGATGTCAGTGCAGTTCCAAGTGATGCAACTGCATTTGTAAATCCGGCCTGATGCATTGTGATTACATCCATGTAGCCTTCGCAGACAATAATATAATTTTTTCTTGTTGTCCTTGCAACGTTTAAACCATAGAGATTACGGCTTTTATCAAAAATTTTGGTTTCAGGCGAATTCAGATATTTGGGCTTTGCATCTCCCATCACTCGACCGCCAAATCCGATTACCCGGTTATTCACATCCATGATTGGAAAAATAACCCGGTTCCAAAACTTGTCATACATTCCTTTTTTCTCATCCACGTTGAACAGCCCGGATTCCCGGAGAAGCTCATCGCTGTAGCCTTTTGCTTTCAGGAACTTATACAGATCATTGCTATATTTATCGGAATATCCCAGCCCGAATTTATTCATGGTCTCATCTGTGAGATTTCGATCCTGCAAATATTTTAATGCTGTTTTTCCATTTTCTCGCCGCAGCTGATAATAAAAGTACTGTGCAGCTTGTTTATTAATCTCCAAAAGGATCTGCCTGCGCTCCGCCTTTTCACGATTTTCCTTGGAATATTCAATCTTCGGCAGCTGCACGCCGGCTCGTTCCGCCAGCTGTCCCAGTGCTTCGCCAAAAGAATAGTTTTCGTATTGCATTACAAAATTGAAAACATTTCCTCCAGCGCCACAGCCGAAGCAATAATACATCTGCTTAGAAGGCGTCACGGAAAAAGATCCCGTTTTTTCATTATGAAAAGGACAAAGGCCAAAATAAGAACTGCCTTTGCGTGTTAGTTTCACGTATTGGGATATGACATCTACAATATCATTTTTTGATCGTACTTCTTCGATGATATCGTCAGTATATCGCATCAGCAACCTCCTTTAATTTTGTTTCATTACTTATCATATTGCTTATTATTTTATATATTATTTATTTTATCAATTCTCTGTGTATCTTTTTATTCCTTGTTTTAAACAACACCCCATGATTTTGGGATAAAAAGTTCTCTGAATTTTGACATTGAATATTGATCCGTCATACCTGACAAATAATCACATACAACTTGATTTTTGGGTTCTCCGCGCAAGGTGATCAAATCACGATATTCCTGCGACATGTGTTCAGGATGTTCGATATAATACCAATACAGTTGCTGTAACATCGCAATTGCCTTTGATTCTTCTTTTTTTGCTACCTTGTTTGTGTATACATTTTGAAACATAATTTTGCGAAGTTCCATCATTGCTTCCTGAATATCCTCAGACATCCGAATTTCAGGCTGGTCCATGCTGTTTTCAATAATATTATGTACAAAAGTATTCAGGCGTTCCCTTGTCGTATATCCAAGCTGTATCCTCAGCGTAATTGGAATATCATCCTCTGTGATAATATTTGCACGCTGCGCATCATCCATATCATGATGGATATATGCGATTTTATCAGCAAATCGAACGATCTGCCCTTCCAGTGTGGAAGGTTTTCCGCTTGTGCGATGATTTAGAATTCCATCCCGCACTTCCCAGGTAAGGTTAAGACCTTTTCCTTCTTTTTCCAGAACTTCCACTACACGAACACTCTGTTTATAATGTGCAAATCCTTCCGGATTTTCATGATCCAGTGCTCTTTCCCCGGCATGTCCGAATGGTGTATGTCCCAGATCATGTCCCAGTGCAATTGCTTCCACCAGGTCCTCATTGAGTCGAAGTGCTTTAGCTATTGTTCTGGCAATCTGTGAAACTTCCAATGTATGCGTCAATCGATTTCGGTAATGATCTCCATGTGGTGCAAGGAATACCTGTGTTTTATCCTTAAGTCGACGAAATGATTTGCTGTGCAGAATTCTGTCACGGTCACGCTGATATGCCGTACGAACATCACATTCTTCCTCCGCACGCACACGTCCTTTAGACTTTCGACTGTATGCTGCATAAGGACTTAACAATTGCATTTCTCGCTCTTCCATTCGTTCACGAATATCCATATCTCCACCTCCACATTTCAGAGATCAACCTATTCGATTTCAGCCACTCGATTTAAAACATTCGATTTTATTATGTAATTATTATCTTTTAGAAAAATTCCTTTATAATATATATTCTACGTTTTTTCAAAAAATCCTTTTTTATTTTCAATTTTTTTTATTTTTTTGTTGACTTTTATATTCTCCTTTGATATACTATCACTTGTCGCGAGGGAGAAGCAAAAAAATCCCATGAAATGCGATATGCGGAAGTGTCGGAACTGGCAGACGAGCAAGACTAAGGATCTTGTGAGCAATGCGCTCGTGTGGGTTCAAGTCCCATCTTCCGCATGTTTAGAACAAAAAGCCTCAAGCTTAAAGCTTGAGGTTTTTTTGTTCTGACCAAGCCGATGCGTGACTTGAATCCAGTGGATTCAAGGTCTCGCCTCCGGCTCGGTCGGTTCGGTGGAAAAAAGGTCCACCGGACCTTTTTTTATTTCCACCTCACCCCATCTTCCGGATCGATTGGTTTGTTCCATACGGTCCACTGGACCGCACTCACCCCATCTTCCGGAGGTTTTTGTTCATACCGTTTCGATGCGTGCCTTGAATCCAGTGGGTTAAATATTTCTATTTTTTATATTCATATAATTGTTGATATGTTATGATTAGCAATATCGTACAATACGATACCTGGTTACTATTATTTTGTTATATATTGAAGGAGTTTTTTATGGGAATTAATACTGTCTCGCTTATGGGGGCCGGTGCTATCGGTTCTTATTTTATTTATAATATGCAATCTCGTATGGGGAATTGTTTTTCGGTCGTTGCTCAGGGTGATAGAAAAGAACGTCTTGAAAAAGATGGGCTGCTTATTAATGGCTCACATATCATACCAAATGTTAAAACACCTCAGGAAGCACAGGGTGTTGATCTTCTGCTGATTACCACAAAATACGATGCATTAAAAGCATCCTTAGCAGATATTAAAAACATAATTGGTCCTAATACCATCGTACTTTCTCTTCTGAACGGTATCGACAGCGAAGAGATTGTAGAATCCGTCATTGGTCCCGGCCATGTTCTTCGTTCCTTTATACGCATTATTGCTAACCGTAAAGGCCGCGAAATTCATTTTGATGAGGCAGTCACTCATGAAGTTTATTTTGGCGAAGAAGACGGAAGTCATACAGAACGTGTTCAGGCAATTTGCGATCTTTTTGATCAGACAAATATTCAATATGTGCTTTCCGATCATATTGAAGAAGCACAGTGGAATAAATTTGGTGTGAATATTTCAAATAATCTTCCGCAGGCAGTTTTCGGTGTCGGCTATCATGCCTATTTTCACTCCGAACATATGAAATTCATTCATCAGCGTGTAATGGATGAATTCTTTGCTGTAGCAAATGCCAAAGGATTTCATATTCATCTGATTCCTACGCCACCGGAAGCCGCTGCACCTATGGCCCGCTTCTCAACATTGCAGGATCTGGATGCCAAACGCCATACAGAAGTAGATATGTTCATGGGCGCATTTCTCAAAGAGGCAAAAAAACTCGGCATTGCTGTTCCTTACTGTGAATATACCTATCATGCCATCAAAATACTCGAAGAGAAAAATGATAATCTTTTTGAAAAAACTGTTGACATCTAATCTATTCTTTGGTATAGTATCTTTTGTCGCGAGGGAAATTACTTCCCACGAAATGCGATATGCGGAAGTGTCGGAACTGGCAGACGAGCAAGACTAAGGATCTTGTGAGCAATGCGCTCGTGTGGGTTCAAGTCCCATCTTCCGCAGGAAGGTTAAACACTCAAGTTTATTGCTTGGGTGTTTTTTTTATACATAATAAAAAATTCTATTTCCTATTATGTATAACGTACCATGAAGGATTTCTATCATGAGGAAAGGAATATTACCGAATGAAAAACTACCAAAAAACCAAAATTGCCTGTTATCTTGGCTTTGTAACGCAGGCAATCGCTGCAAATTTTGCACCGCTGCTCTTTTTGAAATTTCACAATGATTACCACATTTCACTTGGTAATATTGCCTTAATTTCAACCTTCTTTTTCTTTACGCAGCTGCTGGTCGATTTGTTCTGTGCCAGATACGTTGACCGAATCGGATATCGAACAAGTATTGTAATTTCCGAAGTCTGTTCTGCCGTCGGACTGGTAGGTCTGGCATTCCTGCCTGAATTGCTGCCCTCTCCATTCCTTGGAATTATAATCAGTGTTATTGTATATGCAATCGGAAGCGGCCTGATCGAAGTTTTATGCAGTCCAATCGTGGAAGCCTGTCCGTTCGAAAACAAAGAGGCCACTATGAGCCTCCTGCATTCGTTCTACTGTTGGGGATCTGTTGGAACAATTCTTGTGTCAACGCTGTTTTTCTCTATATTTGGAATCAACAGCTGGAAATGGCTGGCAGTTTTACTGGCTTTCATTCCTGCTGTTAACATCTATAATTTTGCCACCTGTCCGATTGAACATCTTGTTGAAGAAGGAAGTGGCATGAGCGTTAAAAAGCTCTGCAAAATGCCACTCTTCTGGGTTGCAGTCATTTTAATGATTTGCTCCGGTGCTTCCGAATTATCAATGTCTCAGTGGGCATCCGCCTATGCAGAAGCCGCTCTTGGTTTTTCAAAATCGATTGGCGATTTAATAGGTCCGTGCCTGTTTGCTGTTGCCATGGGAATTTGTCGTGTATTCTATGGAAAATACGGAGATAAATGGGATTTAAACAAATTTATGGTCGGTTCCGGTATGTTATGTGTTATCTGCTACCTGATGGCATCTATTTCCGGCAGTCCAATTATCGGTCTGATTGGATGTATTGTCTGCGGATTTTCTGTCGGAATCATGTGGCCGGGAACAATCAGTATTTCTTCAAAAACATTCCCAACCGGCGGAACCGCAATGTTTGCCCTTTTGGCAATGGCCGGTGATTTAGGAGGCAGCATTGGACCTGCTATCGTCGGACGAGTTGCTCAGAATCATGATGGAAATATGCGTGCCGGAATTGGTGTCGGCATCATCTTCCCGATCATACTTTTAATCGGCCTGTTTTTAATGTCAAAATTAACAGGCTCGAAAGAATAATTTCATAGAAAACATTATGAAAGACAATCATTATAAAGTATTGTGAAAGTCCTTCATTATAAAGTATTATGAACAACATTCATATAAAATATTATCAAAGTTCATTATTAAAGCATGAGAAGGGGCTGTAAAAAACAGTCCCTTCTCTTTATTTCTTCTATGTACTTTTCTTTTTGCTCTTATTACTTATCTCTATCTTCTCTGGTAACAGAATGGCAATTCCAAATGACATTCTTCGAGAAGTTTTTGATCTGTCAGAATTGTCTCTGTATCACCATCTGCATAAATTGCACCTTGTTTCATCAATATTACTCGATCGCAGGTATCCAGAATCATATCCAGATCATGTGATGCGATGAGCTTGGTCTCATGCATTTCATTTAAGTTATTTATTAAATTTCTGCGGTTGTACGGATCGAGCGCAATCGATGGCTCATCCATAAGAATGATTCTTGGTTTCATCGCCAGAATCGTTGCGATACAGGCCATTCTTTTCTCACCACCGGACATTTTGTAATTCTCTTTAAACTTCAAATGTGTAATACCGGTTCGTTCCAATGCTTCGTCTACACATTTTTCAATTTCTTCCTTAGACATTCCATAGTTTCTAGGTCCAAATGCGATGTCATCGTATACAGTTGGCATAAAAAGCTGACTGTCAGAATCCTGAAAAACGAATCCCAGATTTTTACGTATCTCCGGAAGATTTTTCTTTTCAACCTCTGTTCCGCATACTTTGATACTGCCCTCATGCCCTACCAATCCGGTAAGCATTTTCAGCAGTGTTGATTTTCCGGTACCATTTGCACCGATCAATCCTACCTTCTCACCTTCCTTTATATGAAGCGAAAGGTCTGATATGATATATTTTTGCTTGTCATATCCAAACGATGCATTCTCAATTTTTATCATATATAACAAATCTCCTACATGTATTATAAGCTAATAATTCCTTATACGGCTGCGATAGATTAATATGGGAGCCAATCCAGCAGCAATAGACTTATTTTTTGCGTATTAAACAAATAATTTGCCGATAACCTCTGATAAATTAAATAATCTCAGCAATAAGAATATTCCGATCCATAAAATCAGATAAATCCAATCTGCTTTTTGAGCTTTTTTGTCTTTTGCATAATAAAAACTTTCTCGGAATCCTCGCATCTGCATGCTCTGGTACAAATGCTGCGATCTGTCCATGCTTCGAATCAGAAGCTGTCCCACAAACGAACCCCAGGCTGAAAAATGAAGTCCCTTCTGCCCCGGAGCACGAAGAGAATATGCATTCATCATCGTTCCAGCTTCTTTTAAAAGCAGACTGATATATCGATAGGTAATCAAAATCTGCGTAATCAAAACATCCGGTATTTTCAGCAGACTAAGTGCATAGCAAATCTGTTCGATATTTGTCGTTGAAATCAGCAAAAAAGATGCCATCAGGGAAAATACACCTTTTAGCATCAAAGTAACAAATGAAATGATGCCACTTGTGATCGGTACTCTTCCAATCTGCATTACAACAACTCTGTCTATAAAAGGGTTCCAGATTCCCACTGCACATACAAGCGGAAGAATAAAACGCATTTTATAAAGGCAGGTTTTCAGCGGAATTCCACTTAGCTGAAACAGGAAGATCGGATAAATAATCATCGGAATGATTGCTGTCAGCTGATTTTTTGAATAAGAAACAACTGTTACAATATATATAATAGTTACCAGAAGTTTCACCAATGGGTGCCTTCTGTGTACAGGCGAATCCTGTTTTGCCAGCATATCCATATTGGCAAGTTCCAGCATCGCATTTGTCATTTGGTTCATAATATTAAAATCTCCATATCAAAAGAATAGGATGAAACACATTTCATGCTTCATCCTATTGTATGAATTTCTATTCATTTTGTAAATATAATATTCTAAATTATTCATAATAATACTTTTGGTTATGATCAAAATACTATAAATAATAAATATTTTTTATTTTTATATTATTGATTCAATTATGCCTTTGCATGTTTTTTACGGAAAAATCCGCCCGCTACACAAAGTCCTGCTGCCAAAAGTGCAACAATTGCAGATCCAACAATACCTGAGAATGAAGTACCTGCCGGATTTTCGCTGTCTGAAGCAAATGCGTAATCCGGAAGCAGTGCTGTCTTGTCCTGAATACTGCCTGCAGTATCTGCAACGGAACTGCTCACACCGTAATCATCTTCATCAAGTCCCATGTTAGCAGAATAGCCGCCGTCTTCATTTCCGAATAATGACCATTCCAATCCATCCGGATTGCTGCTTGCGAACTGTGATCCGATACCACCGATCAGAACAACGAGAATTCCAAGTACCACTGCAACTTTTTTCAATGACCAGCTTCCTGCTTTTACGTCTTCGTCGCCAACCACTTCCAGGATCTGTGGTCTTGTCTGATATACAAATACTACAACCGCAGCTGTGATAAGTCCTTCAATCAATCCGATAGCAAGATGAATCGGCTGCATCAATCCGAGGAATGCTCCAAAGGAAAGTTCTGAAATACCTGATGCAAATGTTTCAATACATACAGAAAATGCACCAAGCTGAAGAGTTACAACACAGCCTAGAACAGATGCAAGGATCAGTTTCAATTTCATATCTTTCATTTTGCTTTTTACGATTGGACGATAAATCAGGAAATATCCTATAAAGCATCCATAAAACGCCATATTCCAACAGTTTGCCCCCAGAGCCATCAGACCTCCATCCGCAAATAGCAAGCATTGTATCGCCAAAATTACAACCATTGATACAAATCCTGCGTATGGTCCAAGCAGTGCTGACAGAAGCATACCACCACACATATGGCCGCTGGATCCGGTTCCCGGAATTGTGTAGTTAATCATCTGTCCGGCAAAAACAAAAGCCGCCATAACCCCCATAACCGGAATTTTTTCCGTATTCTCTTTCAATCGAAGTTGTTTAATGGATACACCGGTAGTAATACCTGATGCAACATACATAGTTGCCGCCACTGCAGGCGCCAACAGAGCATCTGCCATATGCATAATAGTTACCTCCTGTTACTCATTACGTTTTTATACGCTTATACCCCTTTATTTACGCTTATTTTTGTTTACTTAAATTCGTTAAGCGTTTATTTACGGTCTTTATTATATTCTATATAATAAATTCCTCAGACGAATATTTCAAGCCTTATACCGCATTTCCATATACCAATTTCGACTATTAACATTCCTGTCAGGAATACCTGTAGAAGGTTTATTGGTGCCTTTTTTTGCCCTACCCCCTTATTTCCCAGCACAGGTCATACTAATTTAACCTTCCATTTGCCCTCATGATAGTTTTCTCAACTCAGGATATTCTTTCCCCGTATTCCTATTGATCCCACAATATTTTTCTCTAATCAGGATATACTCGCCTGGCTTTCCTTTTGATCCCATGTTATATTTCAGAATATAGGATGTACTTACTCCTGCTTCTCTTTGCCCCCTTTCCATATTTCCCATTTCAGGATGCATCTGCCACTTCTTCTCTTTGCTCCCTTTACACATTTCCCATCTCAGGATGCATCTGTACAAAACAATATTCCCCCACGCCAAAAGGGATATTGCGCTCTTGTAATTAGCACAATATCCCTTCTTTATAAAGCTTTTCTAATTTATTATCAATTACTTCAGCTAATGCATGAATGCCATTACTGTAACTGTATACCAAAGATCAGGCAATCTCGTGTTCCGACTACTGCCATATCATTGTATACCGCCGGAGAGGCTTCGATTGTTCCTTCACCCAGATCAAGCATATTAAGCTGTTCTCCGGTCAGACCATCCAGCAGATACACCTTACCATTACTTGCACAATATAGTACGTTTCCGTTTCCTTCTTCGTCATATACACAAGCCGGTGATGACCATGCATATGCCGCATTGTGTTCAAATACCTTTTCTCCGGTTTCTTTGTTCAGTGCAACACAGACACCATCTGATTGGCTTCCGACCATAGAAACAGTTACATAGATATTATCTTTTAGTTTGTTCTTACCTAATGCAATCGTAGACTGCACACCGCCGGATACACCTTCAATCGTATAACATGTATAAGAAGTCTGCCATACAATTTCTCCGTTTTCTGCATCGATCTTCCAGATTGGAATTTCTGCCGTACCGGACGAACGCCATCCTTCATGGAATGATGTGCTGATGTAGAGATATGGGTGTCCATTTTCAAATTCAAGAACCGGAGTATCGTTTGTATCATCCAATACATCCTGCACCCATACTAGCTGCAAAGTATTTAAATCAAGACACATAAAGAATCCGGCATTGTCTGCAACAAACAAATAATGACTATAAATTACCGCACTGTCTTCCATACCCCACCAGTATGTATCACTGGTGCATCGGTGTCCATCATAACGCCATTTTACGGTTTTGTCAGGATTAATAGAAACCGTACCTGCTTCCTCATCATAATTACTATTCAAATGAATCAGATAAAGAATACCACTCTCGCCCGGATAAATCAGAGTATCATTTTCCGCACATACAAGTGCTGATGAGTCAAAGAAGCTCAGTGAACCACGAAGTGAGAATTCGTCTTCCTTACCGAATTCATACATTACTGAGCAGTCCAACAGATTAATGATAAATGCATGCGCGGTTCCGTTCTGCGAACTATTGATACCTGCTCCAAGATACATGATCGGATATCCTCGAGGATCCAATGCCCCTGCACCTTTGAAGGTGTAACCCAGATACATGCTGTCTCGAGTTGCTTCACCGGTCTCCAGATCGATGAAATAGATATATCCATCCATGCAGGCATAGATTACTTCTACAAGATTAGCTTTATTTTTTGCTGAATCATACATGTTGGAATGCTGTTTTACACTATCCGGCCATTTAACGATCAATGGCTGCCCTGTCCAGCCGCTTCCTGTCCAGGAATCCAAACCTCCTGTATTTACCGACCATGCCTGTTTCAATGTTTTTGCTTCCATTTTGGCATTTCCATAGGTCGGATCACTTCGGAAGTTATTACCACGGAAAGTAATGACACCTTCCACATTGGTATACTCTGATCCCGGGCCAAAATTATATGTTGTGTCTGATTTATAATCAGACGGGCTCATCTCAACACCATCTACCTGAAGTAATGTAGTAGAAATCAGTTTCGATGGATCTGTATTTGCTGTACATGTCGGTTCAAAAACATAATCGTCAGGTACTTTTAAATACGCTTCCTCAGCCGCTTTCGCTTCTGCCGCAGCCTGTTCCGCAGCAATTCTCGCCTCTTCCTGTTCTCTGAGAATCTGCTCCTGTCTGGCTTTTTCTTTTGATTTTATAACTGCATTTTTAATTGCGAAACCGCCGGCAACAACTAAAATAATGGCTAAAATAATTCCGGCCACTATCAACGCTGTTTTGGGATTGATCTTTTTTATCTTATCCACAAAACCAGCTGTTGCTTTACGGCTTTTCTCACGTCTTTGTGCATTACGCTGTTTTCGGATTTCACGTGACTTTTCTGCATTCTGCCGACGAGCAGCACTCATTTCTTCCTTTTTTGCCTGCTTTGCTACAGCCATACGCTCTGCAACTCGTGATGTATGTTTTTGTCTTGGTTCCTGTTTTGTTTCAGCCGGTCGCCTCTGCCGAGTCTGTTTTACTTCCGCCTCCTGTGCTGCTTCTTGTCTACTTTTTGGGCTAACTTCACGTTTAGGCTGTGCTGCCGGACCTCTATTCTCTGCTGCATGTGGCTTAGCAGATTTATTTTTTTCAACAGTCGGGCCTTGCCATTTGCTTTTGCGGAGCGATGTTTTCTTTTTCTTATGAAGCAGTCCGGAACCACTCATTCCGTTTCCACTTCGAACAGCTCTGGCTTTCGCTGCTCTTTCGGCACGCAGTTCACGGTCTATACGATTTTGCTCAACCTGCTGTTTTCTGCGCTGTGCTCTCTCAGAGAGTCTTTCTTCTGATGCAGTTTCCCCACCTGCCCTGCTTCTCTGTGATGCCTGCTTCGTACTCTCATTGTCCCGTTCCCTGGGAATACGGCGCAATCCTGCAGTATTTGTAGGATCCTGAATTTGCTCAGGATCAAGATTTATTTTAAAATACTGTTTTTCCAATTCCTTTTACCTCTAACCAATTATTATGTAAAAAATGCCATATAGTATTTATTTTAATATAAATCTGAAACTAATCAACGATTTTTTGCCAGTTAAAACAAAATTAATATTTCGCATGTTTTTTGTTTCACTATTGCCCACCTCATGCTGTACATATATAATATTCATACAGCCTTAGCAGTAAATGCTTCGGCCTATTCTGAATAATTTTTATTATTTCCTATTTTTTATTATTTATAATAATTCTAATATGATTCGGGGGTATTCACCATGAAATTATTAGTCTGCAATGTTGGCAGCACTTCTTTAAAGTTTAAACTTTTTGCCATGCCGGGAGATTTTGTAATGTCGGAAGGTAAAGTTGAGCGTGTCGGCAGCTTAACGGATGCTATATTTCATTATCAGAAAACAGGAGCCGAGAAAATTCACAAAGAAAACATCAGTGTTCCATCATATACAGCAGGTATTCAAATGTTCCTAAATCTTCTGGTAGATTCTGAGCAGGGTGCTCTAAAAGATTTAGCAGAAATTGAGCGCATTGGATTCAAGACTGTTTTATCCAAAAATCACTACGGTGTTCACGAATTGACGGATGAAGTTCTGGATGGTATGGAACAGTATAATTCTATCGCCGGTTCTCACAATGTTCCTTATCTCACAGCCATTCGTCTCTTTCGCGATGTGGCACCGAACGCAAAACTGATTGGTGTATTTGAGACACATTTTCATCAAACAATTCCTCTGGAAAGAAAGCTTTATGGAATTCCATATGACTGGTATGAAACTTACGGAATACAAAAAATGGGATATCATAGCGCATCGCATAGTTTTGTCGCACAGACTCTTGAGGACATCTTTGAAAACACGGGCAAAACGATCTCCTGTCATTTAGGCGGCAGTTGTTCCATCTGTGCTATTGATAATGGAAAAAGCGTTGATAACAGCTGGGGAATTTCCCTGCAGTCCGGTCTTCCCCACTCCAATCGGACCGGAGATCTTGATCCTTTCGTCATTCCATTTTTGTTAAAAGAAGGTCTGTCACTTGAAGAAATCACGGAAGGTTTGACCAAACGAGGAGGACTTCTTGGAATTTCCGGACTCAGCAATGATGTTCGCGATTTAGAATATGCCGAAGAAGAAAATAATGATGCCCGTGCGAAGCTCGCTCTGGACGTCTTCGTAACCAATATTGTTCGATATATCGGGGCTTATTATGCTGAGCTCGGCGGACTGGATCATCTTGTATTTACCGGTGGTATCGGTGAGCATAGCGGACATATTCGAGAAAAAGTCTGCAAAGCAATCGAACATTTAGGCATTAAATTAAATCGACCGGCTAATTATGCATGCAGAAAAAATGCAATTATCTCCGCCGCAGGCTCTAAAGTTATGGTACATGTCATTGCGCAGAATGAAGAACTTATCGTAGCCAGAAAAACTTTTGATTTTGAAAATTGATCAGAAAAAATGTCAAGGTTCCAAAATCTATAAAACCACTATATTTATAATAATCATGACAATCAAAACAGGTGTCTTATAGCTTAAATCTATGCTATAAGACACCTGTTTTTTGAATGTCATTGATAACAAATTGTTTTAAATTTAATCTTTTATATTTAGATTAATCACGCCTTCAATCCATATATTTATATACTGTCTTTTTGCAGGATCCCGGTCCTTCAATCATTTCTCGGAAATATCCTTCGATTTTTTCTCCCAGTCCTGCTTTATACATATCTGTAAAGAATATATTTTCATTTGAAAGAATCGGTCTAAGCTGATCTGTTACGCTGGCAGGATCTCCATATTTAATCGTAGATAATTGTTCATGAATTTCTGCAGCCAATGGATCCGGTGCCAATTCATATGCATTGCCATTATCATCTACACCATATAAATAGCGAAGCCATCCTGCTATTCCGAGCGGTATTGCAACCAGCTGTTCCGCTGTTCCATAGCGAGCCACATAAGCTTTTGTTGTCTCTCCGAAACGTACCCCAACACCCTGTGATTCGTCTGTACAAAGGCGAATATTGGTATCTCCGAGATATTTGTTAATAAAACGATCTTCAAACAATTCATCTGCGAATGCCCGTGGATCAATAATCTTTGGATCCTCTATAACCGGCATACCTTCTGTATAAGCAACCTGACGTCCCATTTTCATGATAGCCGGGTCCTCAAGCAATTCTGCAAAAAGATCCACACCCCAGACTACACCAAATGGTCCAAGTGCAGAATGTACAGGGTTCAGGCATGCAGTTACTTTCATTCGTTCAGCCTTATTTACAGTCTCTCTGTCTGCCATATAAACGCCAAATCCCTTTTCCAATTCCGGACGTCCGTTAGGAAAACTATCTTCAATTACCAGATACTGTGGTTTTTCTGCATTAATAAATGGTGCAATATATGTTCTTTTGCCTGTAACGACCGGCTGCATATTTTCAACACCTAAAGCTTCCAGGTCATTTGCGATTTCCGTACTTGGTCTAGGTGTGATTTTGTCAATCATGGTCCAAGGGAAGGAAACTTTACTCTGATCAGATACGTATGCGATAAAATCTTCTCCCACATAACCTTTTTCTACCCATTTTTCTGCCATCTCTACAACAGACTGACGAAGAAGATCTCCATTGTGTGAGCAGTTATCCATAGAAACCAAGGCCAAAGGTCTGGCACCGGCTTTGAATCGTTCCAAAAGCATAGATGTTACAACACCCATTGCGCCGATAACCGCATCCGGTCCATTCTCAATATCACTTACGACATATCCTAGATAATCACCGGCTGCATTTTTCAAAGCATATCCTTTTTCTGTGATTGTAAAAGAAACGATCTGAAGACTGTCGCTTGTAAATATTTCTTTCAAACGTTTCCAATTATCTACATCGGAAGACTGTGCTTTTACAGCTTCTGACAAAGAGCCAAGCACTTTATTTTCTCTGGTTCCGTCACCTTTTAAAATTACACTAAGCGCCAGATTATCGAATGGTGCATAAATTTTATCTACAACATCATAATCAAAAGTTTCAACGCAGGTGATACCTTTATCCATTAATCCCTGTTCCAGAAGTCCGTCAACAATACCTCCAATAAATACTCGGAAAATATTTCCGATACCAAAATGAACCCAGCCTGGATTTTTGATAGCATTTTCGGTAACCTTTGCAACATCGTAAGATGGTACTTTGATTCCGTTTTTTTTCCACGCACTCTGATTAACAAGCTCTTTGTAATTCAGTTTCATAAAATATAACCTCCATTTTCTTTTATATAATTTTTATAATGTAGATTTTCAGTCTACAAATAATATTAGATTATTTGCAAAGCCTCTTAATTATGTTCTCGTTATTCTACGATTTTTCCTATTCTCATTTGCTTTGATTTTCTATACTATCACTACATTGTCTAATAAAAACTTCTGGCCTTTCAATCATTTCGTTCATAAAAGCAATACATATACCTTGTAATGTTGAATATTTTAAATTACTGAGTGTAATTTCTAAATTATCATACACTTTCGTGAGACATCGTTCTTTAACCGTTTCCTTTACTACATTTAAAAATTCAACTCCTGATTCTGAGATTTCATCACCAATAATAATCTTTTTAGGATTATATAAGTTTACAACATTAGCAATTCCGTAGCCAAGATATCTTGCAATTTCATTTACAATTACGATTGCCAAAGCATCTCCTGCACGATATGCATTTGCAAACTCAATTGCCGTAAACTGATCCGTACAAATCGTATCTGGATAGTTTTCTTTCAATTCCAGCACTCTTTCACGCGCATAATGACTTGTACAATATAATTCCAAGCAGCCTCTGTTTCCACATTCACATTGTGGTCCATCATAATCGATACTCATATGACCTATTTCGCCAGCCAATCCCGCACATCCAGTCAATAGTTTGCCCTTTTCGATTACACCAGCACCAACACCATGACTAACCATAATACACATCATATCAACTTCATCGTTACACTGTTCCGTATACATCCATTCTGCCATTGTCGCAGCACCTGCATCATGTTCTGAAATCACTGTAAGACCGGTTTCAATTCTAAGGCGATTAAGAATATCAATATTTTGCCATTCTCGTCTTCTTGTCAAAAGTGCTATTTCACCATCTTTTTTGATATAAGGACCGGGAAGCGCAACAGCAACTCCAAGCAGATGTTTGCCATTCAAATTATTCTGAACAATTTTAATTTCATCAATCATTTGCTCAATTACATTATCCATAACACTGTACAAGCCAATGTTAAAATGTTTTAATTCACAAACTTCCCCTTTTAGATCAAACACACCCATTCTTAAGTTATGCCTGGTGAGCCAAACGCCTATTATCAAATATTCTTCAGATGCTAATTCTATCTCGATTGATCTTCTTCCTGATGATCCGGATATCAACCCAGCCTCACGAACCAGTCCCCAATTAATCAAATCACCTACAATATTTGTAACTGTAGCTTTATTCAATCCTGTACTTTTTGATATTTTAGCACGCGTTGTTCTCCCTTTTCGATATATCGTGCGAATCACTAGAGAGCGATTCATTCTCTGTACATCTGCAATATTTTTTCCTTTTTGTTCTGCTTTCATCACTCTCACCTTCCATCAGTATGTTATTACAAAATTCCCACAATTATTATATAATTAAAGATACTTCCTTAAATATGTATATGTCAAGTTTTTCGCTTACTAAGTAATTCTTCGATTTCAATTAATAATATATCCACATTAAAGCATCTTATATAATAGCAAAGCTATCCCACGAATCCGCGTGATAGCTGCTACTTTTAAATACTTTTCATTATTTTTATTCAACAATACCGTTTGGATATACGATTGTTTTCAAATTTGTTTTCCTTTCTGAAATCGCTTTTAACTGTTCAGGAAATTCATCTAATTCAATTTTATATCCTATAAAATCCAATACTTTTACTTTTCCACTTTGAATTTGTTTCATTGAAGAATAAAATGTCTTTTTCAGCGAGTTAGATCCTACGAATTTCAATTCTCTCTGATATATCTCAAACGGACTAACATTTATCTTCATGTTTGCAGGACAAACACCGAAGAATTGTAGTGTACCTTCGTTTGCAACGAATGGAATAATATTTTCTATAACTTTAGGCACACCTGTACAATCTATCACAAGATCGAATCCATTTGGCGCAATTTGTCTAAATTTTGTACCTGCTTCCGCATCATTATAAATAACATAATCGGCGCCTAATTTTTGTGCAAGCGCTAATTGATTTTCTTTTATATCTGCAACTGCTACAAACATAGCACCATCATTTTTACAAACTTGAAGATGCATCAAACCAATTGGTCCTGCTCCTAGAATCAAAACTTTATCGCAGAAATTCGGTCTTGCACGATCATGTCCATGAATCACACAAGCCAATGGCTCAATAAATGATGCTTCTGTAAAGGAAAGATTTCCAATATCATATACGCACCTTTCTTCAATTTTCATATACTCTGCAAACGCTCCAGGGACATGGTTACCAAGTCCTCTATAATCAAGACAGTAATTCTGTTTGTTCTGCTTACAATTATCACAAGCTTCACAATAAATATTTGGATCACATGCCACTTTCTGTCCAGGCTTAAAATTTTTAACTTTGGCACCGACTGCTTCGACTATTCCTGAATATTCATGTCCCGGTATCGTTGGATATGGATTATCATAATCTCCTAAAAACAAATGAACATCTGTTCCACACACGCCAACCGCCATTACTTTAATCAGTACTTCTGTATCGCCAAGCACCGGAATCTCTATTTCTCTAATATCACTTTTATTTGGTTCTTCAATGAAAAATGCTTTCATAATTCGTTCTCCTATCTGTTGCTAAGAACTAATTCAGCTCTTTTATAAAACGCATATCTCAATCATCTACATCAATAAATACTTTCATAGAAGTAGTTCTGTGATCAGAAATATACTGATATGCCGCATTAAATTCTTCTAATTTAAAATGAGCAGTTTTCAGCGGTTCTAAATTAATTTTTCTCTCAGTAATTAAATCAATCGCTTCCTGGAAATCATTATGAAGATACATTAATGTTCCAATCATTTTAAACTCTTTTTCCTGTACATCGATCATACGAATTGCAGGATCCTTTGCAAAAATGCCAACAATAATGATATCATCTCGTTTACGACATACTTTGATTGCCTGATTCACTGTAGCCTCAACGCCAACACATTCCAATGCACCATCTATACCGTCTTTTCCAAATGCAGCTTCTGCAGCTTCTGCAAGATCTGTTGTCATTGTATTTACTGTATAGTCAATGCCACAATTCTTTGCAATTTGCAGTTTTTCATCACACACATCTGTAATCATGACTGCTTTTGCTCCTTTTGCTTTCGCCACCTGCGCCACAAGATTTCCGATTGTTCCTGCACCAAGAACAAGAATGTTTTTACCTTTTATGTCATAGGTAAATGTACCAACCGCAGCAACGGCTACCGCTACAGGTTCAACCATAGCACCATCTTCATAGCTTAAACTATCCTCTAATTTAAAGACGAGATGCGAACGCATAGGAATATAATCTTGTGCAGCACCTGGAACAGTTCCATTACATCCAATCACTTTAAGGTCATGGCAAATATTCTCATGTCCACTCTTGCAGTGATAACATTCTCCGCACGTATATTGCGGACGTGCTGTAACAAAATCTCCGATTTCAAAACCTGTAACTCCTTCTCCTAAAGCTTCTACAGTTCCTGAGAATTCATGTCCTTGTACTACTGGAAGATAAATTGTAGGATGTTGTCCATGATATGCATGAATATCAGATCCACAGATACCCATTCTTTTTACTTTTATTAAAACTTCCCCTGGAGCCGGTATCGGTTTTTCAATTTCTCTCATAATTAATTCACCTGGTTTATTTAATAAAACACTTCTCATCTCTAAATCCTCCTTATTCTACTTATAAAATTTATTTACTAGTCAATTGTAACTACTTTGTTTTTCTGATTTTTCTGAATCATATCGTAAATTACTGCAAATAGAAGAATTACCCCTTTTACAATAATCTGCCAATATTCGCTAACCTGACACATAATCAAGCCATTGTTTAAAACAGCTATAATCATAGATCCAACAAATACCTGATAAATTTTACCTTCACCACCAGCCATAGAAACACCGCCAAGTACACACGCTGTGATGATATCATTCTCAATTCCACTACCATTGTTTGGCGAAGCGGTTTTGATTCGTGCCAGCTGTACAACCCCGGCAAATGTAGCAAAAAAGCTACCAATAACGTATGTTGCAATCTTTACCAATTTGACATTTATTCCAGAAAGTCTGGCAGCTTCTTCATTACTTCCAATCGCATAGAAAAATCTTCCTACATACATTTTATTTAAGATAAAGTAACCAATGAATAATGCCAACAGCATCATGTAAATAGGAATCGGAACACCAAACAGTGATCCAAGACCTAACTGACAGAAGTTATCCGGCAAACCGGAAATATTCAGACCACCTGTTATGATAAATGAAATACCTTTTAATATATTCATAAATGCCAATGTTACAATAAATGGTGCAACCCTATATTTTGCAATAACAAAACCTTGCAGAGATCCAATAAGCATCATAATTAAAAATACGATGAATACAGAAATAACCGGGTTCCATCCCCACCAAACCATCATCACTCCACAAATCATACATGTGGCAGATTCCATAAAGCCTACAGAAAGGTTAATTCCACCTGTAATCAATACAAAACACATACCAATACTACAGATACATACCGGTGCAGTCTGTTTCAAAATTGTAAGGAAGTTTGAAACAGTGCGAAATTTTTCTTTCAAACAGCTAAAAATTATAACTGTTATAATAAGGACAAGAATAATACCATATTCTTTTATAATTTTGCTGGCAATACTTTTTTTCTTCATTATCTTTTCTCCTATTAATATTTTGAAGCTAAAGCAAGTACTTTTTCTGAATCAAATTCTTCTTTTGTCAATTCGCCGGTTTTGTGACCTTCACAGAACACTATTATTCGATCAGACATTCCAAGTAATTCTTCCATTTCTGAAGTAATCATCAATATTGTCATGCCATCTGCAACTAGTTCATTCATGAGCTTATAAATTTCCTGTTTAGCACCAACATCAATTCCTCTTGTAGGTTCATCAATAATAATAAGTTCAGGATTAGTCTCCAACTCTTTTGCTAATACTACTTTTTGTTGATTTCCTCCACTCAACTGTTTTGCAAGCTGTGCTCCCGAGTAGATTTTTATTTTCATCTTTTCTTTATATTTATCGGTAAGATCTGCTTCTTTTTTCTTATTCAATATCTTAAAAATCGCTGAGGAAATACTCTTAAGAACAGTTATAGAAATGTTTTCGGAAACACTTTCATCCAACACAAGGCCTTGGCGTTTTCTATCTTCTGGAACCATCGCAATTCCTAGCTTCATTGCATCTCCAGGATTCTGAATTTTTCGTTCTTTTCCTTTGAAAACAATCTCGCCACTTTCTACTTTTGCTGCCCCAAAAAGTAATTGAGCAAATTCTGTACGTCCGGCACCTACCAGACCACCAAGGCCAAGCACTTCACCTTTACGAATTTGGAGAGAAATATCTTTCACACCATTTCCAGTAAGTGATTTTGTATCCAATAATACTTCTTTCCCACAAAATTTCGGCCTCTGAGGATAGACTTCATTCATTGATCGACCAACCATATATTGAATAAGCTCTTCTTTTGATGTATCTTTGGTATTTAATGTTGTGATCATTTTCCCATCTCGAAGTACACTTACGCGATCTGTAATTCGGAAAATTTCTTCTAGCCGATGTGATATGTAGATCAATGTAATCCCTTTTTCTTTCAATCTGGCAATTTCTTTGAATAGAATCTCCACTTCCTTACTAGATAATGGTGCTGTAGGTTCATCAAAAATAATCAATTTTGCGTCAACAACCAAGGCCTTCGCCAATTCAACCATCTGCTGATAACCTATTGTAAGATCATTTACTCGAGTTTTCGGGGAAAAAGGAAGCTCCATTTCATCTAAAATTTCTTGTGTTCTAGCTTCCATTTCTTTTCTATCTAAAAGGGATCCTTTCTTTGGAAGGTCGCTTAAAAAAATATTTTCAGCAACCGAAAGGTGACCTACCATATTCAATTCCTGATAAATTACACCAATTCCTACTTCTTTTGCCTTCGTAGGAGTAAAATTCCTATACTCTTTTCCTTCATAGCGAATGATACCTTTTGATGGTGCATGATATCCTGTCAATGTTTTAATCATTGTGGATTTACCAGCTCCATTTTCCCCAACAAGAGCATGTATTTCGCCTTTTTTAAACTCAATGCTTATATCATCCAAAGCGACAACGCCCGGGAAAATCTTACTGACATGTTCCAATTCTAGAATTGTCTGCATTTGTTTTCCTCCTTCTATAATACATTCCTGTTGTTTTCATATTCCTATATTGTATTTATTTCTGACTTATAAATATCTTTTGTTCGTTTTTATAAAAGGGTATCCTTACCTGTAGTTTTAACAAGTCTGGATACCCTCCTTTGTATTACTTAAAGATTTTAAAATGTTCTAATATATTATTTTTATTTTGATAAATAGTTCTTCCTTATTTATAGAAAATCTTACCATCCAAATGCTTCAAGTGTTGCATCAATATTCGATTCATCCACATAATCAACGTCATAGATAACGCGAACAGGATCATCTGTCAAACCATCAATTTCATAAGCAGCTTTCATTGCTTCAAGGTGAACTTTAGCTTTATCTACAGAAGGTGATCCCCAAGAACCAAGCATTTTAATGTATTTGCCTTCCTTAAGAAGTGCAGAAGAAACTTTTGAGATATCCATAGCAGCACACATCAAAGAATCAGAATCAACGCCTGCTTCCTCAGCAGCTGTACAGAATCCAGCCATCTGGTCACCAGCAATACCAAGAGCAACATCAACGTCTGATGATTGGAATACAGTTTCTCCCATTTCCTGTCCTTCAGCCTGATTTGCAGGAGAAATTTCAGCTACAACTTCAACCTTGGCTTTAACTGTATCCATAAATCCATCTTTTAAGCCAGCAGCTCTATCGATACAAGCTTCTTCGTATACATATTCAAGCATTGCAAGATTAATTGTTTCTTTATCAGGCCAATTTTCATTTACCCATTCGCCGGCTTTTACACCAAGTCCATATGCGTTATCGTACTCATCAGCAGCAACATATGCCTGAGCGTGGAAGTTTGGGCCATCAATTGAAACAATATGAATTCCTTTTTCAATTGCTGTTTTACAAACATCATCAAGTGCATCATAGTCCGCTGGAGAAATTGCAATAATCTGATATCCTGATTCAATACAGCTTTCTACCTGTTCAACCTGTTTAGATGCATTCATGTCACAATCCATATTTGTAATTTCAAATCCATAATCAGCCTGCTGATCGATACATCCCTGTACCATAAGCTGCCATGTTTCATTTGCAATCTGTTTTGTTAGGTAAGCAACCTGAATTGGTTCTTCAGCATGTACTGTAGCTGTAAGACTCATTGTCATAGCTGTTAAAACGCCTGCTGTTACTAGTAAATTAGTTCTTTTTTTCATTTTGTGTCCTCCTTGCACATTTTTGTTTTTTATTTTAACTATCATCTCTAGTGATAGTTAGGTACCATTTAAATAATCATTTCTGAATTATCTATTTTTCTTACAAGTTTATCATTTATATTAATTGTTTATTTTTACTTGTTTATTTAATAAACTTTCTATGTATAATATATTGTCTATTGTCAGAATTGTCAATCAATTTACTGAATTCTTTTGCATTTTGTCCATTTTCACAAATTAATACATCGTTTTTTGTAGTTTTTTCAGTATATAAAAAGCCATTTACAATGTGCACAATCTCATCACAAAATAAATGGCTTTTCTTATATTAATTATTCAGTTTTCTCATTCCATCCACATAAACCCATCCGGTACTTGAATCATTTAATCGAACCTGAAGCCAAAACTCAGTTTGCTGAATCACTTCATAAACTTCGCCCTCTTCTAATGTTCCGATGATATTTCCACTAGGATTATCTCTCAGATTAAGATAATCCGTTGCCTGATACAGGTCACCTTTTGGTTTATTTTCAGTTTCTGCCGGCGGTTGATCTGCTGCAGTGTTCTCACTGTCAGATGCTTCTGCATTTACATTTTCATTATTTGCAGTATTCTCTTTATTTTCATTATTTGTATTATTTACATCTGCATCTGTATTTTCTTTTTCGCCCGGAACACCACTATTGTCAATTTCTGTATTTTCAGTATCCGTATTTTCAGTTCCCGAATCTACAGATTCATTATCTGTGTTTTCTGCCTCGGATTCTGTCTTATCCTGATCTTCATCTGTTACGGTATCAGTATCATTTTCTTCGTCTTTACTCTCCGATTCATTTTTAATCAATCGGATTTTCTGACTGCCTTTTTCCTGTTCTTTTTCCGGTTTTATAATTTCTCTATTGAGCTGAATCGAATTGAAGCACTCAGCTTCTGTTTTAAAACTTGTCTTTTCGACAGAAAACATCAAAATTCGCAAAGCTTCTGTTGCGTTTTCATCAGAGTTTAAAATTATCGTTTCTCTTACAAATCGACCGGCTCCTTCTTCCGATTTCATAGCAAGTGTGTAGTCAATTTTAGGCAATTTTCCTAATGTTGTTTTTTCAAATGATAATACCTTATATTTCCCATTTGGATCATCCGCAATATAAGAATTCAAAATTCCCTGTTCATCAGATGCCATTACAGAAATATCCTCTTCTTCTGTTTTGGATACCGAAAGGTAACTTCTTCCGTCCTGCGATTCCAGAAAATCAATGGCATCGTCCTTTACGATTTGTTCAGAGATTTTCCAATTGGTAAGTTTCATTTTCAGCGGACCATAGATTAATTCATTATCTCTATATACCGCTCCGTTTTCACACGCTTCAAATAGCTTCTTTACTTCTGTTTCTGATAATTCATTTTTTGCCATTTTATCTGCAGAGAAAATTTTTGACCATTCTATCTCAATGCCGGCTTTATACAGGCAATATTGCGTTCCATGAAAAATCAGTCCAAGCAATAGAATAATCCAGATAATTCTAAGTGCGAGATACATCTTATCTTTTTGATGTGGTTTTTTGTCCTCAGACGATTCCTTAATTTCTTCTGGTTCAATATCGAGCACAAAATCACTTGGCGGTTCAGCTGCTGTATTTTTTTCTGATTCGCCTTGTTTTTCTTCAGAAAGATCAAGTAAAACCTGTGCGGAAGAATCAATCATTTCTCCACAGTAGGTACATACCCTGGCCCAGTCCGGCATCTCTCTGCCACAATTCGTACATTTCATATATTTTCCCAACCTGTTTTCTAGTTTCGTTGATTGTATATTACATAGAATTTTTTGAAAATCATATAAAAGATCATATGAGAGATTATTAAATTTCATATTGAAACTTAATGATTCCAAATACAATCACAGCCAAAACAATTGTAACATTTTTTTAACAAAATCTGTATTTTCTGTTTTATACATATTATAAACCCAGTTCCTTGAAATGTATACATCTCCTCAAAACAACTTTTCATTCAACGATTTCCTTATCGTTTACGTTTAATTTCAGGAATAACCATCAAAAAAAGAATGCGGTCCAAATATAATTCGGAGCCACATTCTTTTATAATAAACATATTTATTTACTTATGAATTCCTTATCTTGGTTTGATCTGAGCATGAAGTTCCTGAAGTGATTTTACTTCAGACTGTTCCTGTTTCTGTGCTGCTCTAATACCTGCAACCGTTGCCTTTGCAGCTGCGATTGTTGTGATATATGGAACTTTTTTCTTGATTGCACTTTTACGCAGATAACTGTCATCATCTACACCGTTAAGGTCAGGTGTATTGATAATAAGGTCGATTTTGCCATTTGTGATCAAGTCATTGATATTCGGACGTCCCTCCTGCAGTTTCAGAACCGGTTCAGATTCTACACCGATATCGGTAAGCAGTCTGTGTGTTCCTTTTGTTGCAAGAATCTTCATACCTGTTTCTGCAAGTTCTTTACCGAGCATTGCAGCTTCTGCTTTATCTTTCTGGCTGATAGAAATCAGTACTGTACCACTTGTAGGAAGTTTTGTCTGTGTTGCCTCCTGTGCTTTATAGAAAGCTTCACCGGCATTTTCAGACAGACCAAGTACTTCACCTGTGGATCTCATTTCCGGTCCGAGAAGCGGGTCTACTTCCGGGAACATGTTGAATGGGAATACAGCTTCTTTAACGCCATAATATGGAATATTCTGCTCTTTCAATTCCGGTACCGGAGATGGCTTTCCGGTTAATTCTCTTGTCATAATTTCTGTTGCAAGCGGTACCATACGGATGTTGCAAACCTTAGATACAAGCGGAACAGTTCTGGATGCACGAGGATTTGCTTCGAGTACATAGATCGTATCTCCCTCGATTGCATACTGCATATTCATCAGACCTTCTACATGCATTTCTTCTGCAATTCTTCTTGTATATTCTTTGATTGTTGCAACATGTTTTTCGCTAAGGTGCTGTGATGGAATGATACAAGCAGAGTCACCTGAATGAACACCTGCAAGCTCGATATGCTCCATAACAGCCGGTACAAACGCATGTTTTCCGTCAGCGATTGCATCTGCTTCGCATTCAACTGCATTTCTGAGGAAACGGTCGATCAGGATCGGACGGTCAGGTGTTACACCTACCGCTGCTTTCATATAGCCTACCATGCTCTCTGCATCGTAAACAACTTCCATTCCTCGTCCGCCAAGTACGTAGGAAGGACGTACCATTACCGGATATCCGATTCTCTCTGCAATTTCCAGAGCATCTTCAACTGTAACAGCCATTCCTGCTTCCGGCATTGGAATTTCAAGTTTGTTCATCATAGCGCGGAACTGATCACGGTCTTCTGCCAGGTCAATAATTGCCGGAGAAGTTCCGAGAATCTTCACACCATTTTTCTCCAGATCAGCTGCAAGGTTCAATGGTGTCTGACCACCGAACTGTGCGATAACGCCAACCGGTTTTTCTTTTTTGTAAATACTCAGAACATCTTCGAGTGTAAGAGGTTCAAAGTACAGTTTATCAGATGTATCGTAGTCTGTAGAAACAGTTTCCGGATTACAGTTTACGATAATTGTTTCAAATCCAAGTTTTTTCAATGCAAGTGAAGCATGAACACAGCAATAGTCAAACTCAATACCCTGACCGATACGGTTTGGTCCACCGCCAAGAATCATGATTTTCTGTTTGCCTTCTGTTACAGGATTTTTGTCTTCTGCATTATATGTAGAATAGTAATAAGCACTGTCATCTGTACCACTTACATGTACGCCTTCCCATGCTTCTTCTACACCAAGTTCAATACGTTTATTTCGAACATCATCTTCCGGAACTTCCAGGATTTTTGCAAGATATTTATCTGAGAAGCCGTCTTTTTTCGCCTGAATCAGAGCAACATCTGCAGGAAGCTGTCCTTTGTTTTCCATAAGTGCATTTTCTTCTTCAACAAGTTCCAGCATCTGTTCCAGGAAATAATGCTTTACTTTTGTAATTTCATGAATTTCTTCTACTGTTGCACCTTTACGAAGTGCTTCGTACATTACGAAGTAACGCTGGCTGGATGGTGTGATCAGTCTTTTCAGAAGTTCTTCTTTTGAAAGACTGTCATAGTTTTTGGAATGACCCAGTCCATAATTTCCGTTTTCAAGGCTTCGGATTGCTTTCTGGAATGCTTCTTTGAAGTTTTTACCAATACTCATAACTTCGCCGACAGCACGCATCTGTGTGCCAAGCTTATCTTCAACACCTTTGAATTTTTCAAACGCCCAGCGAGCAAATTTGATAACTACATAATCTCCGTCCGGAACGTATTTATCAAGTGTTCCGTATTTTCCACATGGAAGATCTGCAAGTGTCAGACCTGTAGCAAGTTTTGCTGATACAAGAGCGATCGGAAAACCTGTTGCTTTTGAAGCAAGAGCGGAAGAACGAGATGTTCTAGGGTTGATTTCGATAATGATATCTCTATCTGTAACCGGATCATGAGCCCACTGAACGTTAGTTCCACCGATTACCTGAATCGCTTCTACGATTTTATATGATTTTTCCTGAAGACGTTTCTGTACTTCTTCGGAAATTGTAAGCATTGGAGCTGAACAGAAAGAATCTCCTGTATGGATACCAAGCGGGTCGATATTTTCGATAAAGCAGACTGTGATCATGTTGTTATCTTTGTCACGAACTACCTCTAACTCTAATTCTTCCCATCCAAGAATGGATTCTTCTACAAGTACCTGACCTACAAGGCTGGCCTGAAGTCCACGGGCGCAGACTTTTTTCAGTTCTTCTACATTGTATACAAGACCGCCGCCGGTTCCACCCATCGTGTATGCAGGACGAAGTACTACCGGATATCCAAGTTTGTCAGCGATTGCAAGAGCTTCGTCAACACTGTATGCAACTTCACTTCTTGCCATTTCAATTCCAAGACTTTCCATAGTCTTTTTGAACTCAATTCGGTCTTCGCCTCTCTCGATCGCATCGATCTGAACGCCGATTACCTCTACGCCATATTTATCAAGGATACCTTTCTGAGCCATCTCAGAACATAAATTAAGGCCAGATTGTCCACCTAAATTAGGCAATACAGCATCTGGTCTTTCTTTGGCAATAATCTTCTCAATTCTTTCTGCATTGAGAGGTTCAATATAAGTAACGTCAGCTATCTCAGGATCAGTCATGATGGTAGCCGGATTCGAATTTACGAGGACAATTTCATAACCCAGACTGCGTAATGCTTTACAAGCCTGAGTTCCAGAATAATCAAATTCACATGCCTGACCGATAATAATAGGGCCAGAACCGATAATCAAAACTTTGTGAATGTCTTTTCTATTTGACATGTTATGCCTCCTTAAAAGTCGTGTTTTTACTTAATGATAGATTCTACACTGATTTTTCTCATTTTTCAAGTACAAATAAAATGTAAATTTTGTATTTAATCATTTTTTAACATCTATCTATCCGGATAAAAATTTGCAGATCAGTTTCTATTTTCCCTCTTCTCCTTATGAAAAGAGGGAAATATCTCTGCTAAAACAGTTTTAATACATCATTGTACATAACAAATACCATCATTACCATCAGAAGAACAAATCCTGCAAAATGTATTCCGCCTTCCACATTTCGGTTCACCGGTTTTCGCCGGATCGCTTCCAAAATCAAAAACACCAGACGTCCTCCGTCCAATGCAGGCAGAGGAAGCAGATTCATTACACCAAGGTTTGCAGTCAGCAAAGTAGCCATATATAACATATTTACGATCACAGTTAAAAGGCCTTCGCTTTTACTCTGCTCATATGTATCGCCAATAGCATCCACAACTCCGACCGGACCGCTGAGTTCCTTTACATCGAGATGTCCGCTTACAAGTTCCTTTAAGCTGAAAATGGTGGAACGAATCAGAAATTTCACTTCTACGGCTCCGTATTTCACAACATCCAGACCGGATACTCTCTGCAATGCAAGATTATAGGAAAATCCGGCATCCGGTGTCTGATATTCCGCAGGAACGATTTTCTTTTCATATTCCAATCCATCACGAACAAAGGTAATGGTTACTTCTTCATTGCCAAGCGGATGCTCACTGATATATTCGCTGTAAGATCCGGCTTTCGTCACATCGACACCATTGATAGATGTAATCACATCACCTACTTCCAATCCTGCCTGTTCCAATGGAAGCCCGGGAATCAGCGATGCAACTCTCATTTCATTCTCCGGATCCTGATTAAATCCTAATAAATATCTCGATATAATACCCGGCTGATACGAAATATTGATTTTTTCACCATCTCGAATCACTTCCAGTTCAATCGTTTCATTCGCTTTGATTTCTCTTAAATATGTATACAGATATAAGTCATCACTCATATCGATGTGATATCCATTAAATCGCGTGATCACATCTCCGGTCTGAAGTCCTGCCTCTTCTGCCGTAGAACCGCTTTTTACGGAAGTAATTTCCGCCGGACTATAGCCTCTGAAGCCAACAATGATGACAGCCAGAATCATAGCAAGTATAAAGTTAAAAACCGGACCTGCTGCAACCACTGCAATTCTTTTACCAACGGGCGCACTGTTAAAGGTACCAGGAGCATCATCATCCATATCCTCACCTGCCATCGCACAAGATCCGCCAAACGGCAATGCTTTCAAAGAGTATCTGGTTCCATTTTTCTCTGTACTCCAGATTCTCGGTCCCATTCCAAGCGAAAATTCATTGACTGTGATACCGCTCCATTTAGCCAATAAAAAGTGGCCTGATTCATGTATTAATACTATCGCACTAAAAATAACAATAGCGATAATGATTTTCAATTTACCACCTGCTTTCGATCCACTGATATACTGCTTGTTCTGTTGTCAGAATCTCATCGAGATTCGGATTTTCAATTACCGTATGGTGATCCATGGACTGCTGAATAATGTCATAGATATCCAGGAAGCTGATTTTCTGTTCCAGGAATTTTTTTACAGCCAATTCATTCGAGGCATTGAAAACGGTTGGCATACTGCCTCCGACTGAAGAGGCCTTCATTGCCATTGGAAGCCCCAGAAATGTATTCATATCCGGCTCTTCGAATGTAATTTGTTTCAAAGTAGAAAAATCAAGACGCTCTCCGTCCAGATATCTTCTCTCAGGATAATACAGCGCATACTGTATCGGGAGACGCATATCCGGAGTTCCCAGCTGTGCCATTACCGCACCGTCTTTAAATTCAACCATGGAATGAATGATACTCTGTGGCTGCACAACAACCTGAATATGATCCAGGTCCATATCAAACAGCCATTTTGCTTCCATGACCTCAAGACCTTTATTGACCAGAGTTGCTGAATCAACCGTGATTTTCTGTCCCATCACCCAGTTTGGATGTTTTAAAGTATCTGCCAGTGTAACTGTCTTTAACTCCTCTCTCGTTCTTCCTCGGAAAGGTCCACCGGAAGCTGTAATCAGAAGTTTATGAATTTCTCCATGTTTTTCTCCATGTAATGCCTGGAAAATAGCACTGTGTTCACTATCCACAGGAAGAATACGAACGCCATATTCTTTTGCCATTGGCATTATGAGATGTCCGGCAGTTACCAGTGTTTCTTTGTTTGCCAGCGCAATATCTTTTCCGGCACGAATCGCTTCCATCGTTGGGCGAATTCCTATCATACCTACGATTGCAGTTACCAGAATATCGGATTCCGGCATAGCTGCCAGTTCCAGAAGTCCATCCATACCGGTGACAATTCTGATCTGCAGATCAGCCACTTTTGTTCTCAGTTCTTCTGCCGCTGTTTCATCCCATACTGCTACGAGCTTTGGATGAAATTCTCGAATCTGTTCTTCCAGCATTTTTATATTTCTGCCGGCACTAATTCCCACTACTTCAATATCTTTATTTTTTCGTGCCACATCGAGTGTCTGTGTACCGATGGAGCCCGTTGAGCCCAAAATCGCAATTTTTTTCATAATATACCTCTTTTTTATTTGTTATGCCCCAATCAGCAGAACGCAAAGATAATAAATAATAGGTGCAGTAAAAATCACACTGTCGAAACGATCCAGAATACCTCCATGTCCCGGAATCAGTCTTCCATAATCTTTGATTCCTTTATTTCGCTTAATTGCTGATGCTGCAAGGTCACCCACCATCGAAATCAGGGCACCTACCGCACAGATTACCGCATATTTCCAAACTTCTGCACCAAAGACAGCTGCATATCCGGCGCCGAGTCCTGCAGCACCTATGACACCGCCAAAAGCTCCTTCAATTGATTTTTTCGGACTAAGGACCGGAGCCATTTTGTGTTTTCCGATCAGCACACCCACACAGTACGCACAGGTATCGCATCCCCATGAGCACAGGAAAATCAACCATACCAGAATTTTTCCATTGTCCAGACATCTTGTCAGATAAATAAAAGACATCATAACCGCAACATAAAAAATCCCGAAAAATGCAGGCATCACTTGGTCGGCTGTGTATTTCGGATAGGCAAACACATATACAAACATCAATACCAAAAATGCAACCATAATTGCCATTAATCCATACTTATTAAAATCAATAAGTAAAACGCCATAGTACAGAATCGCTCCCAGGTAACCGGCAATTTCCAAAGATGTAAATTTGTCCGTATGGACATTCATAACTTTATATAATTCCTGCATCCCGATTAATGAAATTCCCAAAAGTGTAAAAAACAAAATATAGTTTCCGCTGATGATCACCGCCAGAGCGATCGCTACCAGAACAATTCCGCTGATCAAACGTGTTTTAAACATTTGTATCCTCCTTCACGCCGCCGTAACGTCGATCTCTTCCATTATATTTTTCGATAGCCTCGATAAGTTCTTTTTTGCCAAAATCAGGCCAGGCAACATCTGTAAAATAGAACTCTGTATAAGCAAGCTGCCATAACAGATAGTTTGAAAGTCTCTGCTCTCCGCTTGTACGAATCAACAGATCGGGATCAGGGATTCCCGCTGTATCGAGATAGCTTTCAATTGTACTTTCCTCGATTTCTTCCGGTTTTAATTCTCCGTTTTCCACATCTTTTGCAAGTTTACGAACGGCACGTTTAATTTCATCTCGGCTTCCGTAATTTAAGGCAATCTGAAAATAAATACTGTCAAAATCTTTGGAATATTCTTCCAGTTCAATGATGGACTGCTGAATATCCTCATCAAACGCAGTGATATCACCGATAATTTTGACTCTCATATTATTTTTCTTTGCACTTTTCATACACTTTTTCAAATAACTGCGGAATAATTTCATTAACCCTTCCACTTCTTCTTTTGAACGTTTCCAGTTCTCAGTCGAAAAAGCATACACTGTCAGATATTTTACTCCGACATCTTTGATATGATCACAGATTTTCTCCAGATTGGCACATCCTTTAACGTGTCCGTAGCTGCGAGGCATTCCCTTCGCTTTTGCCCAACGGCCGTTACCATCCAGAATAATCGCTATATGATTCGGAACATTCATCCTATATTTCCTCCTTATACGCGCAAAGAGAGCCCTTTGACCGAGCTCTCTTTCCACACCTTTAAAGACTATACAGTCATAATTTCTTTTGTCTTTACTTCTACTGCTGCATCAATATTTTTGATAAATTTATCTGTAGATTTCTGAATCTGAGTTTCAAGATCTTTGATTTCATCCTCAGAAACATCTGCCTGTTTTGCTAATTTTTTGAATGCATCATTTGCGTCACGACGAATGTTACGGATTGCAACTTTTCCGGCTTCGCCTTTTTTCTTAACATCTTTTGCAAGATCTTTACGACGTTCTTCTGTTAATTCAGGGAAAACCAATCTGATAATTTTTCCGTCATTACTTGGGTTTAATCCAAGGTCTGAAGTAAGAATAGCTTTTTCAATCGCTTTGATTAAACTTGCTTCCCATGGCTGAATCTGAATCATTCGAGCTTCTGGTACCGTAATATTTGCTACCTGCTGAAGAGGTGTAGGTGCTCCATAGTAATCTACAGTAAGCTTATCCAGAATATGTGGATTTGCACGACCTGCACGGATGGATGCCAGTTCTGCTTCGAGACTGGAGATTGTTTTTTTCATTTTTTCTTCATATTTCTGAATTCTTTCGTCCATTTTGTTCTCTCCCTTAAATATAATTTTCGCATCTATTCAGTATCTTCAAAGATACATTTTTTATTTCTACACGGTAACTTTTGTACCGGAGAATTTTCCGTGAACAGTGTTGATAATACTGTCTTTTTCGTCCAGACCAAATACCAGCATTGGCATTTTCTGTTCCAGACACATAATGGATGCTGTAAGGTCCATAGCAGCAAGTTTTTTGTCTACCACTTCCTGAATTGTAATTTCATCATATTTCACAGCATCAGGGTTTAATTTCGGATCGCTGTCATAAATTCCATCAACTGCTTTTGCAAGAAGAATAGCTTCCGCTTCAATCTCAACTGCACGAAGTACGGTTGCAGTATCCGTTGAGAAATATGGATGTCCTGTACCACCGGCAAAAAATACGACCTTCCCCTGATCAAAGCTTTCTTCTACTGCATCTTTGGAATACAGAGATGTGAAAGCGCCACAGGTAAACGGTGTGTAGATTACTGTTTTTAATCCAACATATCTGCAGATATCAGATACATAAATGCAATTCATGATGGTTGCCAGCATACCGATCTGATCTGCTTTATTTCGATCAATTGTCTCACTGGTTCTTCCACGCCAGAAATTACCGCCGCCGATTACAATACCAACTTCTAATCCTTCATCCACAATTGTCTTGATCTGTTTTGCTACTTCAATAACAGTTGCTTCATCAAATCCTGTTTTCTTTTCGCCGGCGAGTGCTTCCCCGCTTAATTTCAAAAGTACTCTCTTCATATGTGATAAGTTCCTCTCGTGTGTTTTTGTTAATTGTATTCCGTATCTTTTTTATGCAGTTTTCTACATAACGTTTGTTACTACTTCATTGCCCTCTTCATCAATCGATGTGGAAACGGTATAACCATTGTAGTAATAATATCCTGTCTTTCCATCTTCCTGATCTTCAACGCTGCTGCTGTCCGGTTCTCCCATTCCGGAGAATAATTCATCCTTAGAAAGACCGATATAAGTTTTCGCATCGTTTGCTTCATCGGAATAAACATCTGTCTGTTCACCGGAATCATTCTGATTCTGATTCTGGTTATCAGATGAGTTTGAATTATCGTTGTTATTATCGGAATTCGTCTCCTCATCCTTTTTGCTGTCATCGGAATCAGATCTGCCCAGACGTTCTTTGACTTCCTGAAGTGTAGATACTGATTTGCTGCTTCCCTGAAGCAAATAGGTTGCATATGGAATCGAATCATCTCCTTTTCCATCCAGCATTAATGTAACGCTGCTCATTTCACCTAATGGGAGTTTACGGAAATAAAATTCGCTTTCGTCCTCATCGGAGCAGATAATATATATATCATAGGCTGATACATTATCACCGTCTTCATTCACAGCTGTTTTCTCACAATAGTACGTAGCAAGATCATTATTGTTTAATTTCAGGGATTCGCCCAAAAGCTGCTCGCCCCATTCAGATCCGTCTGCAACATTCGGTCTGATGTACATTTTTGCAATTGTCAATCCCGTCTTATTTATAATCTGTACCTTTGATGCGGTCGCAGTTTTGTTTCCGATCACGTTTTTATCCGGTGCAGCTGTAGGTGTTGTATTTTTCTGCATGTTCACTAAATTAGAATTTGCAGAAGGTGTTGGTGTAACAGTTTGTGTCGTTGTTTCAGCAGGGGCAACAGTCACCTGGGTTTCTGTGGTATCTGCAGCCTGTTCTTTTTTTCCGCAGCCTGAAGTCACCATACATGCCGCCATTAAACCTGCGATCATGAGATATCTTTTCTTCATTTTTCTGATCCTCCTTTATCTGGAATCTCATCTCTGCCATGATTTATTATTGCAAAGTATTCAAATATTGTCAACAAAACGCACTTGTTTTTAATAGGATTTTCACAATCTTTATAAATATGAAAGCAATCTTTTTACAAGTGTTTTCCAAAAGCCGAAAAGCTGCTTTGATTATGAAAGATTTCGTATTTTAAAGTCTCTTTCCGCCTCACGTCTCTGATCTTTTTTGGCAATATCCTGTCGTTTATCATATAATTTTTTACCTTTGGCAATACCGATTTCCACCTTTACAAGACTATCCTTGAAATAGACTTTCAATGGAATCAGCGTCAGGCCTTTTTCTTTGAGCTGGCTCTCAATTTTATTGATTTCATATCGGTGTAAAAGTAATTTGCGAACACGAAGCGGATCTTTGTTAAAAATATTTCCCTTCTCATATGGACTGATATTCATTCCATATACATATACTTCGCCTCTCTCAATACGAATAAATGACTCTTTGATACTACATTTTCCCATACGCAGAGATTTTACTTCTGTGCCGGCCAAGGCGATTCCGGCCTCATATGTCGCTTCAATAAAATAATCATGGTATGCTTTTTTGTTATTTGAAATAAGTATTGTACCTTTTTGTTTTGCCATTTTGCCCTCCTGAAACTATGCCAGAACAAAATCGATCGTTTTCGTGATTACATCTGCATCGGCAACACGAATACGCACTTTTTCTCCCAGTCGATATACTTTTTTTGTCACTTCTCCGCGAAGTTCATATGTATCCTGGTCAAACGAATAATAATCATCTGTCAGTGTACTGATATGAATCAATCCTTCTACCGTATTTTCCAGTTCAACATACATTCCAAATCCTGTCACTCCGGATATAATACCTTCAAATTCTTCACCCAGATGATAGGACATATACTCCGCTTTTTTCAATTTATCTGATTCACGCTCGGCTTCCTCCGCACGTCTTTCACAAATACTGGACTGTGTTGCTACCTCATCCAGAATCTCGCGATATCGTTCGGTTCTGCCTTCACGCAATAAACGGCCTCTTAAATTATCTTTAATGATACGATGAATCTGCAGATCCGGATAACGACGGATCGGTGAAGTAAAGTGACAATAATACTTCGCTGCCAGTCCAAAATGTCCACTGCATTCTGTCGTATATTTTGCCTGTTTCATAGTACGAAGAGTCAAACGACTGATCTGTGCCTCATTTGGCATTCCTTCAATTCCTTCCAGAATTCCCTGAATTTCCTTTGGCGTAATCTCCTGTTTTTCTTTTTGTACATGGATTCCCTGATTATGTAGAAGCGTTAGTAATGCTTCTACCTTCTCCGGATCCGGATTCTCATGTGTTCGATACACAAACGGAAATTCTCGATTACAATACTCCCTGGCAACCGTTTCGTTGGCAAGCAGCATAAAATCCTCAATAATTCTGGTTGCTACATTTGTCTCATATGGTCTGATATCGATTGCACGCCCTGCCGGACTGAGTATAATTTTACTTTCCGGGAATTCGAAATCGATGGAACCTCGATGATGTCTCTTTTCTCTGAGAATCAGCGATAATTCTTTCATCATTATAAACATAGGCACCTGCTTTTTGTAACGATCAGTTGCCGCTTCGTCGGTCTCTTCGAGAATGTTTTTTACATCAGTATAACTCATTCTCTCATCAACGAGAATAATTGTTTCCGCAATCTTGTGTGAAATTACATTTCCCTGCTCATCAACATCCATCAGACAGCTTAATGTCAGACGTTCCTCTCCCTGATTCAGTGAACAGATTCCATTTGAAAGTTTCTCAGGAAGCATGGGAATCACACGATCCGCCAGATAAACACTGGTTCCTCGTTTCAGTGCTTCTCTGTCAAGAGCACTTCCGCCCTGAACATAATTGCTGACATCCGCAATGTGAACACCCAGATGATAGATGCCATTTTCTTTGCTCAGAGAAATCGCATCATCCAGATCCTTTGCATCTTCCCCATCGATCGTTACCGTCATCAGATCCGTCAAATCGATACGGCCGTCACGGTCAGCATCCAGAACATAATCCGGCACACGACTTACCTGTGTCATAATTTTTGGGGAGAATTCCGTCGGAATATTGAAGCTTTTCACAATTGCCAGAATATCCGTTCCCGGTGCTCTGCAATTTCCGAGATTTTCAACTACGATACCTTCCGGTTTACGTTTATGATCACCATAATCAGTCACTTCCGCTACGACCTTATCCCCATTTCTGACACCATGTGCAAATTTCTGCGGGATGAAAATATCTTTGGAAAACTTCGGATTATCGCTGATAACAAATCCATAATTGTGATTATACTGAAAAGTTCCGACGATCTGTTTCATTCCTCGCTCAACAATTCCCGTAATCACACCCTCACGGCGTTTTCCTTCTTTTTGTTTGTCATGAATAACCACTTTTACACGGTCCTGATGCATTGCTGTGTTTGTATCATCTGCAGGAATAAAAATATCCTCGTCCATTCCTTCGATTTCAACAAATCCGAATCCTCTCGCATTACCGATAAACACTCCTTCAGCTTCTGTACCGGAGACTTTCGGAAATACAAATCCGCCGCGTTTCTTTCCGGATCGTTTACCGGAATCGGATTTTTTCCCATGCATCAATTTCTCAATCTTATATTTTTTCTCTTTTTTCAGGCGTTTTTCCTGTTTTGATTTTTTACTCAAGATTTATTGATCTCCTCTGATGTTTCCTATTATACAAAAAAAGAGCCGCATAGCGACTCTTATAGTTGCAAAGCATGCAAAGTGAACTTCCAATGAATGTTCGCTTTGTGTTTCTTAGAATTTTAAGTTCAATACAAGTGCAAGTACAAAGAATAAAATTGCCATGATTCTTGTAGCTTTTACAAGTCCGCCTTCCATTGAACGACCTTTATTTTTACCCCAATAGGTATCCGCAGCACCGGCAATTGTACCAAGTCCCTGTGATTTACCTTCCTGCATCAATACAATAACTGTAAGTGCAATACAATCTATCGCAAAAATAATGGTAAGAAGAATTCTTAATACACCCATTCCTTTACACCTCCTAATCAGCTAGAGTCTATTCTAACATATGGTTTCTGTAATTGCAACTAATTTTTATGTCGGATATAGTTTATGGCATCCTTCACCCAGGAAACGTAAACCAGCTCAATTCCCTTTATTTTCTCTGTTGCAGTTCGGCATACTTCCGGCAAAATTACAGTTTGAAATCCAAGTTTTTTCGCTTCCTGCACTCGCTGTCCTGCCATGCTGACTGCACGCACTTCTCCACTCAAACCGATTTCTCCAAATGCCATCAGCGTAGACGGAATCACTATATCTGTATAGCTTGACATGATTGCAAGGCAAATGCCCAGATCGATTGCAGGCTCATTCATTCGCATGCCCCCCGCAATATTTACGTACGCATCATAAGAAGATAACTCTACGCCAAGTTTTTTCTCCAATACAGCCATCAACAGATTTACTCTGTTAAAATCTGTTCCAACCGAGGTTCGTCTCGGAAGTCCGAAATTACTTCGGCATACCAGTGCCTGAATTTCGACGAGTATCGGCCTCGTTCCTTCCATAGAACACGCTACCACAGAACCGGAGGAATCCTTTGGTCGTCCGTTCAGCAGATATTCTGATGGATTCTGTACTTCCACCAAACCGACATCTCTCATTTCAAATACACCGATTTCATTTGTGGATCCAAATCGATTTTTGACGCCTCTTAAGATTCGATAGGATGCATGGCGATCCCCTTCAAAATAAAGAACGGTATCCACCATATGTTCCAGGACTCTTGGACCGGCTACATTTCCTTCTTTTGTTACGTGTCCAACAATGAAAATAGACACTCCCATCCCTTTGGCAATCTGCATCAGCACATTGGTGGATTCGCGAACCTGCGATACGCTTCCGGGTGCTGAGCTGATATCCTCATGGAACATTGTCTGTATGGAATCGATAACCACGATCTGTGGTTTCTTTCTCTGAATGACCTCACGAATCGTCTCCAGATTTGTTTCACACAGCAGCTGCAGATCATCTGTGAATTTTCCGATACGATCCGCTCTCAATTTAATCTGTCGCAGGGATTCCTCTCCTGAAATGTATAGAACAGAAACTTTGTCTTCTGCCAGATTTCGGCAAACCTGAAGCAAAAGTGTCGATTTGCCGATACCGGGATCGCCGCCTACCAGCACCAGGGAGCCCGGAACGATTCCGCCTCCCAGAACACGGTCAAGTTCACCGATTCTTGTTCCCTGTCTTTCATCATTCGTCAGATTAATCTGACTCAAAGCTTTTGGTTCTCGCTGCTCATCGCGAGTGGTTTTCGCTGCAGAGCCTGATTTTTTGCTCACCTTTTCTTCTACAAAGCTATTCCATTCACGACAGCCCGGACATTGTCCCATCCATTTGGCCGATTCATATCCACATTGCTGACAAAAATATACAATTTTCGTATTTGCTTTCATGCACTCCAACTTTCTATATTAATTCTTATCTATTCATTACCATCATAGATACCAGCACAAATCCATATCAAATTATTATTTTTCTACCGGAACAAAACGAATTTTTTTACCTCTGTACTGTACCTGAACGCTCTGTCCTGATTTTACATTTCCAAGCAGAATTTCATTTGCCAGTTCGTCTTCAATCTGGCTCTGAATTGCTCTTTTCAATGGTCGTGCACCGTATTTACTGTCAAAACCTGACTCACAGATATGATCTCTGGCAGAGTTTGTTATCTGCAGTTTAATATCCATCTGTTCCTGGCATCTGTTCTTCAGATTCTTCAGTAGAATATTTACGATTTCACGGATATGCTCTTTATTAAGTGCATGGAATACCATAATTTCATCGATACGATTCAAAAATTCCGGTTTAAACATTCTGCGGACTTCTTCCATTACACCGGATTTCATACGTTCATAATCCTGTTTTTCACTTTTTTGTGAAACAAAGCCCAGTTGCTTTGGCTCAATAATTGCTTGTGCACCGGCATTGGATGTCATGATGATGATCGTCTGTTTGAAGTCAACTTTTCTGCCATGTGCATCTGTAATATGCCCATCATCCAGTACCTGTAATAAAATATTAAATACGTCCGGATGCGCTTTTTCAATTTCATCGAACAGAATGACGCTGTATGGATTTCTGCGTACTTTTTCACTCAATTGTCCGCCTTCATCGTAACCCACGTATCCCGGAGGTGAACCAATCAGTTTGGATACACTGTGTTTCTCCATATACTCCGACATATCAACTCGAATCATCGCCTGTTCACTTCCGAAAACAGCTTCTGCCAGTGCTTTCGATAATTCTGTTTTTCCGACACCGGTAGGTCCCAGGAACAGGAAGGAACCAATCGGACGATTTGGATCTTTCAATCCGACACGGCCGCGTTTTACCGCCTGTGATACAGCCTTTACAGCCTCTTCCTGACCAATCACACGTTTATGCAGTTCTTTTTCCAGGCGAGCAAGACGTTTTGTTTCTCCCTCTGTCAATTTCTGAACCGGAATTTTTGTCCAATCGGAAATAACATCCGCAATAGAGCTTTCTTTCACCTCTGCTGCTTTTCTTCTACGTTTTCCTTTGGCTGTTTTTTCCTTTTCGAGGGTACTTTCCAGAGCTCTCTGTCGATTCTGAATTTCTTTTGCCTCTTCAAGATTTCCTGATTTGATGGCATTTTCTTTTTCCAAAATCAGTTGTGTCAAAAGTTCTTCCTGCTCATTCACACTGTCATCTGCCTTGAATCCGGCAAGCTGTACTTTAGCACAGGCTTCATCGATCACATCAATTGCTTTGTCAGGCAGAAATCGATCATTGATATATCGTGTTGACATCTTCACAGCAGCCTCGAGAGCTTCGTCTAAAATTACTACGCCATGATGTTTTTCATAATAAGGGCGAATCCCTCTCAAAATCTCAATCGTTTCTTCTTCTGTTGGTTCCTCTACGGTAACCGGCTGGAAACGACGTTCCAATGCGGCATCTTTTTCAATATATTTACGGTACTCTTCCAGTGTTGTCGCACCGATCAGCTGAATCTCACCTCTTGAAAGTGATGGTTTTAAAATGTTGGATGCATCCAGCGCACCTTCCGCTCCGCCGGCGCCGATAATCGTATGAAGCTCATCGATAAACAGCAAAATACCTTTGTGTTCACGAACCTCATTGACCACATTACGAATTCGTTCTTCGAACTCACCACGATATTTGCTTCCCGCAACCATACCGGACAGATCCAATACGACAACACGTTTATTTTTTACGGTATCCGGAACATTTCCGGCCACGATTCTCTGTGCCAGGCTTTCTGCGATAGCCGTTTTTCCAACACCCGGTTCTCCAACCAGACATGGATTGTTTTTGGTACGTCTGCTTAAAATCTGGATTACTCTGGCAATTTCTCGATCTCGTCCTACTACCGGATCTAATTTTCCATCTGCCGCAAGTTTTGTCAAATCCCGACTATACTGATCCAGTGTCGGTGTTGTTGATACATTTTTTGCTCCCTGACTTTTGACTGACTGGAACTCTTCCTGAATGGAGTCTGCATCCATTCCCATTGCGGAGAGCACGGCCGCATAAAGTTTCTGAATATTCACACCCATCGTAAACAACAGACGGGTTGCAACACATTCTGTTTCTCTCAGCATCGCCAGCAAAATATGTTCTGTACCAATTTCCTCCTCACCGGATTCCAGTGCATTGTTCTGTGCCTGTTCTAAAACATGCATCGCACGTGGACTGTATTCCGGCATACGTTCATTTAAAACAGTATCGCTGTTATCCTGTGCAGAAGAAATCAGTTTTTGGATTAATTCAATCAGTTTTTCTTTCTCTACCTGAAATTCAGCCAGAATAAGAGAAGCCGTTCCTTCTTTTTCCATCAGCAGACCTGTCAGCAGATGTTCTGTTCCAATATAGCTCTGTCCCATCTGTTTCGCAGTCTTAACAGAAAAATTCAGAGCTTTTTTTGCCTGTTTCGTATAGTTTTTCTGCATTTTCCACTCCTATTTTTTTATTTTTCAAATATATATTTTCTATTACATACATAGTTCTACTAACATAACTCCGCTAATGCAGCTTTGTCGATATGTAGTTTTAGTGATATACAACTTTACGTTACATATATTCATCATATATCTCATCGATCAGATGATGCACTTCTTCTCTTGTAATACTTTTGCAATGTCCGCGCGCAAGTGCCACAAGCAGGTTCTGTTTCATCTCTTCCAGTGCTTTTAATTTATCCACATCGATTGCGATATAGGCACCTCTTCGTCTGTCCATTGCAACGAACCCTTCCTGACGAAGCAGCGCATACGCTTTATTTACCGTATGCATATTAATTCCAATCGTCTGTGCAAGCTGACGAACGGAAGGAAGTGAATCCCCTTCCTGTAATCTGGAAGTTGCTATTCCCATAATAATCTGGTTCACAAGCTGTAAATAGATTGCTTCCTCACTCTCAAAGTCTATTTCTATATACATAAAGTGCTCCTATCGTATTTAAATCATTAACTCTTTCGTATTTTCGAAAAGATATTGTTATATATACTATAGCACATTATCATATTTTTCGGCAAAAATCAAGAATCGCAAAAAAAGAAGTGGTTCTGATTCCGCTCGCATGATAGGAACGGAAACAAAACCACTTTCATAATTGATTCTTCTAAAAGTTGAATCGTCCTTAATTCTATGTACTTTGACTTTATTCTTTTCCCTAAGTTTTATCTTCCCAGAATTTTCTGAATCTGTTCTTTTGTCAGAGGGAGGTTAAAACCAAATGGATTGAATACAAATGCATGTGCTTCTTTGATCAAAAGATCCGGCAGTTTTTCAAACGGTACTCTCAAAACACGAATTTTCTGTGGATTTTTCTGTTTGTTGATCATTTTCTGGTATTTATCCACTTCAATTGCATCTGTACAGATCGGCTGCATTGTCTGTCCTTCTTTATTTTTCAGGAAAGGAATTGCAACTTTTTTCGGATCACTTGGATTGGCAAGTGTTGGAATCAGGAATTCTGATCTACGGAAGTTTGCAAGCAGTTCTTCTTCTTTTTCACGAAGCATCTGCGCTCTTTCCTGTGTTTTTTCCTGTCCCGGTTTACGCATTTCCTGCATAAAGTAGATTGCAGAAAGCTGAAGAGATTCATTGATCAACGGACGTTTGTTTTCTTCGAGCTTGCTGAAATCCGCTCTTCTGGCAATGCTTTCAATTGGCACAGAAGTAGTTGTTCCATTATCATGCAATACAACGCTGTTTACACCGATGGAATATAACAAACCATACAATCGAGGAAAATCAGCTCTGTTATAGCTCATACCAAGAATCAGCATCTTCTGTTCTGCCTGTACTTTTCCATATTCTCTGATTTCATCTTCTGTGGTAAAAATATGAGCCTGATCATCAAAGCTCTCTTCATCACAGGTAACAAATGGAAGATTTGTATACTGGCAATATGCAACAAACAGCTGATTGTTTGACTGTAACTTTTTCACTGTTTCATTTCCTTCTGAATTTACGCCTGCCGCTTCGCTTTTCGGAACAATATGATTTTTCTGACGATATTCCACAGCCTTTGCCATCGCTATTTTTTCATATTCTTCTGCAGTACCCTCTTTTTTCGGATACTCGAATTTGCAAAACGGGCAAACCTCCACGCTGTTTTCTATTTCGTTTTCACAACAATAACATTTCATAGTTAACTACCCCTGTTCTTTTTTCTTAGTTTCGTACAAATTAAGCCTCATCGATCGCTTTACCGATATCATGACGCATATATTTGTTTGCAAACGTAATCCATTCCGTTGCAGCATATGCATTCTTTCTGGCTTCCTTTAAATCATTTCCTTTGGCAGTAATACCGAGAACACGTCCGCCGTTTGTAACAAACTGTCCATCTTTTTTCGCAGTACCTGCGTGGAAACAATAATAACCTTCTTTGTCTTTGAAGTTTTCAAAGCCGTACATTGGAATCCCTTTTTCATATTTAACCGGATATCCATCACTTGCAAGTACAACACAAACAGCTGCATTGTCCTCAAACTGAAGATCTACATCTTCCAGTTTTCCTTCTACACAAGCTTCCATCACTTCGATAATATCATTTTTCATTCTTGGCAATACAACCTGTGCCTCCGGATCACCAAAACGAGCATTGTATTCAAGAACCTTTGGTCCTTCCGGAGTCAGCATCAGTCCAAAGAAAATAATTCCTGTAAACGGACGTCCTTCTGCTGCCATTGCATCTACTGTTGCCTGATAGATATATTTTTTACAGAATGCGTCTACTTCTTCTGTATAGAACGGGCTTGGAGAAAATGTTCCCATACCGCCTGTGTTCAGTCCGGTATCACCATCTCCGGCACGTTTGTGGTCCTGCGCAGAAGTCATAGGTTTGATTGTTTTACCATCAACAAATGAAAGAACAGATACTTCACGACCTGTCATAAATTCTTCAATTACCATAGTATTGCCGGCAGATCCGAATTTTTTGTCTTCCATGATTTCTTTTACTCCGGCTTCGGCATCCGCCAATGTCTCACAGATTAATACCCCTTTTCCTAAAGCAAGTCCGTCTGCTTTGAGAACGATTGGGAATTTTGCCTGAGTACGCAGATATTCCAATGCTTTCTGTGCATCGTCAAAGTTTTCGTATGCAGCTGTCGGAATATTATATTTTTTCATCAGATCTTTGGAGAAAGCTTTTGATCCTTCCAGAATAGCTGCATTTTTGCGTGGTCCGAAGACTTTCAGTCCACGTGCTTCAAATACATCTACGACTCCGCCTACAAGCGGATCATCCATACCGATGATTGTCAGATCGATTCCTTTTTCCTGCGCAAAATCAGCAAGTTTATCAAATTCCATCGCACCGATTTTTACACATTCCGCATATTCTTCAATACCGGCATTTCCCGGTGCACAATAAATCTTTTCAACCTTTGGGCTTTTTGCAACACTCCATGCAATTGCATGCTCTCTTCCGCCGCTTCCTACAATTAAAATTTTCATAATCTATGTACTCCTTTGCAGAACTCTAGCTGTTCTGTGAACTATTACAAACTTTTCCGTCTACTACCTTGATTTTTCCATTGGCAATCAAATCAATTGCTTTTGGCATAATAATCCATTCTGCTTCTTCCATTACTCTGCGCTGTAATACCTCCGGCGTATCGCCATCCTGTACTTCCACCGCTTTCTGCAGAATAATCGGGCCTGTGTCCGTTCCTTCATCAACAAAATGAACCGTTGCACCTGTCACTTTCACACCGCGTTCCAAAACACCTTCATGCACTTTCAGACCATAGTAGCCTGTTCCACAGAAAGAAGGAATCAAAGCCGGATGGATATTGATAATTTTGTTTGGGAATGCCTGTACCATTTCTTTTGGAATTACTACGAGACAACCGGCCAAAACGATCAGGTCCGGATTATAGGATTTCAGTTCCTGTAAAAGTGCCTGATTGAAGGCAGCTCGATCCGCATACATTTTCGGCGATACACATTTTGCATCGATTCCATGTTTTTTGGCTCTTTCTAATGCATAAGCATTTGCATTATTGCTGATAACAACATCGATTTTGGCATTTGTAATTACACCGGAATCGATTGCATCGATAATTGCCTGAAGATTTGTTCCGCCCCCTGAGACAAGAACTGCGAGTTTTAGCATAATGTAACTCCTTTTTCACCTGCTTTGATATGACCTACAACGTATGGAGCATCTCCGGACTCTTTGATTGCTGCCATTGTTTTTTCAACATCTGCAGGATCTACTGCAACGATCATTCCAAGACCCATATTGAATGTGTTATACATCATCTGTTCTGCAATATCTCCTTTTTCCGCAAGGAGTTTAAAGATTGGCGGAACCGGATAGCTGTCTTTTTCCACAACAGCATGTGTTCCTTCAATCAGCATACGCGGAATATTTTCATAGAATCCACCACCTGTAATATGGCTGCATGCTTTAACTGTAACACCGGCATTTTTGATGTTTTTCAGTGCTTTTACATAAATTCTGGTTGGTGCAAGAAGTGCTTCTCCCAGAGTTTTTCCAAGTTCATCATAGTATGTATCAAGTGATTCTTTTGTAATTTCAAATACTTTACGAACCAGAGAGAAACCATTGCTGTGAACACCTGTTGAAGCCATACCGATAAGCACGTCTCCGTCTTTTAAGTTTTCGCCTGTGATCATATCTTTACGATCACATACTCCAACTGCAAATCCGGCAAGATCGTAATCATCTTCCGGCATAAGTCCCGGATGTTCTGCTGTTTCACCACCGATCAAAGCTGCATCAGACTGGATACATCCCTCTGCTACACCCTTTACGATTTCTGCGATTTTTTCCGGATAGTTTTTGCCGCAGGCAATGTAATCCAGGAAAAACAGTGGTTCTCCACCTGCGCATGCAATATCATTTACGCACATTGCAACTGCATCAATACCGATTGTGTCATGTTTGTCCATTACCATCGCAAGTTTAACTTTTGTTCCGCATCCGTCAGTTCCGGATAATAAAACCGGATCTTCCATCTCTTTAATTTTTCCAAGAGAAAATGCTCCTGAAAATCCGCCGAGTCCGCCAAGAACTTCCTCACGCATTGTTTTCTTTACATGTTCTTTCATCAGTTCTACTGATCTGTATCCCGCTTCAATATCAACGCCGGCTTTTTTGTAATCCATTTTGACCATCCTTTCCCGGTATCTCCGGTTCAGCTATTTATAGTTACTTTTAAATCTTTTTCTAATTTATACTGCTTATTAGTAATTCTTGTATCCTACTTCCTGAAGTCTGGCATCTTTTGCCTCAACCTGTTCTTTCAGTGTTTTGCTGTACTCTTTCAGTTTTCCGAGTAATTCAGCATCTGAAGTTGCAAGAATTTTCGCAGCTAAAAGACCTGCATTTGCTCCACCATTGATTGCAACGGTTGCTACCGGAATTCCGGAAGGCATCTGAACGATGGAATACAGAGAGTCTCTTCCGCCCAGAGAAGTTGTGTGCATTGGAATACCGATTACAGGCATCGGGAAAATTGCCGCGCACATTCCCGGAAGATGAGCTGCCATACCTGCTCCTGCAATAATAACTTTGAACCCTTTTTCTTCTGCTGTTTTAGCATACTCGAAAAATACATCCGGTTCTCTGTGTGCAGAAATGATTTTCATTTCATAATCAATTCCAAGTTTATCAAGAATGTCTGCGGCTTTTGCCATAACAGGCATATCTGAATCACTTCCCATTACAATTCCTACTTTAGCCATGTCAAATCTCCTTTTTCTAATTGTACGTTTCCCCCGTACCTATCTCAATCCGTCAAATATATCTCAAATGAAGGAAAGTTTTCTTTGGTAATTATACATATACATATTTCAAACTGTCAATCCTAAATCAAGCGTCGCCAAAAGGGGCATTCAATTCTTCGGTTCCCGGAAGAACAAAACGACCTTTTTCGATAATGGATACCATCTCTCCCTCATCGTCAATGACACGTATACTGTCCAATTCATCGTACGGTATTGTAATATCCGTGTGGCATCCATAATAAGCCATGCTCAGATCTTCTTTTCGAAGAATTGATATTTCATTGTCTCTTGCAATGATTTCTTTTCCGTCAGGATTAAATACCGGTGTATCTTCCGCCCAGCTGTAGCAGGTATCTCCCACAGCAAAATGAGGTCCCATTTTCTCAGCGATTAAAATCGGAAGTTTGTCCGCAATATTATATTTCTGTGCTGCCACATAAGCCGTTGTATTTGTACCTATAGCGAACTCTCCCATCGGTATTTTTCTATGATGAAATAAGATATTATCTTCGATATACTTTCGATTTTCTGTCTCTGATTCAAAATTCGCGCAGCTGTAATCGATTACCTGACCGCAGTCAAATACCAGTTTCAGGTCTTTAAAAAGCAATCCATTGAGATATACCTTACTAACGTGAAGTACGCCGCCCGTACCTGCAAGTACCGGTGAAGTAAACACTTCTCCGACCGGTATATTTACATCTGCAACACAGTTTTCGAAATTCGTCTGACGTTCCGGATCTTCGAGAGTATGAAGATGAATCAGAAGGTCTGTTTCATTCTCTCCGGCACCTTTTATTTCGACCCATTCGCAGGTATCTAATGTATCAATTATTTTTTGCTGAATATTCTGATACAATTTATAATCCAGTGTATTGATTTTTACAATTTCACGGAAAATATCCTGATAGTTATCTCCAATTTCCGGAACCGGATATGCTATAATCGTAAAACTTCTCTCATCACCTTTAATATAGCGATTTACGATCTGACCTGATTCATTATCCATGTTGTTTTGAAGTTTCTGCTGCGCCTCTGTATAGGCAAGTGCCGTTTCTTTTGCAATTGGAGAAAACGGAAGTTCTCCAAAGGTTTCAATGCAGGCAGGTCCTCCATGCACATTTGCAAGTTCTTTGTATTGCTCATAGGATGTCTGCATTGCACGAAGCTTTCTCTGAACAAAATCGCTGTCCAGAAACAGTGCCGCATCCTGTCTGTGATCATAATCAAACTGTGGATTTGCCGGAGCACCGGTATATCCGATACGCAGCTGACTTTTTTTATTTACGATATGAAGAGCTCTTCGATATATTACAGGCTGTAATCCCATCTGTTCAAACTGCAAAATCGCCGCTTTCACCATACGTTCAAATCCAATATTGTATCGAATATTTACGGTCTTTTTCTTTGTGATATCTTTTCTTCCCATAATAAAACCAATGCGATACCCTTCCGTATAGGTACGCGCCATCGCATCGATTTCATCCTGATCAAGTGAATTCAGGAAACAGGCAACTCCTATTTCATTTTCTGAAACATATTCGCCATAAGAATACAGATATCGCAAATCCGTCAGATCTGATTTCATGATAATGTCTGCTGCAAAATCAAGACTCGGATCAACACCTTCACGAATACGATGTTCCATCATATCCTGACAATAATCATTCACGTAATTTTTTAATATCGAGATAACGATTTTTTCTTCCGGAATCTCATCCTGATGAAAAGCACTGTACATTTCCAGAAACAGTTCCATCAAAACCGTCAGATCCCAGTATGCCTTTTCAAAAGCATATGCGATTGCACCGTGAAGTTCTGCATAAAGGAACGTAAATGCCTTTCCATATTCACCGAGCATTTTCTGCGCATAATCCGGATTTCCATAACACGTATCATAATTTTCCGGAAGTACATCCTGATACAATTCATGATTTAACTGTTTCAGTTCCTCTACTGATAATGTATTTAAATCGATGCCTGCAACCTCTGCAGCTTTTGTCAAAAGTTCCGCCTGTTTTTGAAAAAAGCTGCAGTATGGTTCCGGCACATCATTTTCTGTTCTAATTTCAGCGATACGCTCTTTTGCAAGATCAAATCGCATTAATAAAAATTCATCCAATTTTATTTCTCCATTTCTATTGTCCGGTTTTATACATTATATTCTATGATTTTGATTTCATAATTTTGTTTTCATGATTTTGATTCTACATTTAGAATTTCAAATTTTATTCTATAGTCCGGACAAAAACATTCCAAGCCAGCCGACCATAATCAAACCATTTAAAATTGAACCAATCAGACTCGTTCTGTGTTTTCTATCTTCTTCTGAAAAACTGGACAGCCCCATAATAAATCCATAGATGGAAATCACCGATGCAAACAATGCGATCCCGCCAATTACATAGCCGGGTTTTCCGCCCAATGCAAAAGATAAAATCACATCCAATATAAACAGGAGAAAGGAAGCCACGGCCAAACCGACCGCAAGCTTCCCTTTTGCTGCTTCTTTCTTTTTTGCAAATGCATATCTATATCTTTTTGCCATAGTAATTTCTCCTGATCTTGTTACATATTGTAAATGCAAAATATCCCAATACTGTTCCGAGTGTATTCAGGATGAGATCATCCACATCAAAGGTGCCGACTCTGGTTGCAAGCTGAATCACTTCAACTGCAAAACTGATTGTGAAGCCTGATAACACGATCAAAAAACCATTACGAAATTCCTTGCTCAAAATCGGCAGCATAAAGCCATATGGTATAAAACATACCACATTTCCAAATATATTTATCAGCACGGAAAACATTCCCAACTGTTTCCGATATCTCCAAAATCTGCGAATTTCCAAAAATGGATGCAGGTTATAATGATAGACACTTCCGGAATCCTGAACTCGCCCATATGATTCTGCAAAAAATAAAAAGTAAATCATGCACAACACATAGCCAACAAATAATACCGCACTAATGATCCGAATCACTTTTTTTGTTTGCTTTCTCACGCACTTTTGTCTCCTAGAATGTAATATCTTTTCGACGGGCGAGCAATGAAGCTCCATTAATAATCATCAGAATGCCTGCAGCAATTCCTGTAACCAGTACAACAATTCCCAAGGCAACATTTCCTGCGCCGACCGTTGACATTGTTTTATATGTCTTTTCGCTACCCACGGTAATACCTCCCATTTATGGTTTTTGTATTTTCTTTTATTTCTATTACATAATAATTCTTCTTAGATTCTTTGCTTATGCTTTTGCACCATACTGCTCATAATATGCATCAATCGCAGCTTTAATAGTATCATCAATTACAACTTTACCGTTGCATTCGCGATTATGAAGATGCTCTGTAACCTCAGCCATTGTAACAATTGCATTTGTCTCGAAGCCATAAAGTTCTTTTACTTCGTCAAGCGCACATTTTACACCGCCTTTTCCAACTTCCATACGATCAAGAGATACCATCAGTCCGACGATCGTAACATCAGCTGCCCCCTTAACCTTCGGAACGGTTTCCTCCATAGATTTACCGGATGTAGTAACATCTTCGATCATAACTACACGGTCTCCGTCTTTGAGCTTACTTCCCAGAAAACTTCCTTTGTCAGCACCGTGATCTTTTTCTTCTTTTCGGTCAGAACAATAACGAATTTCTTTTCCATACAGCTCGCTGTAGGCAATTGCAGTTACTACACTAAGCGGAATTCCTTTGTATGCCGGTCCAAAAAGGACATCAAAGTCATCCCCATATTTATCATGAATTGCTTTTGCATAATATTCCCCAAGTTTTTTCAGCTGTGAGCCGGTTACATATCCGCCTGCATTCATAAAAAACGGTGATTTACGTCCGCTTTTCAGTGTGAAATCTCCAAATTTCAAAACATCTGATTCAACCATAAAATCAATAAATTGTTCTTTATAACTTTCCATGATTTCAATCTCCTATCTCAGCAAATTCTATTTTACACAGCCTACCAGTTCATTGATATCTGCCACTCCGTGACTTTCACAGAAAGCGGCAAGTCCATCCACAATTTCCTGTGTTGTATACGGATTTACAAAGTTTGCGGTACCAACAGCCACCGCTGTTGCCCCCGCCATGATAAATTCCAGCGCATCCTCTGTTGTCGCAATGCCGCCCAATCCGATAATCGGCAGTTTTACTGCATTCGCAGTCTGGTATACCATACGTACTGCAACCGGTTTTACTGCAGGGCCTGACATTCCTCCAGTTTTATTTGCCAGTGCAAACGTTCTTCTTTCAATATTGATTTTCATACCGGTAAGTGTATTGATCAATGAAAGAATGTCTGCACCGCCTGCTTCTGCCGCTTTTGCCATTTCTGTAATATCCGTAACATTCGGACTCAGTTTCATGATAATCGGCTGTTTCGCGTATTTTTTCACTTCTCTTGTGATGTTTTCCAACGCTTTCGGATTCTGTCCAAAAGCAATTCCGCCTTCTTTGACATTCGGGCAGGATACATTGATCTCCAGCAGATCTACAGGTTCGTTTGCCAGACGTTCCACCACTTCACAATAGTCTTCTGTCGTTTTTCCACAAACGTTAACAATGATTTTTGTATCATATTTCTGTAAAAAAGGAATATCTCTTTCACAGAATACATCAATTCCCGGATTTTGAAGACCGATTGCATTCAACATTCCGCTTCTGGTCTCTGCGATTCGAGGTGTAGGATTTCCCGGCCATGGCACATTTGCAACGCCTTTTGTCACAACACCGCCTAAATTGCTTAAATTTACAAATTCGCTGTATTCTGCGCCCGAACCAAAGGTTCCTGATGCAGTTACCACCGGATTTTTCAATTCCACACCGGCAAGATTAATACTCATTTTGCTCATAATTATAATTCCACCTCCGTACTCAAAAATACAGGGCCATCTTTGCAGATACGTTTGTTATGTACATGAGAATGATGATCCACCTCTTTTGACTTACATACGCAGGCAAGACACGCACCGACACCACATGCCATACGTTCTTCCATTGAAATATAACAAACCATATTCTGCTCTAATGCATAAGTTTTCAATGCTCGCAGCATAGGTGTTGGTCCACAGGCAAAAATCATATCTGCCTCAAGTGCATTCTCATGAATTGCATCAAGAACATTTCCTTTTGTTCCGGCGGATCCATCTTCTGTTGCAATGCAAAGCTTTGCATATTTTTCAAAATCTTTATCTAAAAACAGCTCATCACGATATCCCATAACTGCTGTTTTATCTGCATTTAAACGTTTTGCCGTTTCCAGCATTGGCGGAACACCAATTCCACCACCAATCAGGAATACTTTTTTTCCCTCTGCCTCTTCCAGTGGAAATCCATTTCCGAGAGGTCCCAGAACTTCGATCTTGTCACCGGCTGTCAGTTTTGAGAACTCATCTGTTCCCGTATTCGGTCCTGTCACTCGATAAACCATACGCAGTCTGCTGTTTTCATTATCGATCTCGCAAAGACTGATCGGACGAGGAAGCAGCTTACTTCCATCATTACTGTACAGTGACACAAACTGTCCCGGTTTTGCCTCTTTCGCAATTTCACCTGTTTGAATCCACAGACTGTAAATATCTTTTCCGATACATTCCTGACTGATTACCGTGCATGTTTCTTTTACTTTACTCATAGCTTCTCTATGTCCTCTCTTCTGCCTTTTCGTATTAGCGATTGTTCAATGCGCTGCTGATATCTTCAATCATATCTTTTACTGCAGCACGAGAAGCATCTGCATAGCCATTTTCTCCAAAAGAAGCATATTTTTCCTGTTTATAAGCAGCAATGATTCCACGAGAAGAGTTTACGATTGCACCAAGTCCATCTTCGTTGAAGAAATGAACAAGATCAGCACCTTTTCCACCCTGTGCGCCATATCCAGGAACAAGGATAAATGTTTTCGGCATGATTTTTCTAAGTACTTTTCCCATTTCCGGATATGTCGCTCCGACAACAGCGCCAATGTAGCTGTAACTATTACCCATATGATCAGCGCCCCATTCTGCAACTTTTTCTCCAACCCACTCGTAAAGCGGACGTCCATCGATGATACGATCCTGAAATTCACCGCTGGATGGATTTGATGTTTTTACAAGAATAAACAGACCTTTGTTTTCTTCTTTGCAGACATCTACAAAAGGTTTTACACCATCTGTTCCCAGATATGGATTTACAGTTGCAAAGTCCTCATCAAATCCTGCATATTTTTTGCTTCCAATCTGAACCTTACCAAGGTGTCCTGTTGCATATGCTGCTGAAGTACTTCCGATATCACCACGTTTGATGTCACCGATAACTACAAGATCTTTCTCTTTGCAGTAATCTACTGTTTTTTTGTATGCAATCATTCCCGGAATTCCAAATTGTTCGTACATTGCGATCTGTGGTTTTACCGCCGGAATCAAATCGTATGTTGCATCTACGATTCCTTTATTGTACTGCCAGATTGCCTCGGCAGCGCCTTCCAATGTCTCGCCGTATTCTGCAAATGCTTTTTCCTGAATATGTTTCGGAATATAGTTCAGCATTGGATCAAGTCCAACTACGATTGGTGCATTTGTTTTCTGAATTTTTGTAATAAGTTTATTAATCATAGCAACGTCTCCTTTTCTTTTTCCGGCTGTGTAAAAATGTTTCTGTTAAAAATTGTTTTCAGTAAATACGACGTTTCCATCGCAGATTGTATATAATACCTTTCCTTTAACTTTTCGTCCATGGAATGGTGTATTTTTGCCTTTTGACACAAACTTCTCTTTGTCGATGGTGTATTCTTTTTCAGTGTCTACTACGATTACATCGGCAGGTCTTCCTTCCTGCAGTGTTCCGCTTGTAAGTCCCAAAATCTGTGCCGGATTCCAACACATTTTTTCTACCATCTGAAGAGTTGTAAGATACCCTTTTTCTACCAGTTCTGTATAGGTTAACGGAAGACTTGTTTCCAGTCCCACAATACCAAATGCTGCTGTTGCCATAGATCCTGCTTTATCTTCCGCACTGTGCGGCGCATGATCTGTACTGATTGCCTGAATACTTCCGTCCTGGAGTCCTTTAATTAATGCTTCCACATCTGCTTTTTGTCTCAGAGGCGGATTCATTTTGTAATTTGGATCGTCTCCCGGAATATCATCCGAGGTCAAAATAAAGTGATGCGGGCAAACCTCCGCTGTTACATTTTCAATCCCTTCATTTTTCAGAATACGCATCATATTGGCAACACCTTCCGTTGAAATATGACACAAATGCAATCTGGCGCCTGCATCCACAGCAAGCATAATATCTCTGGCTGTAATTACGTCCTCAACTGCATTGGAAATACCCGGAAGTCCCAAACGTTTTGAATTCTCATCCTCGTTCATACATCCGTTTCCACGAAGATTGATTTCTTCACAATGGTCCAGAATCGGAAGTCCGTATTTAACCGCCTCTTCCATTGCTTTTTGACAAAGTGCGCTGTTCATTACAGACTTACCGTCCTCAGACAAAGCAATCACACCTGCCTCAGCCATTCCTTTGATATCCGAAAGTTTTTCACCCTCTAATCCAACTGTCATGGAGCCTGTCTGAAGAACATGAATCGGAGCAACTCTTTTGGCTTTCTCCAATACATATTTTAAGCTTTCCGGACTGTCAATTACCGGTTTTGTATTCGGCATTGCGATAATTGTAGTGACGCCTCCTCTGGCAGCTGCTTTTGATCCGCTTTCAATATCCTCTTTGTAAGTAAGTCCCGGGTCACGCAAGTGCACATGAAGATCAATCACCCCCGGCATAACCAGTTTCCCGGCTGCATCAATGACTGTATCTGCATTATTGAATTCAAGATTTGAACCCATTTTCTGAATCAAACCATCATTAATGTAAATATCCTCGATGGTGTCTTTACCGGTTGCGGCATCGACAACTCTTCCGCCTTTGATAAAAATTGACATACCCTACTCCCTTTCATTTACAGATTCAGCTCAGCAGAGGGATGATCCACCTTATGCTGCGCTCCAAAAAATGTGCATAATAACTGATACTATGAATATAATACACGAAATCAAGTATCAAGTAAAGATTACATTCCCTGCTTATTATTTTGTTCACAAAATTTGTTTCTCTTTTATAATAAAATCACATTCTGTTTTTCTCACTTGAGGGCATCTATTCCTCTGATTCGGAGTGGTCTTTCCTTCTAATTATCTTGACATTTTTATATATAATATATATAATAAATTATATTGTGGATTCGTGTTCGCAATGCTATTCAACTTATTTATTATGGAGGAACAAAACAATGAACAAAGGAACTGTTAAATGGTTCAACGCAGAAAAAGGTTATGGATTCATCACAGGCGAAGACGGAAATGATGTATTCGTACACTTCTCAGCAATCAACGGAGAAGGCTACAAAACTCTTGAAGAAGGACAGGCTGTTACATACGATTTAACTGAAGGTGCTCGTGGAATGCAGGCTGCAAACGTTACAAAATTATAATTCTGATTTATACTACAATAATATAGATTCATAAATTATATGTAACAAAAAATGAACGTCCAATGGACGTTCATTTTTTTATGCATTGTATAAAAAAGAAGTTCCGAACATTCTGTCCGAAACTTCTATACTTTAAATATCGCTCATTATTCAGCATCTGCTGTTTCTACATCTTCTACTGTCTGAATTCCATTCACATAGTCTGTCAGCGCCTCTGTATTAATCGTTGTTTCTTTTACTTCAACAGGCTGGTTTGCTGTCATTTTTCCATGAATCGAAAATCCAAGCCATACCACTACTGCAAGGCAAACCACTAATCCGATCAGCTTTTCAAGCATCAGCATTCTTTTTTCTTTTTTGATAATGCTTTTTCTGTTTTTTTTCTGTTCTTTATAAATGTCCACTTTTTTCTGGCTCATTTTGTTACGTCTCCTTCAGCAAAAATTACTGTATTTATTCTTTCCTGCATATGCAATGAATAATTACAATCAAACTACCAATACTATATCACATTCGTCTTTAATTGAAAAGAAAAAACGTGAATTATCCGTTTGAATCTGCTATTACAGTCTGTTGTTATACAACTACAATAATTCCGCCATCATTTGCGTACATACTGCTGACGCCTGCTGTATCGACGATTACAATATCAGCCAGTTTCATTCTCTGTAAGATTGCCTCTTTTACCATTTTGGCACGTTCTTCGCAATTACAATGTGAAATTGCCAGTGTCTTTTGCTCTGTATTCACCGCAACCTCTACAATATGATCAACCATCTTTACAAGAGCTCTATTCATTCCTCTGGCCTGATCCAGCTGACAAATACTTCCCTCATCCGTAGACGCCATAACCGGTTTGATTTTCAGCGCAGTTGCCACAAGTGCCTTTACCTTACTCAAACGTCCGTTTTTGCGAAGTGTATCCAGATTTTCCAGCACAAAATATGTATGTTGTTCTGCAATATATGCCTCCACTGTTTCCACAACATCTTCAAATGGCATACCGGCCTCTTCGCATTCCATAATCTTTTTCGCAATCAGTGTCTCGCCTATAGAAGCAGATCTCGAATTAAAAACATAAATCAGTTTTTCTTCGTCCTGCTCTTCCATCAGGTTTTTTGCCAGCACGGCACTGTTATAAGAACCACTAAGTTCTGCAGAAAGCGTAACTGCATATACTCTCTGTGCAGAACAGTCGTAAGATTCCATATATCTCTGTGGAGATGGGCAAGCTGATTTTGCGCATTCTTCCGTTTCGGCAACTCTGCGAAGGAAATATGCCTGATTGAAAGTCTCGTCATCTATGATTTCCTCCCCTCCGACATTTAATGTCAGCGGAACAGATTCAAAGCGTGGATCCCCTTTCCATTCTTCCAAAAGCTCTCCACAACTATCTAATACAATCTTATAATCCAAAACATTGTCCTCTTTTCCATAATACGTAGTTTTAATTACCACTACATAGTATCATAGACATATATTTTTGAAAAGTCTTTTTCAAAAATCTGTTTTATTTTTTTCGAATGTGCCTTATAATTAGAAGAACTTTTGCACTCATTCGGAGGATGTAGAAAATGCTTGCTTTCAAAATAACAAATCTCAAAGAATTCACAAATCAATTATTTATCGGAGATACCTTTCATCCATTTTGGTTTATCGAAGGCGATTTTACGACCTTTAATCGTTTTTCTATAGATGGTGCTCTACAAAAAGATTTTTTTGATACTGATGAGCTTGCAGATCTGGACAGACCGTTTTCTCTCTGGAAAGAAATTCAGCCGTTCTGCTGCTCTGTCATTCGTGGAAAACATACTCCTCTAAACTTCAAAATCGTTCTTCAATATCCTGTTTCAGCCATGAATAAAGTGTTTTCTTCAAATCTGGCTTCTGCATCTCCGATCGGTGCATGCTATCTGAATATTCAGTTCAAAAACGGAACACTCCTTTGTACTACCGGAGTTTCATACAAAACCTTTATCCCCGATAAGCAGGCAGAGTTTCTCTGGGATGATTTGATAAAACGTTATTTCCAAAAACACAATATTGAGGTGGAATCTTTATAATGATTTGCCAGACTTATATTCTTAGATTATTGCAGATAAATTGTACTCACATTCGGAAATGTACCGAACTGATACGATTGTTTTAGAATGTTTGATTTTCCTTTTTCATTTGTGTATCGATATACTCTGCCACAGAATTTACCATCTCACTATTTGTAAATTTATCACTTCTGGTAAAACCTGCGATTTCATTAATAAATTGTGGATTATTGTCCCAGGAGATCTGGCTGACGGTTCTTAGATTATGATCAACACTGCCGGATGTCAGCTTGTATTTTCTGGCCAGAAACGGATAAATATCTTTCGTAATTCTAATTGTTTCATCTTTTGATTCCAGTCGGATTTTCACTGCATCTGCCAAAAGGTAGTATCCCTTATATTTTGAATTCACTCCCATTTTTCTGATTGTTTTATATATCATATTCATAGTTTTATTTCCCTGATCATTTCGATCATTCCCCTTCATTATTTCTATTATGTATTTTTTCATTACCCAATCTATAATACACAAAAATGATATCTATTTCTGTTTTTGTATAAAACTCGGAAAATATCGGAAAAACTCGTAAAAAATCTCCATCGAAATCTTCTCTTATCTTTCCTTCTGATATATAAAATTATACGTCTATCTACTCAGAAAAATAGGAGCGTTATAAGGCCCACGCAGTCCTATAACGCTCCTGTTATATCTGTTATTTTGTAAGAAGCATTAAAATATCATTGCTCCTCTTTACAAATTTTGTCATTTCTTCCGGAGACAGCTGTTTGTGACTCATCATAGCCAGATCAAATAACTGCTCGCAGATCATTGTTGTATGTTCTCCGTCACGATGATCTTTGACGTACTGAACAAGTGGATGCGCTGCATTGAGAACCAGTGTCTCCTGTCCGCCAAACATAGATGGATCCATTCCCATCATGTTATACATTCTCATCATATCCTGCATACGACGGCTTTCCTCAGAAACAGTCATCATAGCCGCAACACTTTCATTTTTCAGATTTTCTACTTTAACATCCAGATTATCTCTTCCGAGTGCTTTGCGGAATACATCTGTCAGCTCTGTAATGGTTTCTTCTGCAACTGTTTCATTTGCACGAAGTTCCTCTGTGAGGTCTGCATCAATTCTCTTGAACTGAACTTTTTCTTCTCTCTGTTCCAAATGTGAAATAAATGTGGTATCGATATTGTGTTTCAGAATAACCGCATCTTTTCCGGCTTCTTTGAACAGATTAATGTACTGGCTCTGCTGAACTTCATCTGTTACATAGAAAATTGTTTTTCTTTCTTTTTCAGCTTCATCCTTTGTATCTTCTGTATCTACGGTTTCCTCAACAATTACATCGTCCTCGGCTTTTTCTTCCTCAAGGAGATCTTTCATTGTCAGATATTTACCATCCAGATTCTTGAACAGGATGAAATCTTTCATCTTGTCAGCAAATTTTGTATTTTTGATACATCCGAATTTGATAAATGGGCTGATATCATCCCAGTATTTTTCGTAAGACTCACGGTCTGTTTTACACATTCCGGAAAGTTTATCTGCAACCTTTTTGGTGATGTATTCTGAAATCTTATTTACAAATCCGTCGTTCTGCAGTGCAGATCTGGATACATTCAGCGGAAGATCCGGACAATCAATTACACCTTTCAGAAGCATCAAAAATTCAGGAATGACTTCTTTGATATTATCTGCGATAAATACCTGATTATTGTATAATTTAATTGTGCCTTCAATAGAATCATATTCTGTATTGATCTTAGGGAAATACAAAATACCTTTCAGGTTAAATGGATAATCCATATTCAAATGGATCCAGAACAATGGTTCTTTATAATCCATAAACACTTTTCTGTAGAAGTCTTTGTATTCTTCATCTGTGCATTCATTTGGATGCTTCATCCACAATGGTTTTGGATCACTGAGTGATACCGGTCGTTTGTTAATTTTTACTTTATCTTTTGCCGGAGAAACTTCAACGATTTCTTTTTCACCGTTTTCGTTTTCTTTTTCTTCTGTTTTTGCTTCCTCATGAATACGTTCAACGATCACATCGTCTTCTTTGAGATCTGCCTCATCGATAGTTTCATATTCCTGTGGTGCATTTTCTTTTGAAAGATAAATATGTACCGGCATGAAAGAACAATATTTCTCAATAATTTCTCTCATACGATATTCATTTGCAAACTCAAGGCTTTCTTCATTAAGAAACAGTGTGATTTCTGTTCCTACCGTAGTTTTATTGCCTTCCATAATATCGTATTCTGTACCGCCGTCACATGTCCAATGTACAGGCTGCGCACCTTCCTGATAAGAAAGTGTATCAATGTGTACTTCATCTGCAACCATGAATGCAGAGTAGAAACCAAGTCCAAAGTGACCGATCATCTGATCATCTGTTGTTTTGTCTTTGTATTTTTCCAGGAATTCTGTTGCTCCGGAAAAAGCAATCTGAGTAATGTATTCTTCTACTTCATCTGCTGTCATACCAAGACCGTTATCGATGAATTTCAATGTTTTTTCTTCAGGATTTACAACAACCTGAATATTTGCTTTATAATCATCCGGGAATGAATAATCTCCCATGATCTCAAGTTTACGAAGTTTTGTAATTGCATCACATCCATTTGATACTAATTCACGAACAAAGATATCATGGTCTGAATAAAGCCATTTTTTGATAATCGGGAAAATATTTTCGCTGTTAATTGATAAATTTCCATGTTTTGAAGCCATTTCTATATCACTCCTTCATATTAATAACTCGCAGAAGAAATCTCTGCTATTCTTTTCTATATTTGACTAATGCCTATCTTAATACCTAATTCTATAAAAGTCAAGAAAAAATTAGCACTCAGCAATGCTGAGTGCTAACAATTTGTAATATTTCATTTTTAATGCCGGTTATTACTTACGCAATTTTCGTTTCATGAAAACTCCACCGATAACAAGTCCGGCTCCTACAAAAGCAGCTGCAAGCGGCAGGATTGGTGATTCATCTCCTGTTTTCACTGAATTTTTCTTCTTTGCAGCGTCTTCCTCTTCCTTCTTTTTCTGCTCATCTTCATCATCGCCCTCTGCGGCAACTACTTTAAAGTTTGCAGTTCTGGTAATCTGGTTTCCGGTTTTATCCCAGGACGTTCCATTATATAACTGTTCGTCATATGTCACTGTCAGAGTATAGTCACCTTCTTTTTTGATTCTGAATGAAGAACTATAGCTTTTGTCAGAAAAATGTCTGGATTCAAGAACTTCCCAACTTGCAGGAAGGAAACGATAATCACCCTTTCGAGGCTTGGAAATATCCATTCCTCCACCAATTGCTTTAAATGAAATTAATGATTTTGTTGTATATTCGGCATTCGCAGCAATTCCACTGATATAACTTTCATTATCAGCAGGTCTGCTTCCCTGATATCCTTTTACGCTCACCTGAATCGATGTATTCAAAGAAACATTATTCTGCTCTACGCCTTTTGGAAGTGTCACAACGCCATTCACAGTAAAGCTCTGTGCTTCAACTTTTGACTGGTCATATGTGCAGCCGGCAACATCCCATGTCACCTGTGCCTGCATCTCGCCTTTTGTTGTCACGATTGTAACAGCGGCCGGAAGTCCAAATCTGGCTCCGTCTTTTGAAATGCCATTTGGCAGATCATTAATTGCTGCAGGTGCTTTTATTGCAACAAGCTTAGGTGCTTCATATGGTTTTGCCCCTACAATGACTGTGATCTGTGTATTTAAAAGACTTTCATCCTGTACCGCCTCTGCCGGAATCGGACTTCCATCCTTATCCGTCATTGAATATTTGTCTGCAATTCCTGTTATTGTAAGTGTCTGTCCGGCTTCTACTGTCGGATCATATGAAAATTCATTCCAGTTTACATCTACAGTTCCTGTCTGATCCGCCTGTTCTTCTGCAGATCCGGTTCCGTTTCGATATGTCATCTTAGCTGTTGCAGGAAGAAGTGCTTTAATTTCATCCGCTGACGTACCATAATTTACAGTAATTTTTTCCGGTGCTGTTACGCTGATCAGCTGCGGCACCTCATAAGGTTTCGCTCCTACATTAACTGTAATCTGTACATTCAGCAAAGTATCATCCTGTACCGATTCTGCCGGAATAGCATTCCCATCCTGATCCGTCAAAGAATTTTTGTCCGCAGTTCCTGTTATTGTAAGTGTCTGTCCGGCTTCTACTGTCGGATCATATTCAAAATCATTCCAGTTTACGTCTACATTTCCTGTCTGATCTGCCTGTTCTTCCGGAGACACTGTTCCATTTCGATATGTCATAGCCAGTGCAGCAGGAAGAAGTGCTTTAATATCTTCCGCTGTTGTACCATAATCAACGTTTATATCTTCCGCTGCTGTTATACCAAGTATCTGCGGTGCACCCTCAAGCGGTTCCGGTATTTCCGGATCCTCTGGTGTTTCCGGATTCTCTGACGGTTCGGCAGGCTGTTCCGGATTGGTTTCGTCGCTTTCTGTTTTCTCTGATTCTATTTGCTGATTTTCGCTGTCAGAATCATCTGTTACATCTGTAATAACCTCAGAATTCGCGTCGTCAGTCTCAAGCCCGTTGAGAATCATTTCATCTCTTTGTGGATCTTCCGATTCCAATTCTGACCATTCAACTTCCTGATATAAAAAATTTCCATCTTCTGTTGCTGTTCCGTCTGTACTCTGCGTTTCCTGTACCGGTTCCTCAGTTTCAGATGATGTCACTTCATTTTGTGTATTCTCATCCTCCTGCAGGACCTCTGCATCCAATGTCTCTTCTGTATCCGGCGCAGCATCTGTTTCCGAATTTTCCTGTGTATCAGGAGTAACCGGAGTGATTACAAACTGTTCAAATTCATTAAGCTCTATTGTCTCAGCAGCGGCATTTTGTTTTGCTTCCTCTTCCGTTGCAGTTACCACATTTGTCAGCATAGACAAAGTTCCCTGATATCCCCATGCCTCATGAGCAGTTACCGTAAGCAATAATCGATATCCCAGGTCCTCCTGCTGCACAAGATATGTTTCTTCCGTTCCAACCGGAATAATTTCATTTTCTGTCTGTCTGGACCACTGGAAAGAAAACATATCCGCCTTCGTTCCTTCCGGAATGATCTTTGAATAATCCGGTTTTAATTCCTTTCCTACCCATGCAGGCGATTCAAATCCGAGCTTGCCTTCGAGCTTTGTAAGTTCTATGTCTGCTGCTTCGTTCACAGATGCTTCCGTTGTTTCTTCTATCTGCTCCGTGTTATTGTCTTCATATTCATCACCATAAGCAACATCCTCAATCTCATTTGTCTCTTCTGCAAATGCAGCCACAGGAACAAGCGAGATCGTCATAAATGCAGCAGTCAATAATGCTGCGATTTTTTTTCTCTTCATAATTGGCCCTCCTTAGATATTATTGGAATTCCCTAATCGTTATCGGAATATATCCCGGAGATAATAGCATTCTCTATTATTCTCCAATCCGTATTATCTTTCGTATAGCCATAATATTATCAAATACATCTTACCTGTATGTATTTTCGATTTATCTCCGCTGCAAAGGATCTAAGCGTACGTTACCCTTCGACGATTAAGTATTTCCCGCTTGGCAATTTAAATACTTCACTTGCCTCTTCCAATTCTTTTAAAGACATTCCCTCTACATCAGCTCCGGCATCATCCAGATATGCTTTTACTTCTTTGATTGATTTCACTTCAACAGCCATGCACTCTTCTAAAAATTCCGCCGCTTCTTCCAGATCATATGCAACCGGTTCGTCAAACAACTGTCCCTGTTTTTTCAAAAATGTTTCCAATGCTTCTTTGCTGTACATCTTATACGCCTCCTAAATAATTTTTTATATATGTTAATATGTATGTTTTTATATGGTTTCTATATGGTTTTTTACAAAATATTACTGAATAATACTGTGTGCTTTCATTTCCTGCAGTACTCTTGCAATCGGAAATCCCACCACATTGTTGTAATCTCCGCAGATTCCTTTTACGTATATTCCAAATCCTCCCTGAATTCCATAGCTTCCCGCCTTGTCCATTGGCTCGCCGGTTGCCACATAAGATTCAATTTCTTCATCCGTAACAGGATAAAAGGTAACATCTGTGCATTCCGCAAATGAAATTGTTTTCCACTCTCCGTTTTTGTGCCAGAGAATACACACACCGGTATATACCTGATGCGTATCATTTTGCAGCATCTTTAACGTTTTTATAGCATCCTGTATATCCAAAGGTTTTCCAAGTATTTTTCCATCATATGCAACCACGGTATCCGCGCCGATTACTACTGTATCTTCACCCTCAATCGTTTGTGCAATATCCCTTGCTTTCATAATTGCCAGATTTTGTACGATCTGAGCCGTATCGGATCCGATTATCACTTCTTCCGCCTGACTTGGAATTACTTCAAATACAAAGCCGGCCTTTTTCATTAATTCTTTTCTTCTGGGGGAACCCGATGCCAGAATAATTCTACTCATTCATCATCCTCCTATCAAGAGTATCATTATTTTCTCCAAGTATACGCTCTTTGCTATATACAGGCAACCTGTAAAAACATTTGCATTAGTAGAGCCGCTGAATATTCGGTAAACCGATATGAATATTTTTACAAAAGTCTCTGTACAATCGTGCAAAATTGTAGTAATATACATTTAATATTTGTGTAATTTTTTATATTATATTTAGAAGGGAGTACTACTTACCATGGCAAAGAATAAATATTGGGGACTTGTTGCTGTAGGCGCTTTAACAGCTGCTGTTGCAGGTGTTGTTGCTGCAGAATTTATGAAAAAAGATCGTAAATT
>JAUNCI010000045.1 GCA_030526665.1 Eubacteriales bacterium
TAGAAGATCTGGCAAAAGATACACCGTTTGATGGTGAATCAATAACATTAACCGATCTTGACTCCGGTTATATATGTATGGAATATCAGTCTGATATTGATGGAATGGTTCATTATGTTAGTGATGCTTTGCTGTCAGATGTGAGAGCTTTTGAAGTTACCGAAGATGGTGCCAATGTAATTGTTCAGAATTCTGATGACTTTAGCTGCGATGCCTATAATTTTGACATTCGTTTAGAATCAGGAAAAAAATATATTTTCGCATTGCGTGCTAAGAATAATGTTGATTCTCTGACAATCACAAAAGAAGAAAGTACACAGATTCGTCAGGTGACACTTAATTCAATCAACGATAAAGTAAAAACTATTTTTGCTGATGTCGATCGTTTCAAAATGGATCAGTGGCTTATAAAACTGTTATATCAGGAATCAGAGGATGAAGTAACACTTAGAAGCTTGGAACGAGACCAATATGGAAATGGATTCCGTTATGAAATTGAAGATGCAAATACCGGAGAAATCGTATGCGAGGATGCAACCTCTAACGTATTGGATGCAGGTGAATATCTGATACGTGCGGTTCACAGAACTTTAAGTTCCATTCGTTCGGAAGCAGTCAGAATCGAAGTAAAAGCACCGGAATTTGAATCCCTGCCATCTATTCGTTTGGGAGAGCAGACAGAAATCAATGAATCTGAAAATGCACAGCTGTTTTCTTTTGTTCCTACGCAAGATAGTTATTATTTCTTAGATTCTGAAACGAATGTAAATTATGAATTTTATTATTATGATGAGTATGGACTGAGCTCTGCTTCAGCTGACAATTCTGATATGTATGGCAATGTGTGGTTAGAGAAAGATCGCCGATATGTAATTAGCATTGGAGATTCGAGAAAACAGCAGAATGTCATACTGATGAAAAAAAATATTAAAGAATTGAATAGAAACGGTAATTCAATTGAAATTGCAGCAGATAATTGTGAATATTATTCTTATACTCCGGAACAAGATGGAGATTATTTCCTGAAATATATAGATTCAAATAGTGAAGGAAATTATGATATCCATTTTGATATATTAAATGAGTATAGAGATCGAGTATCTTCCTCTGGTTCAAGTTCAGATGGCACCATCGTTTGTACAAATAAATATTTATCAGAAGAGACAACTTATCTGATTCGATTTGTCAATGATAGTCAGAGTGTGAACTGCTTCGGTACTTTTGAAATTATGGATTCGATAAAACCGGTGGAACTTGATGTCGAAGTTCTGAAACCGGAAGTTGATATTTTGCCGAATGAGTATCCGGACGATTTATCTGAGATTTTTAAAGCTACAATAACATATGAGAATGGAGAAAAGATTTCGGTTGACAATTACTATTCATTGGATCGTTATGGATATCTTGTTGATTGGGAACGTAACGATGACGATATGCCAATCGGCAATACAATCGGCTATAGCTTCTGGGTTGAAGGAACAGACCTTTCGGCCGATGCTTCGTATCTGGCAGTTGGTACAAAAGAGATTCCGTCAGAAGTACTGAATTTGAATGAGAAAGTTACCAAAACAATTACCAGTGCGGAAGAAACACAGGAACGTCTGTATAGTTTTACACCTACGGAATCCGGTAATTATTATGTGAATATTACAAATGTAAAAAATGCTGAACGTTTTTACGCATATATTAATACAGATGATGATGAAGATTCTTCGAACTATTATAGACATTTAAATGCAGGTGTTACTTATCAGATTAAAGTTTATCGACCTATGTTACGCGGCAGAAAGGAAGAGGAAGACTCTACATACACGATTGAAATATTGAAAAATAAGAGAGTCAAATCTCTGAAGGTAGTTCAGCAGCCGGAACCATTATTGGCCGGATGGAATTTTGAGCTTTATAATATTATGATTAAGGGAATGAAGGTTGAAGTGACTTATGAAGATGGTTCTACTTCAATGATTTCTGCAAGTGATTTTCATGATAGCTTTGGAAATACAATTGTAGTATCTACCAGATCCGCTTCAGGCGGCAGAACAATGATCATTCTTACTTGCGGTTCTAGATATGTCACTGCATTTGCAGATCGCATCAATGATGATGAACTGCTTGAACTGACTACAAAACCGTATACGGTAACACCTGAAAAAGGCTACTTTACGTATACAATGAAATTCATTCCAAAAACAAGTGGATTATATACCTGGGAACATGAGATTGTGAATATTTCAGGCGGTGCTGATTATGACCTCTATTCAGAAGATGAAAATGGATTCCGCCATCATATGAATCCGGTAAAAGCAAATTATCTGACCGCCGGAACAACATACTATCTGATGTACTATAGCAATAATCTATATGGCTCTGAGCTGACCATGTGGATGCAGAAAAAGGGTGAAGAAGTACATGAACATAGCTACAATGAAGGTAAGGTGATCAAACCTGCCACATGTACAGAAACAGGATTGATACAATATACCTGTACAGATCCTGAATGTGGCGAAGTAATTGAGGAAGAAATCCCTGCACTCGGACATACGGAAGAAGTACTTGTGGGTAAAGCAGCAACATGTACAGAAACAGGACTTACAGAAGGAAAGAAATGTAGTGTATGCGAAGAAACCCTTGTAGCACAGGAAGAGATTCCGGCATTCGGTCATACTGCAGAAATACTTGCAGGAAAAGCAGCAACATGTACAGAAGCAGGACTTACAGAAGGAAAGAAATGTAATGTATGCGGAGAAATCCTCGTAGCACAGGAAGAAATTGCAGCACTCGGACATAAGGAAGAAGTACTTGTGGGAAAAGCAGCAACATGTACAGAAAGCGGTCTTACAGAAGGACAGAAATGTAATGTATGCGGAGAAATCCTCGTAGTCCAGGAAGAGATCCCTGCACTCGGACATACCGAAAAAGTACTTGTAGGAAAAGCAGCAACATGTACAGAATCTGGTCTTACAGAAGGAAAGAAATGTAGTGTATGCGGAGAAATCCTTGTAGCACAGGAAGAAATTGCAGCACTTGGACATACCGAAATAGTACTTGAGGCAAAAACAGCAACATGTACAGAAACAGGCCTTACAGAAGGAAAGAAATGTAGTGTATGCGGTGAGATTCTTATAGCCCAGAAAGAGATTCCGGCACTCGGTCATACCGTAGAAGTACTTGCAGGAAAAGGAGCAACATGTACAGAAACAGGTCTTACAGAAGGACAGAAATGTAATGTATGCGGAGAAATCCTCGTAGCCCAGGAAGAAATCCCGGCACTCGGTCATACTGTAGAAGTACTTGCAGGAAAAGCAGCAACATGTACAGAAACAGGTCTTACAGAAGGACAGAAATGTAATGTATGCGGAGAAATCCTCGTAGCCCAGGAAGAAATCCCGGCACTCGGTCATACTGTAGAAGTACTTGCAGGAAAAGCAGCAACATGTACAGAAACAGGTCTTACAGAAGGACAGAAATGTAATGTATGTGGTGAGATTCTTGTAGCCCAGGAAGAAATTCCGGCACTCGGTCATACTGTAGAAGTACTTGCAGAAAAAGCAGCAACATGTACAGAAAGCGGCCTTACAAAAGGACAGAAATGTAGCGTATGTGGTGAGATCCTTGAAGCTCAGGAAGAAATCCCGGCTCTTCATCCGGAAGGTCATACCGAAGAAGTACTTGAAGCAAAAGCAGCAACATGTACAGAAAGCGGCCTTACAGAAGGAAAGAAATGTAGTCTTTGTGGAATTATTCTGGAAGAACAGAAAGAAATTCCTGCTCCTGGTCACAAGGAAGTAGTAGATGAAGGTAAACCAGCTACCCTGTCTTCAGAAGGTCTTACAGAAGGAAAACATTGTGAAGTTTGCGGAACGATAACCGTTAAACAAAAAGTGATTCCGAAATTAACTTCACTGGAAACTCCTGTTTTGGAAAGTGCTTCGATCGTAGGAAATGGAGTACAGGTAAAATGGAAAAAAGTGGAAGGTGCTGAAAGCTATCGTGTATTCCGTAAATCATCTACAGATAAGAGTTGGGTAAAACTGGCAGATACAGACGCCATTTCTTATGTTGATACAAAAGCAGCATCCGGAGTAACTTATGTCTATACCGTACGTTGCTTAAATGAGAAGAAAAATGATTATGTAAGTAATTTTGATACAAAAGGCAAGACAGTTACTTATCTGGCTAAAGGAGTTATATCAAAAATCGCAAATATCGGTACCGGCGGTTTACAGATCACATGGAATGCTGTTGCAGGTGCAAAAGGATATATTGTCTATCGTAAGGCAGGCAATGAATCCTCATGGACAAACATAGCGAACATCAAAAATGGAAAAACCGTAACGTACAAAGATACAAAAGCAACAACAAACGGCTCAAAATATACTTATGCTGTACGCGCATATTCAGGCAGCTTCAAAGGAGCATATGCTGCAAAAGTATATTATCGACTTGGTACGCATAAAATATCATCTGTTACCAATAATGCAGCCGGCACAATTACTGTTAAATGGAATCAGAATGGCCGAGCTACAGGATATCAGGTGAGGTACAAAAACGGCAGTACAGATAAAACCATAACCATTAAATCAAATAAAACCTTAAATACAGTGATTAAATCTCTGAAAAAAGGACAAACCTATAATGTATATGTCAGAGGATATCTGAATGCAGATGGTGTGAATTACTATTCTGCATGGAGCGCAGCAAAAGCTATCAAAATATCCAAATGATGATAAGTTTATGAATTAGTATATGAGCTTTTGTAAATTGAAAATAGTAATGTAATTTGAAAGATCTCATGTTTCGTAAATTCGAAGCATGAGATCTTTTTTTATATTAGATAAAATTGCGTTTTTTGTTATTTAATATATACTGCGAGGATTCATAGTCTTTCTGTTTTATTTTAGGATTTGTATTTACAAGAAAATAAGAATATGATATTATTTGTTAGTTATTACTAACTAACATAAAGGTGGGAAATGTATATGTATTGTAGAAACATGAAAAAAGGAAAGTGGATTCGAAAAACAGCTGCATTATCATTGGTTGGTACTTTGAGTCTGACATCATTTGGTTCTTTGTATGTGACTTCTTATGCAGGAGAGGCTGAGACAGAATCAGATGTAGAATTTGAGGATGTTTTTTCAGAATATGATCAGGACAGTATCATAAATGATGAGTTTCAGGAAGATATTACAACGGCAGAAAATGAAGATTTTTCTAATGCAATCGACAGTGATATGAATGATTTCGATGAAGATTTTGATCAGGATATTTCAGATGAATCGGATGACGATTTTTTTGGTGATTCTGAGGAAATTGAAAACGAACTACTTGAAGCAGAAGATACGGTGAATTCTTCGATCAGAAAAGTTTCTGGAAAACAGATTGCTGCTGATGGAGTATATACAAGTTCTATTACTGCCACCAAAAATAAAAAAGGGAAAACCAAGATCTATTATGCAACGCTGTTTCTATCTGTGGAAAATGGAAAGATTTCAGATATCTGGATCAGTGCTCGAGATAAACAGGATCGATTTAATACGATTGCCATGCAGGCTCGTATGAGTTATGTTGGAAAAACAGCTGTAACAGGAATCGGAACGCAGACAGATACTGTTACTTCGGCTTCTTTATCCGGCAGCAGTTCCGGAAGTTCAGAATATTCAGTCAATTTGACAGAGGCAATAGAATATGCACTTGCATCTGCTCCGGCAGCAGAGTCACAGTCGGAAGAAACAGATACGGACAAAAATTTCGCAAAAGCTGGAACGTATCAGGGAACTGCTTCTATGAGTAATGGACACTATATTACTTTGACGGTAACTGTGAATGATAATGGAAAAATATCAGATATTGTCATTGCAGATGCAGATGGTAATTGGGACAATCTATTTGAAACAGTCAAAAATGATTATATTGATACATATGCCGACATTTCTGAAACAGACAATACCATTGATGCATTGACTAATGCAACTGCAAATGGATATCGCCAGGCTATTGCTGATGCAATTAAAAATGCATTGCGTGCAGAAGTGAATGGAGAGGATGCCGGAGATAAACCAGTCAATGAGGATCCATCAAAAGAAGATCCGGCAAAAGAAGACCAGACAAAGGGTGAGACAATCCGTTATACAACCGGCACAAAGCAGACAATCACAGGTGTAACTTATACCGGTTCGGTATTTGTGGAAACCAAGGCAGCCATTACATTTGAAAACTGCTGGTTTCCATATGGGATTGAGCTGGAAGATGCATCAGCAACAGCAATTGTAAATAATAGTTACTTTGGAACGAAGAAATTCTATATTCCTATTAAAAGTAATGTTCTTGGTGAATTGGAAGAGAAGTCTGAAGTAACACAAAGTACAGGTCTGGCAGCCGCATTCCCGGAAACTGTTGATAATTCAGATAAATCCGGTTCTATTACACAAGCAAAATATAAAGAAAGCAGACTTGTCACAGTTCCGAAATGGGCAAATGGAAAAGAATATCAATTTGAAGCCAACGGCAGAAGATATCGAGGTTATTATTTGACCGGTACATTACCGGAGGTTGAGTCGGATCAATATCAATCATTTAACACCTATATTTCCTATACGGATAATTCCGGATATGCAGCAGGTGAAACACAGTTAAACGTCATGATTCCTGTAGTATTTACGGTTACGGCAAAAGAAGAGGATCCATCTGTTCAGAAGTGTGAATATATCTCGGAAATAATTCCGGGTAAAGATGCAACTATTTCTGAACCAGGACTGACTGATGGTAAAAAGTGTAGTGTGTGCGGAGAAATTTTGGAAGAACAAAAAGAAATTCCAAAGTTAACCAGGCTTGAGACACCAGTTCTAATTAGTGCGTCTAATTCTGCAAAAGGGGTACAGGTAAAATGGAAAAAAGTGGTAGGTGCTGAAAGCTATCGTGTATTCCGTAAATCATCTACAGATAAGAGTTGGGTA
>JAUNCI010000046.1 GCA_030526665.1 Eubacteriales bacterium
ATGAGCATCATCACGACCACGATCATGATCATGACCATCACCATCATGACGGAGAATGCAGCTGCGGACACGATCACGACCACGATCACGAACATCATCACCATCATCACGCAGATGAAGTATTTACCAGCTGGGGACGTGAGACGATCAAAAAATATACAAAAGAAACAATTGAGAAAATTCTGGCCGAATTATCTGAATCAGAAGAATACGGCATGATTCTCCGAGCAAAAGGAATGCTTCCTGCAGAAGACGGAACATGGATTTACTTTGATATGGTTCCGGAGGAAACAGAAATTCGTCAGGGCGCACCGGATTATACAGGACGTATCTGTGTAATCGGAGCACAGATGAAAGAAGAAAAACTTTCAGAACTCTTTGGCATTGCATAATAGTTACAGGATAGAAAGGTGAAATATGGACGACATTAGAGTACCGATTTATTTGGTGTCCGGATTTTTGGAAAGTGGTAAAACAACATTTCTTCGTTTTACACTGGACCAGGATTATTTTAGAATCGATGGAAAAACGCTTCTGATTCTTTGCGAAGAAGGAGAGGAAGAATATGATACAAAAGCACTTGCACTGAAAAATGTTGTGGTTGAAGTGATTGAAAAAGAGGAAGATCTGACACCGGAGCGACTTACATCCATGGAGATTATCCATAGACCGGAACGTGTTGTAATGGAATATAACGGAATGTGGCTTGTAAGCAAGTTTGAGGAGATGGAAAAACCGGAAGGATGGGGAATCGAACAGGAGATTACCTGTGTAGATGCAACGACATATCAGATGTATATGGCAAATATGAAATCACTTTTCATGGATATGGTTCGTGGAAGTGATATGGTTGTATTCAATCGTTGTACTGCGGAAGATCCGCTTCCGGCATATCGCAGAGCTATTAAGGTTGCGAATCAGGCGGCTGAGGTTATTTTTGAGGATGAAGAGGGAGAAATGGAAGACATCTTCCAGGATGAGCTTCCGTTTGATATTGAAGCACCGATTATTGAAATCAGACCGGAGGATTATGGTATCTGGTTTGTGGATTCCATGGATCATCCGGAAAAATATACCGGAAAAACAGTACATTTTCAGGCACGTGTCATGAAGCCACGTGGTATGGCGAGCAAATTTTTTGTACCGGGAAGAACGGCAATGACATGTTGTGCAGATGATACGACATTCCTTGGATACATTTGTAAAAGTGCATACGCACCAAAACTGAATGCCGGCGACTGGGTTGATCTTACCGCGAAAGTCGCATTTGAATACCGTTCTGAATATCGAGAAGAAGGAATCGTTCTGTATGCGGATGAAGTACAGGTATGCGAACCGCTCGAGGATGAAATGGTATACTTTAACTAATTTGATGTGAGGGAAAATATGTATTTGATAGTTGGCCTGGGAAATCCGGGAAGACAATATGAAAAGACGCGCCATAACATGGGGTTTGATACGATCGATGCGTTGATCGAGAAGTGGAATGTTCCGCAGGGCGGTGTGAAATTCAATGGAATGTATGGAAAAACAGTGGTTGGGTCAGAAAAGGTAATCCTGATGAAGCCATTATCCTACATGAATTTGAGTGGAGGACCGGTTCAGGAAATGGCGAATTTTTTCAAAATCGATCTGGAAACAGAGCTGATCGTAATTTATGATGATATCGACCTGGAACCGGGACAGCTTCGCATTCGCAAACGCGGAAGTGCCGGCGGACACAACGGAATGAAAGACATTATCCGCCGTCTCGGAACGGAGAAGTTCTGTAGAATCAAGGTCGGTGTCGGAGCAAAACCGCAGGGATGGGATCTGGCAGATTATGTGCTGGGACGTTTTTCTGCGGAAGAAAGAAAAGGAATTGATGAAGCAATCGAGGATGCTGCAGATGCGGTCGAGATGATTGTGAAAAATGGCGTTGATGCAGCGATGAATCAATATAACAAAAAGAAAGCGTAGAGTGAAAAGAATGAAGACTGTTTTGGCTCCTCTGCAGGAACTTGCAGAGTATGAGGAAATAGTACAGCTTGCGCAGCATTCTCGCGGAATAATTCAGATATCAGGATGTATGGAGTCCCAGAAAGTCCATTTAATGAATGGATTTTCCGGGCTTTTTCCTTATCGTCTGATTATTGCGGATGATGAACAGCGCGCAAAAGAAATCTGCAGTGATTATCGTTTCTACGATAAAAATATATTTTATTATCCTGCGAAGGATCTGCTCTTTTTTCAGGCAGATATTCAGGGAAATCTGCTGATTCGAGAACGTATGAAAACAATTCGTGCTCTGATCGAAGAAGAGGAGATCACGATTGTGACAACAATTGATGGCTGTATGGATTATTTGCCGTCACTTCAGAAAATAAAAGAAAAAATTCTGCATTACGATTATGAAAGTATCATCAATCTGGATGCTTTGAAAATGCGCCTGGCTGTTCTGGGGTATGAGCGGGTTGGACAGGTTGAATTGCCCGGACAGTTTGCTGTTCGCGGCGGAATCGTGGATATTTATCTTTTGACAGAAGAAAATCCGATTCGAATAGAATTGTTTGATGATGAAATCGAGTCCATTCGTTCTTTTGACAGTCAGACACAGCGTTCGCTGGAAAATCTGGAAGAGGTTACCATTTATCCGGTTGCGGATATCATTGAGGAGGAACGTTCAGAGACCTTTTTGGAATATTTTGAAAAAGAAAATACGCTGCTGTTCCTTGATGAACCAAATCGTCTGGTGGAGCGCGGAACAATTGCAGCGGAGGAAATTTCACAGAGCCGTATGCATCGGGAAGAAAAAGGGCAGAAAGTATTGCAGGATCGCCGGATGTGTGAGTTTGCAGATGTTCAGAAAGCATTTCATAAATACCACTGTGTTTCAATGAGTGCGCTGGACCCGAATGCTTCGGGATGGAATTTCGTTCAGCGGTTTAACCTGACAGTGAAATCAATAAACTCCTATCATGGAAGTTTTGAATTACTGGTTGCAGATTTAAAGAAGTACAAAAAACAGGGTTACCGGGTACTGCTTTTGTCAGGATCAAGAACCAGAGCAAATCGTCTGGCAAAAGATCTGATCAATGAGGATGTGAATGCTTTCTATAGTGAAGATCAGGAAAGAATTCTGCAAAAAGGTGAACTCATGGTCATGTACGGACATGCATTAAAAGGCTTTGAGTATCCCTTGTTAAAATTTGCGCTTATCACGGAAACGGATATATTCGGGCAGGAACAGACGAAGAAAAAACGCAAAAAAGTGCATTCGGGAAGCCGAATTCAGGATTTTGCAGATCTTTCTGTCGGCGATTATGTGATACATGAGAGATATGGACTCGGCATGTATCAGGGTGTGGAAAAAATCACGCTGGATCGTATTACCAAAGACTATATCAAGATTTTATATCAGGGAAATTGCCTGTATATTCTGGCGACTCAGCTGGATTCCTTACAGAAATATTCTTCCGGTGACGTGGATAAAAAACCAAAATTGAATCGAATCGGGACGGAAGAGTGGAATCGAACCAAAAGTAAAGTTCGAGGCGCAGTAAAAGATATTGCAAAAGAACTGGTGGAATTGTATGCGCAGCGCCAGCAAAAAGAAGGATATGTTTATGGCGCAGATACAGTCTGGCAAAAAGAGTTTGAAGAGATGTTTCCATATGAGGAAACAGAAGACCAGCTGAGCGCAATCGAAGATTTAAAGCGTGACATGGAAAGTACCAAAATTATGGATCGTCTCGTCTGCGGTGATGTTGGTTATGGCAAGACGGAAATTGCGCTGCGAGCAGCATTCAAAGCGGTACAGGAGAGCCGACAGGTAGTATATCTTGTTCCAACAACGATTCTTGCACAGCAGATCTATAATACTTTTGTACAGAGAATGAAAGATTTTCCTGTCAGAGTTGATTTACTGTGCCGTTTCCGAACACCGGCACAACAGAAAAAGACCATCGCGGATCTGAAAAAAGGGCAGGTCGATGTTGTCATTGGAACGCATAGAGTTTTGTCAAAAGATGTTATGTTTAAAAATCTGGGCCTTTTGATTATCGATGAGGAACAACGGTTTGGTGTTGCGCATAAAGAAAAAATAAAGTATTTGAAAAAGGACATTGATGTTCTGACACTGACAGCAACACCAATTCCGCGAACATTGCATATGAGTATGATCGGTATTCGAGATATGAGTGTTCTGGAAGAGCCGCCGATCGATCGAATGCCAATTCAGACATATGTCATGGAATATGATGATGAGACAGTACGAGAAGCAATTATGCGAGAAATGCGTCGAGATGGACAGGTATATTATGTATATAATCGTGTGAATGATATTGCAGAGGTAACGGCCCGGATCGCTTCGCTGGTTCCGGATGCGAAAGTAGAATTTGCCCATGGAAAGATGAGCGAACGCCAGCTTGAGCAGATTATGTATCAGTTTATCAACGGAGAAATTGATGTGCTGGTATCAACAACAATTATCGAAACCGGACTGGATATTCCAAATTGCAACACTATGATTATACATGATTCGGATCGATTTGGATTGTCACAGCTTTATCAGCTGCGAGGCAGAATCGGTCGTTCGAATCGTACGGCATATGCATTTCTGATGTATCGCCGAACTGCCATGCTCAAAGAAACTGCAGAGAAACGACTGGCTGCGATTCGTGAATACACAGACCTGGGAAGCGGATTCAAAATTTCAATGAGAGATTTGGAACTTCGAGGCGCCGGAAATTTACTGGGAGCACAGCAGCACGGACATATGCATGCGGTCGGATATGAACTATACTGCAAAATGCTGAATGAGGCAGTGCAGGAAGCAAAAGGTATAGAAGTAATGGAAGATTTTGAAACGGCGATCGATGTTTCTATTGACGCTTATCTTCCGGAATCATACATTACAAATGAATTCCAGAAACTGGACATTTATAAACGAATCGCCGGAATTGAAACCCAGCAGGATTATGACGAAATGCTGGATGAAATGCTGGACCGTTTTGGCAATCTGCCGACGGCGGCGATGAATCTGCTATTGATATCGAAATTAAAAGCACAGGCACATAAGGCTTATATCACAGAAGTAAAGCAATTGGATAATGAATTACGAATCACTTTTTTGCAAAATGCAAAAATTGATGTGGATCAGATTCCTAAATTATTGAAGAAATATAATCGAAAACTGTTCCTGAAACCGGGAGAGGATCCGGCTTTTACTTATAAATTTGATGGGGCGGTACTGGATGCTTTGAAGGTGATTTTGGATGAGTTCAGCAGTATCACTCTGCACCGGGGGGAATCGTAGAAAATACTTGCGGCTCAGGCCAAAAAAGATTATACTCTTGATAGTGTTTGCTGTAGAAAACAGCAAAAATATGTATTTGATATGATGGAGGCTATTATGAGAAAATCGATGAAATATACTTCTCTTGTTTTAACCGGAATGTTAGCGTTTGGTGCGTTAACAGGCTGTGGAGAAGCAAAAATTGATGGAACCAAAACCGCACTGGAAGTCGACGGTGAAAAAATTCCTATGGGTGTTGTAAGTCTGCTTACACGTCAGGAACAGGCAGAAAGAGAGTCAATGTATGCGATGTATGCAATGTATTTCGGAGCAGACATGAGCAGCGACTGGGATGGCGCCGGAACAGACGAAAAGAAAACCAAAGGCGAAGAGCTGAGAGATTCTGTAGTGGATACATTGAAGGTAATGGCTCTTTCAAAAGAAAAAGCAGCAGACTATAGCATTGAACTCACAGAAGAAGAAACAAAAGCAATCGAGGAAGCTGCCGCAGCATTTATGGATGCAAACAGTGAAGAGGCACTTGCTGAGCTTGCCGTTTCAGAAGATGATGTAAAACAGTATCTGGAATTACAGACTTACAGCTACAAAGTGAGAGCTGCGATTATCAAAGATGCCGCTGTGGAAGTAACACCGGAAGAAGCACAGCAGTCTTCCTTCACTTATGTTCAGGTACCGACCACAGACGATAACGGTGTGATTCTTGTTGGTGATGACCTTGATGCAAAGAAAGCCGAAGCAGAACAGATTATGGAAAAGATGAAAGAAGATCCGACTGCTGATCTGGGAGAAGTGGCTGCCTCAGTAAATGAAGCATATACTGCTCAAACAGGAAGTTTCCTGACTACAGCATCCGAAGACGAAGACTTGAATACAGACAATTATTCTGATGAACTCGTAAATGCACTTAGAGAAGTGAAAGAAGGCGAGCTCGTTCCGGAAGTAGTTGAATCTGTATATGGTTATTATATTGCAAGACTTGACAAAGAAAACGATGAAGAAGCTACTGCTCAGAAACAGGAAAGTGTTAAAACTGCAAGAGAACAGAAGGCTTACACAGATCTTACAAATGAATGGATAGAAGCTGCTGAGATCAAAGTAGATACAAAAGCATTAAATGCGATTAAAGTTACGGATTCTCATAAATGGAATACAGAAATTTCACAGATGGAAGAAGTATCTGAAAGCGGAAATGCATCCGAGAGCGGAAACGCAT
>JAUNCI010000047.1 GCA_030526665.1 Eubacteriales bacterium
ACGATAATACAAATCAGCAGAAGGTTCTTCTGCGTTTAAAAAATATAAAGAAAAGTTTTACTTCAGAGGATGTTGTCCTGGATGGTATTAACCTGGATATTTACCAAGGTGAATTTTTGACGATTCTGGGTGCGTCCGGATGTGGGAAGACGACGACTTTGCGTATCATTGCGGGTCTGGAAATGCCGGATTCCGGCGAAGTGTGGCTGAATGGAAAAGATGTTACTTTTGCGGAGCCGAATAAGCGTGATATCAATACGGTATTTCAAAGCTATGCGCTTTTTCCTCATATGACGGTTGCACAAAATATAGCCTATGGATTGAAATTAAAAAAGGTGCCAAAAGAGCAGATTAAGCAGGATGTGAAGCAGGTTTTGGAACTGGTTCAGCTGAGCGGGTTCGAGAAACGTAAACCATCGGAATTATCAGGCGGACAGAGACAGCGAGTGGCTTTGGCAAGGGCTTTGGTAAATAAACCGCAGGTTGTGCTTCTTGATGAGCCATTGGGAGCTTTGGATCTGCAGCTTCGCAGAAGTATGCAAGTAGAATTAAAGAACTTGCAAAAATCTCTGGGGATTACATTTGTTTATATCACCCATGATCAGGAAGAGGCGGTCAATATGTCAGACCGCATTGCGATTATGAATCAGGGGAATATTGAACAGATTGACAGCCCTGAGGAATTGTATAAAAATCCGAAAACGCCTTATGTTGCGAATTTCATTCATGATGCAGAAGTGACAGAGGCACAGGTAATCCGCTATCTGATGACGGAACTGGGGATGACAGAATCTCAAGTAAGAGAAAAACTTGCATTTGATTCTAAACCTGAAACGAAAAAATCCGAGAATTCAAACCAGGATTCTGAACAATTGGCACGGGAGGCGGATGCGTAGGTCGCGGGGAGCTGCCATAGCGATGGTGCTGCCATTGTATCTTTTTACTTTGATATTTGTGGCGGGACCGCTTCTCTATGTGGTGGCTCTGAGTTTTGCAACGCCTGCGCAGGGCAGTGGAGTTGATTGGATTTTTACGGTTGAAAATTATAAGAAAATTTTTGAACCTGTGTATTTTAATACGTTTGTGCAATCCTTTAAATTGGCAATCACCAGCACGGTGCTGATCAGTTTGATTGGCTATCCGATGGGATATTATATATCTCGTTTAGGTGAAGCCGGTAAAAAAAGAGCGATGCTTCTTTTGATGCTTCCGTTTTGGATCAATTCGCTGATCCGTATGTACGGATGGATTATTATTTTGCAGAAAAAAGGCGTTTTAAATCATGTTCTGAAGTTGTTGGGACTGATTGATAAGCCGTTATCATTGTTGTACAGTTATCAGGCAATCGTGGTAGGTATGATTTATGTATTGCTGCCTTTTATGACTATTTCCGTGTATTCCAGTGCGGAAAAATTGGACTGGTCATTGATGGAAGCTGCCAGAGATCTGGGAGCTTCGCGAATGAAAGCGTTTTGGGATATCGCGTTTCCATTGACCAGACCGGGACTTTTAACCGGTATTATTCTGACTTTCATTCCATCTATGGGACTGTTTTTCATCGCAGACATTCTAGGTGGAAACAAAATCGTTCTGGTTGGAAGTCTGATTCAGGAGCAGATGACCAGAGGAAGTAATTGGCCATTTGCAGCAGCGTTAGCAGTCGTGCTGATGATCATGACGACATTGATGATTATGCTTTATCGCCGACTGACCAATATGAAGAAATTGGAGGGAATCGGATGAAAAAGAAACGGATACGATTTTCTCACATTTATCGGGGAATTGTTTTTTTACTCATGTATCTGCCCGTAGCGGTGGTAATCATTTTTAGCTTTAATGAATCGAAGCTTCCTGTGAAATGGACCGGATTTTCTCTGCAATGGTATGAGAAACTATTTCAAAATCTGGCCATGATGGAAGCTCTGAAAAATAGTTTGATACTTGGCGTTTTAAGTGTACTGATATCAGCTGTGATCGGTACGTTTGGCGCAGTGGGAATGGCAGCTTTGAAAACTCGTTCAAAAGGCGTTCTGGAATATATCTCCCTGCTGCCGCTGATGATTCCCGAAATTATTTTAGGTATGGTTTTGATGGCATTTTTTTATATGATGAACCTGCCGTTTGGTATGCTGACACTTTTGATCGGACATACGGTATTCTGTGTGCCATATATATTGATGGAAGTGAAGGCGAGACTGGTTGGAATGGATCCGTCGCTTGTAGAAGCAGCCCGTGATTTGGGAGCAGGACCATTTCGCGCATTTTATGATATTACCCTGCCATTGGTGATGCCGGCAGTTTTATCCGGTTCCCTGCTGGCATTTGCGATGTCCATGGATGATGTCGTCATCAGTATTTTTGTAAATGGACCTCGCATCTCAACCTTGCCGATCAAGGTTTACACACAAATGAAGACCGGCGTTACTCCGGAAATCAATGCACTATGTACACTAATGGTTGCAGTGTCTATCATTGCACTAGTGATATATAAAGTAATACATTCTTTTACAGGAGGAAAAAATGGAAAGTAAAATTGGAAATGAAATGGGAAATAAACTGATTGAGATCAAAGATCTTACAAAAAACTTCTCTGATCAGCAGGTTCTGAAAGGAATCAATCTGGATATTTACGAGAATGAGTTTCTGACGCTGTTAGGACCTAGTGGATGCGGTAAAACTACAACACTTCGAATTATAGCTGGCTTTGAAGAGCCAAGCAGCGGTGAGGTACTTTTCGATGGTATCGAAATTTCCAAATTACCCCCATACAAAAGAGAAGTAAATACAGTATTCCAGAAATATGCATTATTCCCACATCTCAATGTTGGTGAAAATATTGCATTTGGATTGAATCTGAAAAAAGTGGATCCATCTGTCATAGAACAGAAGGTTGCACGTATGCTCAAAATGGTTGGCCTGGAAGGATTCGAAAAAAGAGATGTTACACTTCTTTCCGGTGGTCAGCAGCAGCGTGTTGCGATTGCCAGAGCATTAGTAAACGAACCAAAGGTTCTTCTTCTCGATGAGCCTCTCGGTGCATTGGATGCAAAAATTCGTAAACAGATGCAGTTTGAATTGAAAAAAATTCAGCAGGAAGTTGGTATTACTTTCATCTACGTCACACATGATCAGGAAGAAGCACTTTCTATGTCCGATACTGTCGTTGTTATGAACAATGGTGAGATTCAGCAGATTGGAACACCGACCGATATTTACAATGAACCGGAAAACAGATTCGTTGCAGGTTTTATCGGGGAATCCAATATTATTGAAGGTGTCATGATCAAAGATTTCCTTGTAGCATTTGATGGTTTTGAATTTGAATGTGTGGATAAAGGTTTTGAAGACAATGAAGAAATCGAAGTTGTTCTCAGACCGGAGGATATCGACATTGTTGAGCCGGAAGCTGCAAAATTAAAAGGTGTTGTACGCAATATTACTTTCAAAGGCGTACATTATGAAATTATGATCGAAACCGAAAACCGTATGTACAATGTACATACTACCGACTATGCAGAAGTCGGCAAAGAAGTTGGTTTGAGATTTGGACCGGAAGATATTCATGTAATGTACAAGATGGGAGCATATTAATGAAACAGTATAAACACTTAATTAAACCATATGTTATATGGGCATTCTTTATTTTAGTAATACCATTGATTTTGATTGCCCTTTATGCGTTCACAAAAGAAGGAAATGAGGTTCTGACCTGGTCCTTCACTATGGGAAACTTTGCTAAATTCCTTGAAACGACATATTTAAACGTTATTTTAAAATCTTTTAAACTGGGTATTATTACGACAGCACTTTGTCTGCTGCTTGGTTATCCACTGGCTTATTTTATTTCCAGATATTCAGAAAAAACGCAGAGCCTTCTGATTATGCTGGTTACAATTCCAATGTGGATCAACCTTTTGCTGCGTACCTATGCGTGGATGAATATTTTGTCCGATCATGGTATTATCAACCAGTTTATTACATATCTTGGATTTGACAAAATTTCCATGATGTATACAGATTTTTCTGTAATCCTGGGACTCGTATGCAATTTTATGCCTTTTATGATAATTCCGATTCATACTTCTTTAAGTAAAATGGATAAATCTCTGATTGAGGCTGCATATGATCTTGGTGCAAACCGCTTTCAGACATTCTGGAGAGTTACATGGAAACTTTCCACACCGGGTGTATTTAATGGAATTATGATGGTATTTTTGATGGCAATTTCATCCTTCGTGATTCCGAAACTTCTCGGCGGCGGACAGTACACATTGATCGGTAACCTGATTGAAACACAGTTCATCTCTGTCGGAGACTGGAACTTTGGTAGTGCGATTTCATTGATCCTTGCGGTAATCATCGTCATTTCCATGGGCCTTATGAAACGTATGGATAAATTAGAAAAAACAGAAGAGTAGGAGGTAGAAATGAATAAGAAGAAATCTATTTTTTCAAGATTTTATGTAGTTTTGTGCCTCGCATTTTTCTACCTGCCGATTCTGGTGACTATGATTTTTTCATTTAACTCATCAAAATCACTGACAAAATTCTCAGGTTTTTCCATGCGCTGGTATTCAGAACTTTTAAATAATGTGGAAGTTACAAAGGCCGTATATGTTTCCGTGACAATTGCCATTCTGGCAACCGTAATTTCAACCATTCTCGGAACAATCACAGCAATCGGTCTTTCAAAATCCAGAAAGATCGTCAAAGAGATGGTTATGAATATCAATAACCTTCCGATTATGAATCCTGATATTGTAACGGCAATCGGACTGATGATTCTGTTTTCATCCATCGGAATGAGCAAAGGCTATTGGACCATGCTCTTGGCGCATATCGCATTCTGTACACCATATGTAATTACAAGTGTATATCCAAAGGTACGTAGTCTGGATCCAAACCTTGCAAATGCAGCTATGGACCTTGGTGCGACACCTTTTCAGGCAATGGTTAAAGTTATTTTGCCTATGATAAAAGAAGGCGTTTTTGCCGGTGCATTGCTCGCATTTACCATGTCGTTTGATGATTTCGTAATTTCATATTTCGTATCCGGAAACGGTGTAAAGAATATCTCTATTATCGTTTACAATATGACAAAACGTATCAATCCGACAATCAATGCACTTTCCACAGTTGTAATTGTGGTAATTATTATCGTATTGATTTTGGCCAATATCATTCCGGCATTGCTGAAAAAACGTTCAAAACGTAATCAGAAAGCGGAGAGAATCATTGCAGTTGTGCTCGTAGTGGCAGTTGCATTCGGATTAAATCGCTGGGGTGCTGTTGCAAATGGTACACACATTTTGAAAGTCTACAACTCAGGCGAGTATATGGATTTAAGTCTGTTGGAAAAATTTGAAAAAGAGTATAATTGTACAATTGTATATGAGACCTTCGAATCCAATGAAATGATGTATACAAAACTTTCCAGTGGTGAGCAGTATGATATTCTGGTTCCATCCGATTATATGATTGAACGTCTGATGAAAGAAAATTATCTGCAGGCGATCGACTGGAAAAAGATTCCAAACAGCAAAAATATTCTAGATGAAGTTCGCGATAAATCCTACGATCCGGGTAACCGCTACAGCTGCCCATATTTCTGGGGAACCGTTGGTATCCTTTACAACAAAAATGTTGTAGATGAAGCTGATCTTGCAGAAGGCTGGGATCTTCTGAAAGATGAGAAATACAAAGGTGACATTTATATGTATGATTCTGAACGAGATGCATTTATGGTAGCTATGAAAGCTCTTGGACATTCTATGAATACAGCAAATGCAGATGAAATTCAGGAAGCATATGAGTGGCTTGTAGATCAGAGAGACAATATGGATGTTATCTATGCCGGTGACGATGTTATCGACAACATGATCTCCGGTAATAAATCAATCGCAGTTGTATATTCCGGCGATGCATCTTATATTATCAGTGAAAATGATGAGCTTGATTATCTGACACCAAACCAGGGAACAAATATCTGGTATGATGGAATGGTTATTACAAAAGACTGTAACGAAGTAGATCTTGCTCATGAATTTATCAATTTTATGCTGGATGAAGAAAATGCACTTTCTAATACAATAGAAGTAGGGTATACTTCTCCTGTAAAGAGTGCTTATGATGAAATGCTGGTTGGTGATTATGAAGGTATATCTTCATACATCCCGGAAATTGACAATCCAAAGAGCGAAATCTTCAAATACCAGGAGCCAAAAGTGAAGCAGTTGTATGCGGAGCTTTGGACTAAGGTTAAGGCACAGTAAAGTTTACCTGTTGCAAAGTTTATTTTGCTACTTTTGATTATATTAAAAAATAATTCTATGATTGCTGCATAAATTTGCTCGCAAACCTTTGCAGTATGATTGCATATAAATTAGATAGGTTGACAGCTGCATAAATTTGCTCGCAAACCTTTGCAACGCGCTTGCAAACTAAGTTCAAGAAATGTTAAATAAAATCTCAGCAAAGGCTT
>JAUNCI010000048.1 GCA_030526665.1 Eubacteriales bacterium
TGCTTCTGCTGCCGCTCTTGCTGCAGCTTCTGCTTCCTGCGCAGCAATTGCTTCTTCTTGAGCACTCTCAGTTACTTGAGTTGGTGCATAATCTTCAGCAATGGTTGGCAGATTGCATTGCATTACCAAAGCTACAGACAAGAAAAAAGCTGTTACCTTTTTTAATTCGGTGCGTACCTTGTTTTTACTCATCTTGTCTCCTTTCTTTTTTTACTTTCTGATGATTGATAATCTATATACAAATGATATTTTTCTAACTACTATTTTTTTTAACCATCTGATGAATTATGTTGTCATAAAATTTCTCTTTCATATCACTTTTACTCCCTCTTCTCTTTCTGCCGATCATTCTTTTTAATTTTGTTTTCATCAACTAAAAAGTCGCTGATATTTCTAATTAATCTTATAAATTCTAACACAATACTACACTTTTCTCAACACACATAGCGATAAAATCATGCTATTTTTAGTGTCTTTTTACACATTTTTGTGTATTGCAACTTCTTGATAAGCTAAAACGATCTTTGTGTTTTAGGTAAATTATAGTTTACTTTCGAACATGCACTTTTTTGTTTCATTATATTTTCCATCCATAATTCTATCTTTTATCGTAAAAAATATAACAATCACCTCAATCAGAAATTCGTCTATTGATCGCATGCTACGTTTATAAAGCTTTCGTTAATTATGTTTTACTGCATTGTGTTTTTTCACGTTTTTACATTATAAACGTGTACAGACAGAATGTATTTATGTTTTGCCATAAATATCGCATATATTTTCCAATTATAAATAGCAAAAAGCAGAGAACGTTTATGCTCTCTGCCTTAATTCTAAAAAATCATTCAATTGTCACTTTTTTCTATTGATATACTTCAGATTACATCAAACCTCAAGCGCAATTTCCATCATCTGTCTAAAGGAAGTCTGACGCTCTTCTGCTGATATTTCTCCACCCTTGATAATATGGTCTGAAATAGTCATAATTCCCAGTGCTTCTTTTCCTGCTCTTGCGGCATTCATAAACAATGCAGCGCATTCCATTTCTGTACAAAGAACGCCCATTTTTCTCCATGCCTGAGTTGCGCTTGTATTTTCGTTATAAAAAACTTCTGATGATAATACATTACCGACTTTAACCGGCACATTCAATTTATTAGCTGCTTCTACTGCTTTTGCAACCATATCATAGCTTGCAATCGGCGCAAAAGTTCCCGGAAGGCAATACTGGTTTGCATAGCTTGTATCTGTGCATGCTCCCATGGCAATAACAACGTCCATGATATTTACGTCATCCTGAAGTGATCCTGCAGAACCTACGCGGATAATCTGATCTACATCATAGAAATGATACAGTTCATAGCTGTAAATGCCAATCGAAGAACATCCCATTCCACTTGCCATTACTGATACTTCTTTCCCTTTATATGTTCCTGTATATCCCAATACATTACGTACAGTATTAAAACATACAGGATTTTCCAGATATGTCTCTGCAATAAATTTTGCTCTCAGCGGATCTCCCGGCATCAAAACTTTCTTTGCAATATCTCCTTTTTTTGCACTATTATGCGGTGTTCCCATATTTTTTTCCTCCTGAAATCTTTTTTTTGCTATGTTTTTCGCTGCTGTTGCTCTATTTCATTTATTACTGACCTTTTTGGGCTTTATCTGAGGCAATCATCTTGCGGATCGCGCCAATTGTAACACGGATTGCAAGATCTGTATCATGAACCTGTGGATTTTCCATTCCACGTTTTGCCCTTTCCTGATTTGCCACTACCAGAAATGTCGATCCGCAGCGAACGCGCAGATAACTTGCAACAGTAAACAGTGCTGCCGATTCCATTTCCGATGCCAGGCATCCCAAACGAAGCCATGCTTCCCATTTATTTTCCAGATCATAGCTTACCGGTTTTGTCTCAGGTGAATGCTGTCCATAGAATGAGTCTTTGCACTGCACCACTCCTGTGTGTGCCTTTGCCCCCAGATCCTTTGCGGATTCTCTAAGTGCTGTAACAACATCAAAATCTGCCACTGCCGGAAATTCGATTGGCGCATATTCACGACTGGTTCCCTCTGCTCTGATTGCACCGGTAGCCACCACAACATCACCGCCAACTACATCCAGTTCCATTCCTCCGCATGTTCCAACACGAATAAATGTATCTGCACCGCACTGAACCAGTTCTTCCATCGCAATCGCTGCAGATGGTCCTCCAATTCCGGTAGAAGTTACACTGACTTTTTCTCCGTCCAGATATCCGGTATAGGTTACATATTCTCGATTATCCGCAACCAGCTGCGGTGAGTCAAAATAAGCTGCAATTTTTGCACATCGTTTTGGATCTCCCGGCAAAATAACATATTTACCTACTTCTCCGGGAGCAACATGTATATGATATCGTTTATTTCCTTCTTCGTATGGCATTTCAAACCTCCGTTAATTTATATTATCGTCTTCCTCTATTTCTTCCAATGCTTCTTCCATTGTTTTAATTTCTTTATCATCTTTCATTTCTTCCGTATTCTCTGTTTCCTCGGATGCTTTTGTCTGCTCTGTTTCCTCTGCTGTTTTTTCAAACCCGTCAATGTCATACACTTCGATCGTTATGACATCCTCTTCACTCGGATTTTCAATTTTTGCAACTCGAGATGCCTGATTGGTAATGATTGTTTCGAATAAATTTCGAACACTTCTGGCATTGGCAAAGTTTTCATCCTTTTCCACTACCATTTCCATAATGCACTGCTCAACTACGAGTTCCGCAGCATTGCTGAGTTTATAATCATATTTCCTGCAGTACATACGGAATATCTCGCCCAATTCCTTTACATTATAATCCGGGAAATGGAAATACTTATTAAATCGAGATTTCAGGCCAGGATTACTATTAATAAATTTCTCCATCAGATCCGGATATCCGGCTACAATGACAATCAAATCATCTCTGTGGTCTTCCATCGATTTCAAAATCGTATCGATTGCTTCCTGCCCAAAGTCATTTCCTGCGTCTTTTACAAGCGTATAGGCCTCATCGATAAAAAGTACCCCTCCCATCGCTTCCTGCAGTTTTTCCTGCGTTTTCGTCGCCGTCTGGCCAACAAAACCGGCCACAAGTGAGGAACGGTCAACTTCAACAAGCTGTCCTTTCGAGAGCACGCCAATTTCTTTGTATAATCCAGCCAAAATTCTGGCAATCGTTGTCTTTCCCGTTCCGGGATTTCCGGTAAATACAAGATGCAGAGAAACAGGAACTGTTTTTAGACCTTTTTCCTCTCGCATTTTCTGCATTTTCACCAGATTGATCAATTCCTTTACATCGTCTTTTAACTGATTAAGTCCAATGAGATTATTCAATTCTTCCATCGGTGAAACTTTCGGTTTTTCTTCTTTGGTCTGTTCTTTTGCCTGTTCTTTCACCTGGTCTTTTTCCTGATTTTTTGTCTGTTCTTTATCCTCAGACTTTTGATCCAGTTCCGGATGTTCCATTTTCAATTCATTTTCTATGCTTTCGCGAATCAGCTGTGCCTCTTTCGCAATCTTCTGAGGATCAAGTGGTTCTGCACCACTTTTGTTTTGATTCGAATTCGTATTTTTATTCTGTCCCGCTTTTACCGGTGATATTGTTCCAAAAAAGTCCTTATATACATCCGATAATACATCTTCTACTTTTCTGCTCATCGTTTCCCCCATCCTCATTCGAGGAATTTTCTCCTTTCGAATTCTGTATTTTCGCTGTTTCAAACCTTTTATTTTCAATGAAAACTATTATGTTAATTATACCATGTATCGCTGTACCATGCAAACGCCCTGTATAAACTCTCCTTGTGAATTCGGCTTGAATCCGTTATAATTCTAAATAGTAAATACAATAAATGTTGGGAGAATATTCATGATCGAATTTACCATTGAAATTGCAGATTTTCGATTTCGCATTCAAACTTTTTATGAATATGCAAAAAACAAATGTGTCGATTATATAACAAACGAGACGCCTGATTATTATATCAAAATGAATTCCGAACGTATCCATTTCGAGCGTTCTAAAGCCCAAAATTTAATCGATTCAGGAAAGCTTACAGGTATTTGGGCTTCCGACGAACACTTTGAATTTTTGGCTATTTATCGCTGCATATGCGAAATATTGATAGATCATAATACGATTGCTTTCCACGGAACCGCTGTTTCCGTTGACGGAAAAGCATATCTGATTGCCGCCTCCAGTGGTGTTGGCAAATCCACACACGCCAGACTATGGAAGCAATTATTCGGAACAAGAGCTCAAATCATCAATGACGATAAGCCTTTATTAAAAATCACGAATGAAGGTGTCTGGGTTTATGGTTCTCCATGGAGTGGAAAAGACGATCTTAATACTAACGTCTATGTACCTTTGTCCGCTATGGGATTTTTAAAAAGAGCTGTTTCAAATGAGGTAAAACCAATGAACGAAGGTGAAGCGTTCACCTGCATGGTTCATCAAATTTATCACTCTGAATATTTCACCGGTACAAAAAAAATCCTGCAGTTAGTATTGGATCTCTGCAGACAGGTCTCCTGTTATGAAATTTACGCGAATATGAATCCCGGTGCCGCTGCGCTGGCCTACAACACTATGAAACACAATATGAGATAATGAATATCGTTTTATCTAATAGGAAATGGAATTCCTATTAGATAAAAAAATCCACCCTGCTATGCAGGATGGATTTTTTTATTTAGAGTTTCATGAAATATCGAATTAGTTTCCGGCAACCTGTGCAGCAACTTCTGCAGCAAAGTCGTCAACTTTCTTTTCCATTCCTTCGCCAACTTCGAAACGTACCATCTGTACGATTTCCATATCTTTAGAAACAGAATCAAGATATTTAGCAACAGACTGTTTTCCATCTTCTGCTTTTACATATGTCTGTTCAAGCAGGCAGATATCTTTGAGCTGTTTAGAAACACGTCCTTCAACAAGACCATTGAAGATTTTGTTTCCGGCGATTTCTTCTTTAGAAGCTAAAGCTAACTGAGCAAGTTCTGCTTTTCCTTCTTTAGAGATGAAGTTTGGCAGATAGTTCATGTTAGATTTGTGTTCATTGTAAGCAGTTACATCTTCTGCTGACCATTTTGAAGCAACAGCTTCATCCAATAATTTCTGTAATACAGGTTTTGGAAGTGTAAATGGATCATTTAATGCGCTTTCAAGAGTGATTTCTCTAAGTTTAGCAACTTCTTCAGCTGACATATCGTTTCTGCTGATATACTGTGGGTTCATAGCTGCAACCTGCATTGCAATGTTTGCAAGTGCTGTCTGAACAGCGTCAGATTTTTCACCTTTAGAACCAACGATAACACCGATTTTTCCGCCGCCATGAAGGTATGTAGCGATTGCATCAGCTTCAACTTTGATAAATCTTCTGAAAGAAAGTTTTTCACCGATTGTAAGTGTTTTTTCAGCAACTACTTCCTGAAGTCCGCCATCAAGAAGAGCCTGAACATCTTCACCATTTTTTCCACCGTTAAGACCTGAAGCAAGTGCTTTGTCAGCTACTTCCTGTACAAATTCCTGGAAAATTGCATTTTTTGCAACGAAGTCAGTTTCTGAGTTAACCTCAGCAACAACTGCTTTTGTTCCGTCAACTGCAACACGGCAGATACCTTCTGCTGCGATTCTGCTGGCTTTTTTCTCCATTTTTGCAGCGCCGCTTTTTCTAAGAATTTCTACTGCTGCTTCTAAGTCTCCGTTTGTTTCGTTAAGCGCTTTTTTGCAGTCCATCATACCAGCGCCTGTCATTTCTCTTAACTCTTTAACCTGTGCTGCTGTAATAGCCATGGTCGTAATCCTCCTAATCTGGAATAATCATTACTGATTTCGAATTGAAAATTATGCTTCTTCTGTGAATTCTTCAGATTCAGCTTCGATTTCGCCATCAACATCTGTTGTTCCCTGATTTGCTTCGATAACAGCATCAGCCATTTTAGAAACGATCAGTTTTACGGCACGAATAGCATCATCGTTACCTGGGATTACATAGTCAAGTTCTTCCGGATCACAGTTAGTATCGCAGATACCGATCAACGGAATTCCGAGTGTATGTGCTTCCTGAACACAGATTCTTTCTTTTTTAGGGTCAACGATAAAGATTGCATCAGGGATTCTCTTCATTTCCTCGATACCACCAAGGTTTTTCTGAAGTTTATCCATTTCTTTTCTTAATTCAATAACTTCTTTCTTTGGAAGTACTTCAAATGTTCCATCAGCTTCCATAGCTTTGATAGCTTTAAGTCTAGCGATACGGCTCTGGATTGTTTTGAAGTTTGTCAGCATACCGCCGAGCCATCTTTCGTTTACATAGTACATTCCGCAACGTTCTGCTTCTGTTTTGATAGCATCCTGTGCCT
>JAUNCI010000014.1 GCA_030526665.1 Eubacteriales bacterium
AATCGAAATCATATCTCCTGCCAGTACGTTGAACAGGGTTGATTTACCAACATTAGGCCTGCCCACTATAGCTACTACCGGTTTGCTCATACATTTGTCTCCTTTTTAATTTCCTGTCTTTCACTGGTTCTGCAATTGCATCGATCAACGCACTGCCTTCACTGTCCACAATGACAATTTCTGTATGTAATGCGCTCGAAACATCTGCAATCGTCAAATCATCAAGAAAAACCTCTTCCTCATCACGCAGCATACTGCATGGAATCAAAAGTTTCTCTCCTATATCTATATCTTTTAACTGAGCAATCAGATCCTGCCCCGTAATTAAACCTGATACTGTAATCTTCTCACCGAAGAAATCGTTCCGGATCACTTTGACCGTTACGTCTATATTTGGATATTTTTCCTTTATTTTTGCAACCTGTTTCTCAACATACGGACCTGCAAGTTTACCGGTCGCAATCGTTGCCTTCACACTTCTCTCATCGCCTTCTCTGCTTAAAAGGCCCTCTGTAACCTCAGTATCCAGCAGTCTCAGCATACCCACACCATTTTCGAGCTGCAGATATCCATCATAGCTATCCTCCTGCGGAAGCTCCAGTTCCGCAAGTATATACCATTCATCCGATGCATGCACAAAATGAATGCCATGTTCTGCCATCATTTTTTCCTGCCACTTATGAACCAGAGAAATCACTTCCCATGCTTCTTCTTTGGTAAATGGTTCAAGAGGATATAAACCATCTCGGAATTTCGTAAGTCCCACCGGTACAATAGATACACTCTGAAGCATCGGTGCATATTTTGCCATCTGCTCAATACTGTAAGCCAGTTCTTTTCCGTCATTAAGGCCTTTGCACAAAACGATCTGTCCATTCATCGTGATACCGGCTTCGTAAAGACGATCAACTTTTTCCAGTGCTTTACCGGCAAAGCGATTATGCAGCATCTGGCATCGCAGTTCCGGATTCATAGTCTGAAACGAAATATTGATCGGCGATAAATGATATCGGATCACCCTGTCGATATCATGCTCGCTCATATTGGTCAACGTTATATAGTTTCCCTGTAAAAAGGAAAGACGGGAATCATCATCTTTAAAATATAAAGTTTCACGCATATCAGGAGGCATCTGATCAATAAAGCAGAAAACACAATTATTTGAACATGAACGATACTCATCCATCAATCCATTATCAAAATCAATCCCCAGATCTTCCTCGAATTCTTTTTCAACTTCCAGATCCCACAGTTCACCGTTTTTCTTTTGAACTGTTATCACAACATATTCGTCATTCATCTGGTATCTGTAATCAAATACATCTTCCACCGGAACATCATTGATTGAAAGTAAAATATCTCCCGGCTCCAGTTCTAATTCTTCTGCGATACTGCCCGGAAGAACCTTGGAAATTACATGTTTTTTCTTCTTCATATTCTTCTCCATCCTATATGCATTGTTTTCATAATATCAATTTTGAAGGTAAAAAGCAATAAATTCCTTGACGCAATTTAGGTCAAATGTTATAAATGTAAGTGAATAAAGACACAAATCGGATCTTTCTCAGGAGGGTTTTTATGCCAAATATAGAATTACTTGAACAGTCTCTTCCACTTGCACCGATCAAAATCGCTGCATTAGCAGGATGTGAAGACCTCGCAAAAGAAGTCGACCGTAAACTTGTAAAATTCCGTGAGGAACTTGTTGCAAAGCGTCAGATGAGCCTTATTCCACAGGGATATAGTTCTAAATCGTTTCTGGTAGAATGTGAGTGTCCTCGTTTCGGAACAGGCGAAGGAAAAGGTTATATCAAAGAATCTGTTCGTGGTGCCGATTTTTTTATCATGTGTGATATTACAAACCACAGTCTTACTTATAAAGTATGCGGCCATGAAAATCATATGTCACCGGACAACCACTATCAGGATCTGAAGCGTATCATTTCAGCAGCTACCGGTAAAGCGAGACGAATCAATGTAGTAATGCCTTTCATTTATGAAGGCCGTCAGCACAGAAAAACCAAACGTGAATCTTTGGACTGCGCTATCGCACTTCGCGAACTGAGCAACATGGGAATTGCTAACTTTATCACTTTTGATGCACACGATCCTCGTGTACAAAATTCCATTCCTCTGAATGGCTTTGATAACTTCTTCCCAACCTATCAGTTCCTGAAAGCTATGGTAAAAAATGTACCGGATTTCAAACTTGACAATGATCATCTAATGATCATCAGTCCCGATGAAGGTGCAATGTCCAGAGCGGTTTACTTTTCCAATATTCTGGGTGTTGATATGGGTATGTTCTATAAACGTCGTGACTACTCTACGATCGTAAACGGTAAGAATCCTATCGTTGCTCATGAGTTCCTGGGTGACTCTGTTGAAGGCAAAGATGTTGTCGTAATCGATGATATGATTTCATCCGGTGAAAGTATGCTGGATGTTGCAAAACAGTTAAAACAGCGTCATGCTAATCGTGTGTTCGTTTGTACAACATATGGTCTGTTTACTGATGGACTCAAAAAATTCGATGAGTATTACGAAAATGGTATGATCGACTATGTCGTTACAACCAATCTCAACTATCGAATTCCTGAGCTTCTTGAAAAACCATATTACATCGAAGCAAATATGAGCAAATATCTTGCAAGTATTATGGACATTATGAACCATGATGTTTCCATTGAAAAAGTTCGTTCAAGCAATGACAAGATCATGAATCTCATGAAAAAATTACAGAATAATTAATTTCATTCTGCGAACATCGTTTAACGAAATAGATTCAGCATTTAATTAAATAGCATATTTTACAGAGGCTGGAATGACAGCCTCTGTTTTTTTGCATAATTATTTAATTCCAAGAAATGCACCGAGATTTCCTCTTTTTCCATGACTGGCTCTGTGCGAGAATAAAAATTCAGGATTACAGCAGGTACAAATTCCCGGCATAGAAATATGCTCTTCCAAAATACCGGCCTCCTTAAAAATAATGCGGTTAGCTTCCCATAAATTCAGCTGGTATTTTCCGTTTTCCTTTGCATAATATAATCGCTCCCAATATTCTCTGCCAAAGTTTTTCTGAAACTCAACTATAACATCTTCACTGACTTCATAGCAGGACTGACAGATGGAAGGTCCAATTGCCGCTATCAGGTCTTTTGGCTCAGATCCAAACTCTTCTCTCATTTTCTCAACAGTCACTGCCCCAATCTTTCCAACGGTTCCTCGCCATCCGGAATGCGAAAGTCCAATCGCCTTATGAACCGGATCGATAAAAAACAACGGGACACAATCCGCATAAAATGTAGCAAGAACAATTCCCGGAACATTGGTAATCATACCGTCAACATCTCGAAATGCTCGTGGTCTTGTAATTCCGTTTCCTCTATCTTGTGCCGTAATGACACGTACATTTGTCGTGTGTGTCTGATCGGACATTACGATATCTTCTGCTGAAAAGCCTATTGCCCCGGCAAGTCTTCGATAATTCTCATGAACCGCCTCATCCTCATCACCTCGTGTAAAGCTTAAGTTCATGGAAGAATAAATCCCCTTGCTGACTCCTCCAAGTCTTGTACTGAATCCATGTACAAAATCCCCATAGTTTTCAAACGCAGGATAAGACAAATAAGTCACGCCTTGATTTCGGTTGACTCTCATCGGATTTGAAGTATTTTTATCCCAAATGATTTTTATCTGATTTTCTTTCTCTTTTTCTATATTATTCAAATGTTTCAGCATGCTTTTTCCTCTTATGTATTTCCATTATTATTTTCTGCTTACAGAACAAACATCTGACTGTTATCAAAACGCATTCTTTATCAGCTGCACCTGCTCTCCTGTAATTCCAACCACGTCAAATCGGCACGGGGTATCTAAAGGCCATCCAAAACGAATCAGATAAAACAGTGCAACTTTCCTTATAATTTCCTGTTTTCGCCAATTTACGGCCTCTAAAGCATTTCCCTGACTTTCAGATGTCCGATACTTCACTTCGATGAAAACAAGATATCTCCCATCTCTGGCAATCAAATCGATTTCACCAATTTTGCATCTGAAATTCCGTTCCATAATACGGTATCCATTTTTCTGCAGAAATTCTGCAGCTTTCTCTTCATAATCAGAACCAAGTCTTCTTTTGTTTGGTTTTCTTTTAAAGTCTTTCTGACTTTGAAGTTTTCTTTCATTCATGCCTTCATTTTATCATATCTGATATTTATCTGTATAAAGAAACCCTAAAACTTTTATAAATCTCAGCGAAGCATTTTTTATAATAAGAAATGAAGTTTCCAATTATAAAAAAATACAGATAGCTCACGTGACTCCATGAACTATCTGTATTACATTTTCAAATGAAGCCCTAAAGACCTGGCGCGAGATTTGAGACAAAATTCCCGATGAAAGTTGTTCTGTGAATCGGTGTTGCTCCGTATTTTTTCAAAGCTTCAATATGTGCCGCCGATCCATATCCTTTATTTGAGGCAAATCCATATTCCGGCATCAGCTTATCATATTCCACCATCATTCGATCTCGCGTTACCTTGGCAACGATGCTTGCCGCTGCAATTGAAACACTTTTTGCATCTCCTTTGATAATCGGTACCTGCGGAATAGCAACTCCCGGTATCGTCACAGCATCATTTAATAAAAGCTGAGGTACTTTAGAGAGTTTTGAAATTGCTTCTCTCATCGCTTCATAAGTTGCCTGCAGAATGTTGATTTCATCGATTCTGGCCGGCCCGACAACTCCAATTCCGACCGCTTCCGCCTGTTCCATGATGACTTCGTACAGTTCTTCGCGCTTTGCAGCTGTCAGTTTTTTGGAATCGTTCAGATACAGAATCTGACAATCCGTCGGCAAAATCACAGCACACGCAACGACCGGTCCTGCCAGAGGTCCCCGTCCAACTTCATCAATTCCACATAAATATCCCAGATGCTCGTATTTATGTTCATATGTTTTCATAATTTCTGTACGTTCTTTTTCTTTTTGGAGTGCCAATTCTCTTTTTTGACATTGTTTCAGCAGATTCTGAACTCCAGTTCTCTCATCTGCCGAATATTTTTCGTACAATACCGAATACTGTTCGATCGGTGTATTTTGAATTTCCAGCTTTATATCGCCAATTTTTATATTATCTTTACTCATAATTATATTTTACGCTTTTCTATTAACTGTAATCATAGGTTCGAACGGAATCAGTTCTGCTCTTCCAGATCAGTCGTCCACTCCACGGTAATTTTCCCAATTCTGCCTGCACGATAATCATCAAACAAAATACCACACGCCTTCGCATAATCGAGCTCTTCTCCTTTTTTCAGACAGCCGCGATTTCTCGCAATTCCTTCTAAAACTTCCAATGGCGTACTTTCTTCTACCTGATAACGTTCCTGCAAAGCCCCCGGATATCGAGCAATAAGAAATTCAATCAATTTCAGTGACAATTCTTCCATATTGAGAATATCGTCTTTGATAGACCCAATATAAGCAAGTCGAATTCCGACTGTTTCATCTTCAAATTTCGGCCACAAAATTCCCGGTGTATCGAGAAGCTCAACACTTTTATTTAATTTGATCCACTGTTTTCCTTTTGTAACTCCGGGTTTATTCCCTGTTTTTGCACATGCTCTGCCTGCAAAAGAATTGATAAAAGTAGATTTTCCGACATTCGGAATCCCTGCCACCATCGCACGAATTGGTCTGTTTTTGATTCCTCGTCTGCGATCTCTTTCAATTTTTTCTTTGCATGCCTCCAGAATCATATTCTGAATCGCTTTCATTCCCGATTTATTTCTGGAATCCAATTTTACAACGTAAAACCCTTTATTCTGAAAATATTCTTTCCATTTCTCAGTCTGACGTTCATCTGCCAGATCTGCTTTATTTAACAATATCATTCGATATTTATTTTTTCCAAGATCATCAATATCAGGATTTCTACTGGACAAAGGCACTCTTGCATCTACAAGCTCAATAATCAGGTCGATCAGTTTAATGTCTTCCTGCATCTCACGCTTTGCTTTTGTCATGTGTCCCGGATACCACTGTATATTCATATTACTTATCCTTTCAAAAATCCAATTTTCTTTAATGGTGACAATGTGAACCATATTTTTCCAACAATATAACGTTTTGGAACCAAACCAATATCACCATAACGGCTGTCTTCACTGTTATTCCTGTTATCCCCCAGCACAAAGTATTCATTTGCTTCTAAACTGATAGGATTTGCTGCCAATCCGGCATTACTGATTGCCGGAAAATCTTTGCCTTCCTTGTACAACTGTCCATTTACATATATATATCCGTCTTTGATCTGAATCGTTTCTCCGGGAAGGCCAATGACTCTGCGAATGTGCAGGGCCGCATCATCACTTCCATTTGTTCTGAAAACAATGATATCACCACGCTTAGGCGAAGAAACATTGTACACCAATCGATTCATAAAAAAGCGATCACCAATCGATATCGTTGGCTCCATTGAACTTTCCTGCATCGTTACCGACTGAAACATAAGAATTGCAGTCAGCGCTGATAATACTAAAACCAGAACAATCTGAAAAACAAAGCTCACTCTTTTTCGAACCTTTTCATTTTTCAATTTGCTTTTTGCACCTTCGAGATTAAGCATTTCCCTGAAGTCTGTTTTTTTATTCTTTTTTAAGTTCTTCTCTATCATATTATTCATAATACTCTACCTTTTTCATGCAGATCCCATAGGAGAATTCGCACGTGAGTCCGGCATCTGCGATGTCAAATTTCAATCTAAAAACAGGGACAATAGCATACGTTATTGTCCCTGATTTTAAACTTATGAAATTATTTTACTACACGTTCTTTAACTTTAGCAGCTTTACCAACGCGTTCTCTTAAGTAGTTAAGTTTAGCACGACGTACTTTACCATAACGGATAACTTCTACTTTAGCAACATTTGGGCTGTGGAGTGGCCATGTTTTTTCAACGCCTACACCATTTGAGCTCTTTCTAACTGTGAAAGTTTCTCTTGTGCTTCCGCCCTGTTTTTTCAGAACTGTTCCTTCGAAGATCTGAATTCTTTCGCGGTTTCCTTCTTTGATTTTTGCGTGTACTCTTACAGTATCACCAACACGGAACTGTGGTACTTCTGCTTTTAACTGAGCAGCTTCGATGTTTCTGATAATTTCGTTCATCTTTTTTCTCCTATCTATATGGATGTTCTTAATACTAATCAAGTAACAGAGGACCATCTTTTTTTACAACATCAAGAATTATACATGATTGTATGTAAATTCGCAAGTACTTTTTTCTAAACTATTTCAGCCGAAAAAAATACAACGCTGAATGTTTACCAGCAAATAACCTCACATCCTGTCTCAGTTACCAGTACGGTTACTTCCCACTGTGCTGACGGTTTTCCGTCTTTTGTTCGAACAGTCCAGCCATCCTTCTCATCCGTCCAGATTGCCGCTTCTCCCATATTGACCATTGGTTCAATCGTAAACATCATCCCCGGAACCATCAATACACCGCTGTTTTCTTCCGATACAAAGCTTACCCATGGATCTTCATGAAACTCAAGACCTACGCCATGTCCACCGATTTCTCGAACCACAGTAAATCCATTATCCAGAGCATGCTGATGAACTGCATGTCCCATATTTCCGATTGGTTCCCATGGTTTTACTTTTGAAATACCAATTTCCACACACTCTTTTGTCACTTCAACCAGTTTTTTCTTTTCTTCAGAAACATTGCCGATGCAGTACATTCTGGATGAATCTGAAAAATATCCGTGATAAATTGTGGAGACATCAATATTTATAATATCTCCCTCTTTCAGAATTTCGTTTTCTGAAGGAATTCCATGGCATACAACCTCATTTATTGAGGTGCATACACTTTTCGGATATCCGTTGAAATCAAGCGGCGCAGGAATTGCACCTCTTTTTATTGTTTCCTCATGTACCCAGCGGTTGATTTCCTCAGTAGAAACACCTGCCGCGATATGTTCTCCAACATAATCCAAAACTGCTACGTTAATCGCACAACTTTCCTTAATTTTTTCCACCTGTGCCGGAGTTTTGATGCAGCTGTGATCTACAACTGCATATCCTTTCTGACGAAACTGTTCCAGTTTTCGATCAAAGTTCTCATGACACATTTTATATTTTTTTCCACATCCACACCAGCATGGATCATTACGACCAATTTTCACTGCCATTTTTTTCATAATCCTCCAACAAATTGTTACTCACCACCTACACTTCATTCAGAGGTGAAAGTCATCTCATATCAGATATATCACTCAATGATATTTATGACTTTGTTTCTGACATAATGTCACTTAATTCCGTAATCATCTCGTCATCTTTTAATCGGAATTTAACTTCTACTCTTCGAGAAGCATCTTTATCAACCTGACCATTTGCATCCAGAACAGGATCCGACGTTGAACATCCGGTTACACACAGATAATTCTGCAGATCGATCTGCTCATTGCTATTTAAGAAATCATCCTGAATTTCTACAAGATATTCAGCAACTGCCAGCGATCTCTGCTGTGATAATTCCATATTGTATACATATTCTCCATCCGGATCCGTATAACCTTCGATCATAATCTGTGCAAGATATGGTTTGTATTTTTCATCTAATAATACTTTGCAGTAAATCGGCAATACTTCACGAAGTGTTGCTTTACCTTCATCGGTAAGCTCTGCTTTATCAACATCAAACATAATATTGGCACTCAGTGTCATCGCACCCGTCTTGGAGTCAATATTTACGCTGACATTGTTATCAGAAAATTCATTTTTCAGTGCTGAAACTACTTCTGCCTTTACACCGATAATATCATCGATTTTCTGCTGTTGTGATGCAAGAAGTGCTGTTTTTTCATCCAGAGAGGCCTGCTGCGCATTCAGTGTGTTTTGCTGCTGTGTCAACTGTTCTGCCTGCAGTGCAAGCTGACTGGCCTGCTGATCCAGAAGAGCCTGCTGTTCGGCAAGCTGCGCATCCTGTGTTTCCAGCTGATTTGTCTGTGTCAAAAGCTGGCTGTTTTTCTCATCCAGTTCATTCTGCTGTGTCAGAATCTGCTGTGTATATGCTTCCTGCATAGCGATTTTTTCGTCTCGTTCCTGTATGCTTTCATCATAATTTTTCTGTGCCTGAAACAGGGTAATACACATGATCAGCACGAACAAAAGCAATACTCCGGCCATCATATCCGAATAGGAACGCCACACATTGAAGCCGGAATCTTCCGTTTTCTTTCTTCTACGCATTCTATTCTCCTTCTATTTAAAAAGACCAAATTTTTTCTGAGAAGCTTTTGCAATTTCTTTAATATTTTTTGACATTTCAGCCATAACAGCTTCCTGACGTTCGTTCTGATCTTCCAATGTAGAACAAAGCTGTGCAATAACATTATTCTGGGCATTTACTTTTTCAAGTCTTCCGCCCATAAGATTAATTTCTCCATTGTCCTTGACAACCGTAATATCCGCAAGAAGTGCTCTAAGCTGTTCCATAAGCAGATATGTATTTTGCTGATTTTCAGAAAATACATTCATCTGTTTTACCAGAGCTTCTACAGCCATTTTGTTAGCTGTCAGTACTTCCATACCACTTTGCTGTGCAACACCACTCTGCTCCAGAGACTGAGCTGCCGCTTCTACATATTTTTGCATTGCCTGGTTACATGCAACCCAGAATTTAGCAGATGTTTCTTCCGCTTCTTTCAGATAAGAAATCACATTTTTGTATTCCTGCTGCTGTGTTTTGACGATTTCATCCGATTTTGCCATAACACGTTCTGCAGAATCCATAAATCGAACCTGCATATTCTGCATCTGATCTACGTTCTTTTTCATAGCCTGCTCCTGCTGTGCAAAAAGATCGCCGAACTGTTCGCCCATATTCTGATATAGTTCCGTTGTAAATGAAACATTATTTCTCTGTGCTCTGTTCATTGCTTCCAGAGTTGCGCCAAATTCACTGAACTGACTTTCAAAACTGCCGTGCATTTCTTTGACAAATACATCCAGAATATCTCGAATGGCATCCTGCTGGCATCTGGTAACCGAAGTAACCATCATATCCAGAGATTCATTCATTTTCTGAAAAGTTGGAGTAATTACCCGTTCAAAGCTTCCTGCCATCTGTTCGGAAACCTGAACCGCAACTTTTTCCATGGCATTTGCCTGTGTCTTCTGTGTCGCCAAAAGTAAATTTCTGGACTCATTCTCTGCAGTCGGAAGTACATATGCATGAAAACGTTCCAAAAATGCCTGCAGACGTTCTGACATAGCCGCATATTCACTTCTTATTCCGTAGGAATAGATCAGTGAGAAAGAAATACCATAAATAGATGTCATAAATGATACTTTAATACCATTTAATAAAGATTCAACCGATGTTGTCATCGTTTCATAACTGTTTGGCTGAAAGCCTTTCAATCCCCATACAAGACCTACAAAAGTACCGAGAATACCAAGTCCGGTCATTAAGTCGGGAATCATTTCAAGAATTCGTTTATGCACATGAATATCAATCTCTTCTTCATTGATATACTCATCGATTTCTCCAAGTCCTTCTTCGCTGTTTTCGATACCAGTAACAAAATTATCCATTTTCTGATCGAGATAACGATGCTCAAACACACCTTTCAGATAAGAAAGATTCTTTGTTTCTTTTTTGCCGGGAACTTTAAAAAGCGATTTAATCTCGTCTGTTGCTCTATAAAATGCAGAAGACAGTCTGCTGATGCGGAACATACCGCCAAACATACCTAACAGGTAAATAAAAATCATAATACCCAGGAAAATGAAATTATATAAAATCATATTGTCCATTCCCTGTCCAACCAGGATCGTCATAGCAATTGATCCTGCAGCTACAAGCAGAAATAATACTACATTAAATATTTTTTTGCTCATAAAAAACCTCCCTTTTTTATCTTCTAAAAAATATTACAATTATAAATAATTTAACATATTTCTTATTATATAACAAGATAACCACCGATATGTAATTCATGTTTATAGTCTTGTTATACCAAAAAGGAGCAGTACTTCACCAGCACTGCTCCTCGCTTTATTATTCTCTCATTTTTTTAGAGTTTCAGATTCACTTTTTAACTCTGTATTTTTTTCTGATTCTACAGTCGAATTCATAGCGATCTCATGTGTAGCTTCCGCTTTCACATAAGCTATGATATCTCCCATCATTTTTTTCATCATCAGACGAACGGAATTATTTGCCTTTATAAAATATTTCTCAAAATATGCATTCGTCTCCGCTCCGTACAAAACAAAGATCATGCAAATATCGATCCATAAAAGCACCATTACCAAAGATGCCAGACTCCCATACATATCTGCAAATGAAGAAAATGTATTGAAGTACAATGAAAAAAAGTAGGAAAAAACAGACCATAGAATAGAAGTCAATAACGCTCCCGGTATCTGGCTTTTCAAAGATGCTTTTCGGTTTGGCAAATATCGAAACAGCCAGAGGAAAACCAAAAAGAGAACAAGAAACACAAGCACTGTTCTGGCATTCATAATATCGCCTATAATTCTTCCGACAGCAGGAACATACTTCATCGCAATCGTCTGAATCTTGCCGCCCAAAACCATCAAAAGCAGGCTGGCAATCAGAGCAACTGCAAAGAGCACCGTAAAAAATACTGCACGAATTCTGGTACTGAGCCAGCTTCTGGTCTCTTTGACATGATAGATCGTATTTAATCCGTTTGTAAGTGACTGCATCGCTTTCCCCGCAGACCACACTGCCGTAATGGCTGCAATCGGAACAATCGCCGCTGATTTTCCGTATACTTCCGCCAAAATGCTAAGCACAAATCCCTGAAGGTTCTGCGGAATAACTGCAACAATTGCCTCTCGAATCATTTTGTATGTCAGTGGAGTATAACGGATCATGGTCGTCAAAAACATAATAAATGGAATAAATGACAAAACCATAAAATATGCAGCCTGTGCCGCATAGGCACCGACATGGTCTTCCGCTGCACGCTCAAACAATCCGTAACAAATCTTCAGAAAGCTTTTTCTTTTCTTTTTTTTCATATCAATTCACTTCTAGTTTATTATCTTACTGAAAAACGATAAGATGTCTGTGAGTGATAGGTATCACCAGCTTTTAATACCGGAGAGTAAAAATTCTTTTCATTAACAGCATTTGGCTCAACCTGAGTTTCCAGACAAAATCCTGTACGTTTTGTATATAAATGGTCGTTTTTACCATTTTCTGAAATGACAAAGTTACCTGCGTAAAACTGCACACATGGACAATCCGTGAACACTTCCATTTCAATTCCGCTTTCGGCACAGTATGCAGCTGCAATTTTACGTCTCAAACCTTTTTCATAACCTTCATCTGTAACAAAGTTATGATCAAAGCCACCTGTATATTTCAGCTGGTCTACATCAGCCTCAATATCTTTGCCTATTTTTTTGAAAGAAGTAAAATCAAATACTGTTCCTTCTACACTTGCATTCTCTCCGGTTGGAATTGCTTTTCCATCTTTGACCGGTGTGTATTTTTTTGCACAGATCATCAATTCGTGATCCAGAATGGAACCGCTTCCTTCACCGCCAAGATTAAAATAAGAGTGATTTGTCAGATTTGCAACAGTATCTTCCGTTGATTTGCCATTGTACATAATTTTAATTTCGTTATCATCTGTAAGCTCATAAGTAACAGATACGTTGAATTCTCCAGGGAATCCGTTTTCTCCGTCCGGACTGATACGGCTGAAAGTAACAGCCTGTTCTGCGCTTATTTCAGCGTTCCATAATTTCTTTTCAAAACCGTTCGGTCCGCTATGCAGATTATTTTCATTTTCATTCTGCGCAAGCTCATACTCTTTATCGTTAATTGTAAATTTTGCATTTGCGATACGGTTTCCGTTTCTTCCGATCGTTGCGCCAAAGAAGCATCCATTCACTTCATAGCCTGCAATATCATCATATCCAAGTACGACATCTCGCAAGTTTCCTTCTTTATCCTGTACTGCCAGTTTTACAAGGATTGCGCCAAAATCGATAACTTCCGCATATGCGCCTTTGCTGTTCTCAATATGATACAAGGTAACTTTTTTTCCGTCTTTTGTTGTTCCAAATTCTCTGGTTGATACACCCATGATTCCACTCCTCCATACCATTATTCAGACATAATTTTCTTTTTTATCTTCTCATCGACGAAATCATTTTAACCCACCGGATATGGAAAATTCTGTTACCGACTAAGTTCAGTTCGATCTTTTTCACATAAAAATCCCGGGATGCCGTTCCCTCAGTTTTTGAGTCCTAGCATACAGCTAGGTGGGTATCCTCAACAGTACATCAGCCTTCCGGTCAGAGCCGGCCTGACATCCACACTGCGATTTTGGATTCCCTTAATTAAAGTGTAGGTTCAAAATAAAGAGGGGCCTCGCACACCCCAGGATATTGGTGAATTAATTTTTCATTTTTATTATTTTAGCATATAATTATGTCAAATTGCAACTACTATACAATTCCATTCAGTTTCTGATATAAATCTTTTGCATATGTATCCGTCATGCCGGTTATATAATCTGTTACAAGCAATAATCGAAGGTAAAGCTTCTCCTCTTCTGTTTTGCATTTTTTCGCATAGAGATGATAAATCTGACGATAATTTTCAGAAATCAAACGAACAAGTTTGCTTTCCATCATATTCAGCGGCAGATCCGTATCATAATATAACACTGCCGGTACAAAGCGATCCAAAAGGAATTCCAAAATCGTTCCGGCGGCAACTTCCATCTCTAATATCTGTGACGACATAAAAGCATATCGATATGCAATATCTCCCAACGCTTTACGTACCCATTCCGCATACGTATGGTGAAACAAATCATAACGGTAGCTGCCATCCATAATCTGTCTGTAATTTGAGGTAAATCCATAACTTGCACAGTAGATCAAAGCGCTCTGTAAGCGAACCAGGAAATTCTGTATTGCATACTGGTGCGGATTTTCAACTTTACGTTTTATTGCATTTTCATACTGATGGTCCAGCATGCCAACCGGATCCAGCCAGGTTGTGTCCGCTTTTGCCGCAATCTGCGCTTCCAGCAGCTCTTCTCTTAATTTATCATATGACAGAAATCCTTTTTTGAACGCATCTTCAATATCAGCCGTACAATAGGCTATATCGTCTGCAGCCTCCAGAATATACGTCAGCGGATGGCGGCAGTCAACCGTTCCCATTTCCTTCGAGATACTGTTATACAGGTCTTGCTCCGCATAGAAATATCCCATTTTTTTATCTTTGATATTGCTGCTTCCCGGTTGTATATTTAAAGACGAAACCGGATATTTAATAATCGTATTTAAAAGTGCATAAGTCAGATTCATCCCATTTTCATTTACCAGAAAATGAAGTTTGGAAACCTGTCTCAACGCCTGGGCATTACCTTCAAAATGATAAAAGTCCTGCAGCATTTGATCTGATAACAATGAAGTTATCGGTTTTCCCTTGTATTTCAATGTTTTCATTTTTCTGCAAAACCAATCACGAATCGCCTCTTCGCCAAAATGTCCAAAGGGTGGATTTCCGATGTCATGAATCAGTCCTGCACATTGCAGAATATCGCAGATATCCGACTTGGTCTGATGAGTAAAACTTTCATCTTTTTCATTATCCAATATATACTGCGCGATATTCTGTCCCAGCGATTTCGCAAAGGATGACACCTCCAGTGAATGTGTCAGTCTGGTTCGAATAAAATCACTTTTGTCCAATGCGAATACCTGCGTTTTGTCCTGTAATCTGCGAAAAGAAGAACTACCAATGATTCTATGGTAGTCCTTCTCAAATTCACTTCTCAAATCACCGGAACGTGTCGTATTCGTTTTGGAATAGCTGGCAGCTCTTTTTGAAGAAAGAAGTTTATTCCATTCCATAACGCCCATTTATCTACACTTCCTATTTGCTCTATTTCATCTGTATCAACCGTTTCGGTTTCGCTGTGTTTATTAATTGCATCCAAGAATATTTCGAACTGCATTCGGCATATCGACAGCATCAACAACACAATCATGAAGAACCGGTGCTGTACGAATTTCTTCTACTGCATTCGGAACCGTAACTTTCGAAATTTCTGACAAACGGTCAATCAAAGCAAAATCATCTTCCAGCAGTTCTTCTTTCAGCGCACTCATAACACTTCTGGAGAATTTATATGGACTGGCTGTGGAAGCAATGACGGTAACCGTATCCGTATCTTTTGTGTCATTTTTGTATTTTTCATAGACACCTGCTGCTACTGCTGTATGTGTATCAATCACATAATCGCTGCTTCGATATACATTATAAATTGCTTCTGCTGTTTCTTCCTCTGTACAGTAATTACCATAGAAATCCGCAAGCTGTGCTTTCATATCTTCAGAAATTGTATATTCGCCATTTTCGGAAAGAGATTTCATAAATTCTGCACATTTTTCGGCATCATTTCCTGCAATACGATATACCAGACGTTCCAGATTGCTGGAAACCAGAATATCCATAGATGGTGATGATGTCAGTACAAAATCGCGTTTTTTGTCATAAGTTCCTGTAGTAAAGAAATCAAACAATACTTTGTTCTGGTTCGATGCACAAATCAGTTTGTGTACAGGAAGACCCATCTGTTTAGCATAAAATGCAGCTAAAATATTACCAAAGTTTCCTGTTGGCACAACAATGTTGATTGCCTGTCCCTCTTTGATTTTGCCTTCTCTTAACAGGGATGTATAAGCATATACATAATAAACGATCTGAGGAACTAAACGACCGATATTGATTGAATTAGCTGATGAGAACTGGTATCCTGCTTTTCCGATTTCTGCAGCAAGTTCCGGATCATTAAACATTTTTTTCACAGCAGTCTGTGCATCATCAAAATTTCCTGTAATACCAACTACATAGGTATTATTTCCTTTTTGTGTAACCATCTGTTTTTCCTGGATGGCACTGACACCGTTTTTCGGATAAAATACAATAATTTTTGTACCCGGAACATCAGCAAACCCTGCCATCGCCGCTTTTCCGGTATCTCCCGATGTTGCAGTCAAAATAACAATTTCATGTTCTGCATGGTTTTTCTTTGCTGCAGTCGTCATTAAATGCGGCAAAATTGACAATGCCATATCTTTGAATGCAATCGTAGCACCATGGAACAATTCCAGATAATACGCACCATTTGCTTCTTTGAGCGGTGCGATAGCCTTTGTATCAAATTTCTCATCGTAAGCATTTGCAATACAGGTTTTCAGCTCCTCTCCTGTAAAATCTGTAAGCATTCTGCTCATAACCTCATAGGCAGTTTCCTGATATGACATTTTTGCAAGCTCTGCCATCGGAATATCCAATGCCGGAATCTGTGTCGGCACAAACAGCCCCCCATCTTCAGAAAGGCCCTTCAAAATAGCCTTTGACGCCGTAATTGTTTCACCCTGTCCACGAGTACTTCTATATAATACTTCCATTTCTATATATCCTTTCTTTAACCTTCTTCTCACTAAGTAGAATTCATTATAGCACTTCTATCTCTCGAATAAAACAAAAAAATAGAAGTCCCTGTATTTTTATTTACAAGGACTCCTGTTCATATTAATGTGTGTCATTTTTTACCATCTGCACAATGTTATCTTCTGATGCAGATTCTTCTTTTTCTTTTTTCTCTTTACTGTCTGATTTTTGTTTATCCGGATATTTATAAAACTCATGAACACCGTATTTAAATAACTTCTGAAGATCTTTTTCAAACCAGCTGACATTATGTTTTTCTGCTGCTGATTTCTGTATAAAGAATAAAGCCCCCTCAGAATAATCAGTACCTTCAAGAACCTGCTTCACAGCTTCTTTGGTTTCATCAGAAATTGTGACAGAATAGATTCGGCCGTCGTATACCGGTGAAAACTGCGGCACACCATCAACATACTGGTAAACCACTTCCGTGATACTGTTAGGATACTCCTCATTTTTCACGCGGTTCATAATTACATTTGCGATTAAAGCTTTTCCTTTTACATCTTCTGTTCCGGCTTCCGCTTCTACAATAGCAAGAAGTGTTTCATAATCTGTGTCAGTCATAAGCTTTGCAGACTCGGTATCTGCTATTGAAATACTGTCTAATTCACTTACTTTCTGAACCATATTGCCACTAATGTCAAATTCTGTTACCTGATCACGTACAGTGGAAACACGCTGTCCTACCATGACCTGTTCTGCAGATGAACCCACATGATTAATTCTGCTTCCGGCAGCGGGTGTATTATTTACTCCTGACACAAAACCGGCAATACCACTTGGAAGTGAATCATTTAAAGTTTCTGTATTCTCCGCTAAAATCTGTTCATCATTAGCTGCATATACTTTTCCTTTTTCACCATCCGTAACAAGTCTGGAAATGACAGAAATCATTATCACTGTTAACATACATCCGATCAGAATAAATATATTTCTAACATATATCTCTCTGCGACGTTTGGCTGTACGTTTTGATGTAGAACGTACTTTTACATTATTGTCATTCATTTTCATTTCTTCCCTTTAATGGTTTCCCTTTGTTACATTTTGTAATATTTTTGTAACTTATAAGTGAATTATATTTAACATCATTATAAGTGTCAAGTTTTTTTTGCCATTTTGTCTGTAAAAAGTCCCATTTTTCGGATATTTCTATCATTTTTTTCCTTATTCTGCAGTTTGGTTTACGTAACATTTCCGAAACATCTGATTAATTTTTATTTTTCATACTATCATTTATATCAAAAAACACTTTCTGACATTGCATACGTAACGTATTTTATCAGAAAGTGTTTTATATTTTGATTATCGGTTATTGATTATCTATTATTGATTGCTGTTACCAATGCATCAATGGAAGCTCGAATGATGTCAGGATCTACACCTGCCCCCCATGCCATTGTTCCATCCGGTTTGCGAATACCAACATATGCAATCGCTTTTGATTTTGAGCTCTGTTCCAAAGCGTGTTCCTGATATGTTTCCAGCTGATATTTCAGTTCATATGCTTTCTTTAATGCATTGCTTACTGCATCAAGACGACCGTTACCGGCTGCTTCTGTTGTGATGGTACGTCCGCGGAATGTAGAAGTAACCTTTGTCGTAATACCACCATCTTTTTGCTCGAAATGAACTTCATTGATTTTGTATGGTTCTGTAACATTTTCAAAGGTTGCTTTAAACAATTCATAAATTTCTTCAGGCTGAAGCTCTTTGTGTTTGTGATCGGATACTCCTTTTGCTGTATATCCCATGGCTTCGCGCATTTTTGCAGGAAGGTTGAGGCCGAATTTTGTTTCCAGGATATATCCTACGCCGCCTTTTCCGGACTGGCTGTTGATACGAATAACATCCGCATCATAGTTACGACCAACATCATGAGGATCGATTGGAAGATATGGAACATTCCAGTGATCCGGATCGCGTTCTTCACGATATTTCATGCCTTTGGCAATTGCATCCTGATGGGAACCGGAGAATGCGGCGAACACAAGTGCTCCACTGTATGGACTTCTCTCATCGATCTGCATTCCTGTACACTTTTCATATACTTCACAGATATGCGGCATATCAGAGAAATCCAGTTCCGGATCAACTCCGTGAGAGAATAAATTCATTCCTACTGTAATGATATCCACATTTCCCGTACGTTCGCCATTTCCGAACAGTGTACCTTCCACACGGTCGGCACCGGCCAGCATACCCATTTCGGTATCCGCAACACCGCAGCCTCTGTCATTGTGAGGATGCTGTGAAAGAATAACATTTTCTCTGTATTTCATATTTTTTGACATGTATTCAATCTGACTTGCATATACATGCGGCATAGAATGCTCTACCGTAACAGGCAAATTAATGATTGCCTTGTTGTCCGGTGTAGGCTGCCATACATCCAGAACTGCATTACATACTTCCAATGCATAATCCTGTTCTGTTCCTGTATAACTTTCCGGACTGTATTCAAACTGGAAATTACCTTCCGTTTCAGCTGCCAGTTCTTTCAGAAGTTTTGCACCTTCTACCGCGATCTGAAGAACTTCTTCTTTTGATTTTCTGAATACCTGTTCTCTCTGTGCAAAAGAAGTAGAATTATAAACGTGTACAATTGCTTTCGGAGCACCCTTTACTGCTTCAAAAGTTCTGCGAATAATATGTTCACGTGCCTGTGTTAATACCTGAATCGTAACATCATCCGGAATCAGATCCTGTTCGATCAAAGTACGAATAAATTTAAATTCTGTTTCCGAAGCTGCCGGAAATCCTACTTCAATTTCTTTAAAACCAATTTCTACAAGCAGTTTAAAGAACTCAACTTTCTGCTCCAGACTCATTGGAATAACCAGCGCCTGATTACCATCTCTAAGGTCTACGGAACACCAGATCGGAGCCTTGTCAACATATTCTTTTTTTGCCCAATCCATACATTCTACCGGTGGCATGTAATACTGTCTTTTGTACTTACTTGCATTCATCATAATCGTTTCCTCCACTTTTCATGTTTTACTAAATAAATAACAAAAAAAAATCTTCCGGCTCCAGCTTATAGCAAGAGACGAAAGACACTGTCCTACGCGGTACCACTCTCATTTATGAAAAGATCATACACTCACCGGATACGAGATGCAAACCCTATACATCTTTATATCCTCTCCAGGTAACGGTGGACACCGTCTGCGCCTACTCTCACATGATTTCGGGCAGATGCTCCGAGGCGAGTTCAACGACTTCCTTCCGCTGTTTCGCACCATCCAACAGCTCTCTGTGCTCCGGTTCCCCGTCTACTATTCCTCTTCAATGCATTTGTACTTTATGTAACTGATGTTAAATTTAACACGTTAAAGTCTATTTGTCAACCGGATTTTTCCAAATCTCTCATTCCGGATTATTCAAATCTCATATTTCAGATCACTTATTCTAAATTACTTATCCATGAGAATTTCATGAAGTTTCTGAAGTGTTGGCTCCATATCCGGCACCAGCATTTCATTGGATGATGTAAACAGTCCGTCATAAGGAATTCTGTTTTCAACCAGTTCCGCTTCGGAAAGTAATGGCAAATATCCGGATAACGTCAGAATGTTTGCCGCTGTCAGGTTATGCTCTACATTCGCAAGTACTTCCGCCGCCAGAGAAAGTAATTTGTCCGGTGACATCTGATCTTTCTTTTCAAAAATTGCCCGAAGTACATTTCTCTGTCTCTGTGTTCTTTCATAGTCATTATTTCCCACATAGCGAATGCGCATATATGCGACCGCCTGATAACCATCCAGATGATACTCTCCCTGTCCATAAGGCAGTTCATTATAATAATCCATACATGCAGCATATCCATTGATCAGCTTTACTTCTTCATCTGACACAGTCATATCAACTCCGCCAAAAATGTTAATAATGGCAGCCATAGAATCAAAATCTACAACAGCATAATTATCAATGTGAAGCTCATAATTATTTTCTAATGCAGCAATCAATGTATCTGCTCCGCCTGCGGCATATGCATAGTTTAATTTATGAACACCATATCCGGGAATATCCGCCCGCAGATCTCGCATAAACGATGTCAATACAATACGTTTCTGTTCCGGTTGAATCGTAACCAGAATCATAACATCTGAATTCCCATTCCAGGAATTGTCTCTGTGATCACTTCCAATCAACAGAACATTGTAAATTCCGTCATGTTGAGCTTTTTCTACGTTACTCTCATCTGCGTTAATTCTTTCCGTTTCCGCATATGTCCCATATGCACAAAAATGAGCCAAAAAAATGGCAAATAGAAAAGCAGCCACAAAACGGACTGCAGAGAAATCATTCTTTTTTATATTTATTTTTTTCATTACAAATCTTCTCCTTGAAAGCCTGAAAAAGTGCAGCAATCGGGGCAACAGGATTTGAACCTGCGACCTCACGGCCCCCAGCCGTGCGCGCTACCAAGCTACGCCATACCCCGTTTTTAATTTTGTAATATAAATCACCAATGCATTATAGCACAATTTCTGCGGACTTTTCAATTATATTTAAGTCCGCAGAAATCACTATCTCATAAATCAGATTTATTAACGATCATCACTTATTGTTGATATAGTTTACAAGCCCCTCTGCCTTGATGATTTTCTGCATGAATTCAGGGAAAGCCTGTCCTTTAAATTCCGTACCCTTTGTACGATTGTAGATCATACCTGTATCGAAGTTAATTTCTACCTCATCTCCTGCTTCAATGCCTTTGCTGGCTTCCGGGCATTCAATGATTGGAAGTCCGATATTGATAGCATTACGATAAAAAATTCTTGCAAATGTTTCTGCAATGACACAGCTTACACCTGCTGCCTTGATAGCGATCGGAGCATGCTCTCTGGATGAACCGCATCCAAAGTTTTTGTCAGCTACGATGATATCACCTTTTTGTACTTTATTTACGAATTCCTTATCAATATCCTCCATACAATGTGTAGCCAGTTCAGCCGGATCTGAAGAATTCAGATAACGAGCCGGAATGATTACGTCTGTATCTACATTATCGCCGTATTTGAATACACGTCCTTTTGCCTGCATCTATATATCCTCCTTATAACCCCAGATCTGCCGGAGCAGAAATTTTACCGGTAACAGCACTTGCAGCCGCAACTGCCGGGCTTGCAAGGTATACTTCAGATTTCACATGTCCCATACGTCCGACGAAGTTGCGGTTTGTAGTGGAAATGCAGCGTTCCCCTTCTGCGAGAATACCCATATATCCACCCAGACATGGACCGCAGGTAGGTGTGCTGACAACCGCTCCTGCTTCAATAAAGATTTTCAAAAGTCCTTCTTCCATTGCCTGAAGATAAATGCTCTGTGTTGCAGGAATAATGATACAGCGAATTCCTTTTTTCACTTTGCGTCCTTTCAGAATCTGTGCTGCCACACGAAGGTCATCAATACGTCCATTTGTACAGGATCCGATTACAGCCTGGTCTACCACAACATCTTCAGTGATTTCAGAAATCGTTTTTGTATTTTCAGGAAGATGTGGAAATGCAATCGTTGGTTCCAATGCAGAAAGATCGATTGTATACTCTTCTTCGTAAACCGCATCTGCATCTGCTTCATATGCTGTAAACGGTCTCTTCGAATGTTCTTTCATATATTCGATTGCAAGATCGTCAACAGGGAAAATTCCATTTTTTCCGCCGGCTTCAATTGCCATATTGGCGATTGTAAAACGATCATCCATAGAGAGATATTTGATACCTTCTCCAACGAATTCCATAGATTTATAAAGTGCACCATCCACTCCGATCATACCGATGATATGAAGAATTACATCTTTGCCGCTCACCCATTTGGATGGTTTTCCGACAATATTAAACTTAATTGCAGACGGAACTTTAAACCATGCTTTTCCGGTTGCCATTCCGGCAGCCATATCCGTACTTCCCACACCTGTAGAGAACGCACCAAGTGCGCCATATGTACATGTATGAGAGTCTGCACCGATAATTACATCACCGGCAACTGTAAGTCCCTGTTCCGGCAAAAGAGCATGCTCAATTCCCATCTGTCCTACGTCAAAATAGTTTGTAATATCGTGTTTACAGGCAAACTGACGTACACATTTACAGTGTTCCGCAGATTTAATATCTTTGTTCGGAATAAAGTGGTCCATAACCAGCGCAATTTTGTCTTTGTCAAATACAGTGGAAACTGTCATTTTTTCCATCTCGTGAATTGCTACAGGAGATGTAATGTCATTTCCCAATACAAGATCCAGATCAGCTTCGATCAGCTGTCCGGCTTCCACATAATCCAGTCCTGCATGTGCAGCGAGGATTTTCTGTGTCATTGTCATTCCCATTGTCTTTTCCTCCATTGAATTGAAGATCACAAGGAAAAAGTTACTCCCTTTCTCCTCGTAAATCGAACGTTTTACATATATTTTTCATATGCTTATGGAAAAACTGCCTGTCGGATCTCCGGCAGGCAGCATGTATATATCATTCTGATTAGTTGTTGATGAGTTTGTCGTCTTCGTTGTTCCAGCTGTAAAGCTTACGAATTTCTTCACCAACGAGTTCTGATGGATGTTCAGCAGCAAGCTTTCTCATAGCTTTGAAGTGAACCTGGCTTCCTGCACTAGACATATCCAGAAGGAAGTCTTTTGCAAATGTACCATCCTGAATGTCAGAAAGGATTTTCTTCATTGCTTTCTTTGTTTCATCTGTAATGATCTTTGGTCCTGTGATGTAATCACCGTATTCTGCTGTGTTAGAGATAGAATATCTCATTCCTGCAAAACCGGACTGATAAATCAGGTCAACGATCAGTTTCATTTCATGGATACACTCGAAATATGCATTTCTTGGATCATATCCGGCTTCAACAAGTGTTTCATAACCAGCCTGCATAAGTGCACAAACACCGCCACAGAGAACAGCCTGTTCACCGAAAAGGTCTGTTTCAGTTTCTGTACGGAAGTTTGTTTCCAGAACACCGGCTCTGGCTCCACCGATTGCAAGTGCATATGCAAGTGCAACATCAAGAGCTTTTCCTGTTGCATCCTGTTCTACGGCAACGAGACATGGAACACCTTTTCCTGCCTGGTATTCGCTTCTTACTGTATGACCAGGTCCTTTTGGAGCGATCATTGTAACGTCAACGAATTTTGGAGGTACGATACAGCCAAAGTGAATGTTGAAACCATGTGCGAACATCAGCATGTTTCCTTCTTCAAGGTTTGGCTCGATATCTTTTTTGTAAAGAGCAGCCTGTTTTTCATCGTTGATAAGAATCATAATGATATCTGCTTTTTTTGCAGCTTCTGCTGCTGTATATACTTCAAATCCCTGTTTAACGGCTTTATCCCAGGATTTACTTCCTTCGTAAAGACCGATGATAACATTACATCCGGATTCTTTTGCGTTCAGAGCATGTGCATGACCCTGGCTGCCATATCCGATTACTGCGATTGTTTTTCCTTCAAGAAGTCCAAGATTACAATCTTCCTGATAAAAAATTCTGTTTGCCATTTTTATTTCCTCCTCAGATTTACTTTAAATAAATAATATCGTTAAGGGTTAATCACTCCCCTAGCTTACATGTTTTGATAGATTCTGTTTTGATTATTCATCTAACTGAACAACATCCTCTGTTCCTCTGGAAAGCCCGGTCATACCTGTTCTCGCAAGTTCCAAGATCTCATAGTCTTTCATAAGTTCGATAAAAGCATCCAGTTTTGTCTGACTTCCTGTCATCTCAATGATGAGGGAATCCACACTGACATCGACAACTTTTGCACGGAATATATCCGCAACGGAAATAATACCCTGACGCTGTTCCGGTTTAACTGCAACTTTAATCATTGCAAGACCATGAGCAACACTGCTGTCCTTTTCAAGGATTTTGATATCTCTTACATCAACCAGCTTCTGCAGATGTTTTCCGATCTGATCAAGAATACGATCATCACCTCGGCAAACCACTGTCATACGTGAAAATCTGGGATCTGCAGTGACACCTACAGTTAAGCTGTCGATGTTATATCCTCGACGGCTGAACAATCCTGATACACGACTAAGTACACCGGCTGTATTATCTACCAAAAGAGAATAAATTCTTTTTTGCATGATAAGCCCCTTTCAACACTTTAATTCATTAAATAATACTTTTTCCATTATAGCAATTTCAAAAATTTTGTCAATGAATAAATATCGAATAATTTCAGAAAGGTGTCGATTTATCAATTTATTTCACATTTTTAAATATATTATCCGTTAATTTGTCAGTTAATTTTGTTTTTATTTTATAAATCAATATCTTCTAAATCCGGATCAGAATCATCCTCAATATCGTCTGCATCTGCTTTAAACACACTTTCATAAATATGTCTTGCAGCATTAACAACGTACTTCAGTTCCTCTTCCATTTTCAGTTTTTCAGCCATTTCAAGTCCGGTCTCAACAACATCCTTTTCTAATTTTGCTCTGGATGAACTTTCTTTCATCTTGACAAGGCCAAACATATAGGTATTATAATTACGATCTTTCAATGAAAGATCCACATATGTAGCTACTGCATGATTCCATTCCAACTGAATCAATTCTTCATGAAGAGCACTTTTAGCGGCAATTTCATGACATTTGATCTTCGCCAACTGTTTATTAATATCTCTTTTTACGGATTTCGGTCCAAAAAAACCTGAAATAGCATTTTTGCTGTATTCCATCATCATCCATAAGCCCAGATATGCATCCGCGCGTTCCACTCCCGGAGCACTGGATTTTCCCTGATATCGAGATTCCCAGATTTCCATACGGATTGCATTCGCTTCCAGTTCTTCACCGAGAGAAATTGATTTTTTCAGGTATTTTCGTCTTTTATCCGGATCTGACTCCTGATAATATGCCGCGATATACTTTGATTCCATAATTGTTTCGTAACCTCCCCAAATCAGTATTTTATTTTTCGGTCATACTCTGTTTCTTTTAAATATCTGTATTTAATATAGTGAAGAAGTTTTTCCTCACCGTGATCATTCAAAATTCGCAGTAAAGCCTCCAGTTCTTTATTTGTCTGCGGATGAATAAACCAGAGACGTTCCTTACTCTTTAAATAGTACTTCAGTGGCTCATGATCGGTGTATTTATCTCCCAGATAATTACGAGATGCACTGATTCGGTCCATAACCATCTCTGCCACATATTTTCTAGGCATACGAGCCCCCATAATGACACGCGGATCATCATTGGAATAATCCACCCAGTGTTCAAAATGATGTTTATTGCGTCCTTTGTGATGAAGCCAGGACGTAGAAACACCTATATCCTCACGTTCTGCATTATTTGGACTTCGATCTCCCTGATAATATTTACATCCAACAAAAAATTCTACGGGAGTATATTTGGACAAATCATGGCAAAGTCCCTGTTTATATAATCCTATACGAAAACAGTACTTCATTACCATTAATTTATGTCTGGTTATTGTTTTAAAATGCCCAATCGGATTCATGTATGCCTCCTGTTTTACTATTATGTCCCATAGGAACAAACCCTACTCAGTTGTTTTTATTTTCCCACCAATACTACAATGGTTCTAGGTGAAACCTTTACAGATTTCGTATAAATTTCTTCATGTTCATAGAAGAAATTTTCCTTTCGTTCTTCTCCTGTGTCCGCAACCTTTACCCAGGTCATCTTTTTGTTCAGATTTGGAAGTGCCAGTTCTTTTGTATCCCAGTGAAAATTGTATCCAACATAGATCGGCTGATCTTTTTGACCATCACTGCAAATTGCATATGCACCGTTATACATCATTCCAAGCAAACGGCTGGAATGCTCTTCCGGGCAATACCAGGCGCGATCTCCATGTACGGAAATATCCGGAAATCCCTCTGCTTTTAGATCGGTCCCCATCATCGGCATATCTGTATGCAGAATCGGATGCTTTTTGCGAAAAGCAATTGTTTCCTGTACAAATCTGCGAAGCACTTCTGATTTTCTGGCATTTTTCCAGTCGATCCATCCAATCTCATTGTCCTGACAATACGCATTATTGTTGCCCTTCTGTGAATTGGAAATTTCATCGCCGCCATAGATCATAGGGACTCCCTGACTCAACAGCATCATCAGAACGGCATTTTTCATCTGCAGCAAACGCACTGCCTGTATTGCCTTTTTTCTTGAAGGCCCTTCTTCGCCACAGTTCCAGGAATAATTGTAGTTCTCGCCGTCACGATTTCCTTCTCCGTTTTCCTCATTATGTTTTTCATTATAACTTACAAGATCATAAAGCGTAAACCCGTTTTGACTGGTCATATAATTGACATAGGATTGTTCCGGAAGATTTGCTCTTATACAGTTTGATGCCTGTACTGCCATATCTTCATCACTTTTCAGCAAACGGCGCATTACTGTCTGAAAGCCGTTCTGATACAACGCCAGTGTTTTTTCTTTTCCTTTTGAAAAAAGGCTCAGATATCTCTGATCAAATCCATCGGCCATCAGCTTTACATCAGCAAGTGTACCATCTTGCATAATCATGTTCATCGGAACACCTGCCCCCATCAGATGGAATCCATCCACGTGATAATACGACTTCCAGAACTGAAGAGCTCTGAGTACAATCATCGGATTGGCTGTTTCCGGAAAATAAAATTCCATAATGCAGGCAATTCCTTCCCTGTGCAGAGCTTTTATCAAATCTTTGAATTCTTTTTCCGGATCTTTTGTAGCACAAAAGGCTGTCTTCGGAGCGAAATAAAACGCATCTGTATATCCCCAATAGTTAACTTTGGAAGGATTTACTTTATTTTTTACCAGTTTTTCATTTCTGTTGACCGTTTCAATCTCAGAAAATTCATATGCCGGCATCAGTTCTATCGCATTGATTCCCAATTCTTTCCAATATGGTATCATTTCCTTTAATCCGGCAAAGGTTCCTCGTTTGCGTGAATTTATTCTGGCTTTTTTCGTATAACCGCGGACATGTACTTTATACAGAATCATATCACTGTATGCACATTCCACACGTTCCAGATTTTCCCAGTCGTATGTGGAATTCTTCAGAAAACCACAGCGTATTTTATGAAAATCCTCTTCTTCATCCACTTTGCCGAATTCTGATTTTCCCACTATATGGTATGCACAAGGATCCTGCACTACCTTACCATTAATCAAAAAATTGTATTCATAGCCTTTCATTCGAAACTTAGGAAGACTCATATAAAATACGCGGCCTTCCCGACATTCTTTCTCAAATGGTATTTCCATACTTGGAATTTTCTCACCATTTCGATATAACAATAATGATACGTTTGCATCCTTCGAAGCTTCCACGGCAAAGCAATAACCGCCCGGTACCTGATGAGCCCCCAGCAGCAGCGAATAACCTTTCTGCAATTCCGTTTTTTTCATGTCTGACATAATTTCCACTCCTAACTTTCCATTACAAACGCTCTGTATTACAATTCAAGTCGAATTCTGACTCTCTTCGCGTTAATTTTTATTTTAATCTCAATTCGATCGGACAATGATCTGATCCCATAATTTCTGAATGTATCACAGAATCTTCAAGACGATCTTTCAATTCCGGCGATACGACAAAATAATCAATACGCCATCCTGCATTTTTTTCTCTCGCATGAAAACGATATGACCACCAGGAATACGCATTCTCAAGATCCGGATAAAAATACCGGAACGTATCTATAAATCCCGCTTCCAGAACACGGTCAAAGCAAGCTCGTTCTTCATCCGAAAATCCGGGATTATTACGATTGGTCTTTGGATTTTTCAGGTCAATTTCACGATGTGCAACATTCAGATCTCCACAGAATATTACCGGCTTTGTTTTTTGAAGATTTAAAAGATAAGCGAGAAAATCCGCTTCCCATTTCATGCGATATTCCAATCGTTTCAGTTCACTCTGCGCATTTGGCGTATAGACTGTTACAAAATAAAAGTCCTCAAACTCCAAAGTGATCACGCGGCCTTCCTGATCGTGTTCTTCCATTCCGATTCCATAAGCAACACTGATCGGCTCTTTTTTGGTAAATACCGCCGTTCCGGAATAGCCTCTTCTTTTGGCATAGTTCCAATACTGATGATATCCTTCCAGATCCAGTTTCACCTGCCCCTGTGAACACTTTGTTTCCTGCAGGCAAAAAATATCTGCATCCAATTCCGCGAATCGATCTTCAAATCCTTTCGTCAGACATGCACGAATTCCGTTTACATTCCAAGAAATCAATCTCATAATAATCTCCTCACAATCAAGCCAAAAAACTCATATTAATATATTATACCATTATCTAGTACATTTTCACAACTGAAATAAATATAAATTGTTATTTATCTACAAAAGCGTGACAAAAATCATCAATGGGTTTTCATTATCTCTCAAATATGGTAAGATTTATAACGATACCCAATCAGAATATCTGCATCAAATTTTCTATTTCATGCAGGTTTACTGTTTGCGTATGATTATATTTAACACTTTAGAAATGAGGATGATACCATGATGAATGAAAATATGTTTGGTGGATGCCAGCCAAGTGACTGTGCTTCCTGCTCATCAAACTGCGGAAGTACACAGGAAAACAATGAAATGCCAGGCACCATCACATTAACACTGGATGACAACTCTGAAATCGAATGTGCGATTATCACAGTTTTCTCTGCAAACGAAAAACAGTACATTGCACTTCTTCCTCTGGACGAAAACGGACAGAATCTGGATGGCGAAGTATTTCTGTTTACTTTTGGTCTTGCTCCGGACGGATCACCGATCCTTGCAAATATCGAATCTGATGAAGAATACGCCATTGCCGGTCAGGCATTCAATGAATTTGCCGAACGTGCCAGAGCACAGCAGGAAGATTAATTTTATATTATATTTTTTATTTTACTTATTTTATTTACAAAAAAGACGCGAATCCATTTGGAATTCGCGTCTTTTTGTATTGTTTCATTTTTTATTTCTTAATCCACTTTTTATTTCTTAATCCTCTGTCGTGATTGCATCTGTTTTAACGATGAATTTTACATTTCCATCCATATCCTGTGGAATTCCGGCAAAGGAACGATATGCTTTTCCGGCTTCCTGAACGGCCTGCATACGATCAAGAATAACTCCCAGATCATCGCCTAAATAATCGGCAAGTGCCTGAATTGCTTCCTCATTGAACATGCTGAATCCATCTGCCAGTTCCTGAGAACCGTTATAAAGTTTTTCAACACCATCGGAAAGTGAATCTGCTCCATCTTTTAATTTATTTCCACCATCGACAAGTTTCTGAGAATTTCCATTCAGTTCATTTACACCATCCTGCAATGTTCCGACACCATTGTCTAAAGTATTTGCGCCAGCGGAGAACGTGTTTGCTCCCCCTGATCATGTATTTGCTCCATCTGACAATGTATCAGCTCCGTTGGATAAAGTATTTGCTCCGGAAGCAAGTGTTTTTGCTCCGTCATTTACTTTGTTTGCTCCGCCGGTTAATGTACCGACACCTTTATTTAAGTCATTTGCACCACTTGACAAACTTCCCAGTCCCGTATCAAGAGATGTTGTTCCTGCATACAGCTGATTCATACCATCCAATAAGGACTGTCCTGCATCGTACAGAGTAGGTGCTTTCGTACCTTCTTTTTGCTGTGCAGCTACAGTATTTGTAAGCTGTTTTGAAGCTGCCTGAAGCTGATACAGTCCTCCAAGAAGTGTTGTTGCTTTTTTGGTAAGGTCTTTTCCGTCTTCCGGTGTTCCAATGCCTGCTGCAACAGAATTTAACAGTGAATCCTGATTTGTAACAAGCTGTGCTTTCAGCTGTTCCAATCCTGCTTTGATCTGTGCCATTGCACCCTGATCGGCCAAAAGTCCAGGTTTCTTTGGATCAGCTTCAGAGCCTTCCAGAATTGTTTTTGCTGTAGTTAATGTATAAATAATTGTCTGCAGATCCTGCTGAGGATTTCCTTCTAATGTTTCTGCAGTTATAGCTGTTTCATTGTTATCTGCCGCAGCATCTTCTGCCTGCTGATCAGCCTGTACCGCACCCTGTGCTTCGTACTGTGCGATTACAGCCTCATATTCTGCAATTGCAGCTTCATACTGTGCGATTGTTTCATCATAAGACTGGCATGCACTTGCGTAATTAGAAATTACACTTTCATATGAATCTGCAGCCGCTTCGTACTGAGAGGCAGCGCTCTGGTA
>JAUNCI010000049.1 GCA_030526665.1 Eubacteriales bacterium
TTTTTCGACCATATATTCGTAAAAAGTAATAAATTGCTGTTCCTGGGTGGATGAGAGCTCTATATCAAGATTTTTACATCCTTCTCTTAACAAATCTAAATTATATTCCATATTTTCTCCGTTATAATTGTCTTATTTTCCGGTATTTATGATTTTCATAATATAAGATATATATCAAATACTAAATAATATATACTAAATACTATATGTTATTTTTTTATTTTACTACTCATCATAAATAATCTGTTTTAGTCATCAGCCTCCAAGATATACCAGAAGAACAGAAATGTCTGCAGGAGATACGCCGGATATTCTGGATGCCTGGCCAATGGACACAGGGCGGTAAGCCTCAAGTTTTTGTCTTGCTTCTATACGCAGGCTTCCTACTTTTGAATAATCGATATTCTCAGGTATTTTTTTGGCTTCGAGTTTTTTGAACTGCTCTACCTGTTTCATCTGACGTTTAATATATCCATCATATTTAATATTAATATCTACCTGTTCCTGTACATCCCATGGAAGTTCCGGTCTGTTTTTATCAATTGGTTTGATAATTTCATATGTCAATTCCGGACGACGAATGAGTTCTGCCAATGTTGTACCTGATTTTAAAAGTGTACTGCCATGTTTTTCGAGTAGTTCCTGTACTTCTTTGCTTGTTCCGACAGTTGCCTGTTCCAGACGGGCGATTTCCTGCTCGATTAATTCTTCTTTTCGCAGAATTGACTGGTATGTATCTTCATCGATTAAACCTACCTGATAACCTTTTTTGCGTAATCTGAGATCTGCATTATCCTGACGGAGAAGCAATCTATATTCTGCACGGCTTGTCATCATTCGATATGGTTCATTATTTTCCTTTGTAACCAGATCATCAATCAATACGCCTATATAAGCTTCTGAACGATCAAGTATCAGCTGTTCCTGACCTTTTATTTCCATTGCTGCATTTATTCCTGCAATCAATCCCTGTGCTGCAGCTTCTTCATATCCTGAACTTCCATTAAACTGACCGGCGCTGAAAAGTCCTTTGATTTTTTTGAATTCCAGGGTCGGATAAAGTTCTCTTGGATTGATGCAATCATACTCAATTGCATAAGCATTTTTTACAATTCTGGCATTTTCCAGGCCAGGAACGGAACGATACATTGCATACTGAACATCCTCCGGAAGAGAACTTGACATTCCGCCAATATACATTTCGTTTGTATATAAACCTTCCGGTTCAATAAATACCTGATGTCTGTTTTTGTCTGCAAAACGTACTACCTTGTCCTCAATAGAAGGGCAGTAACGAGGTCCTGTTCCCTCAATCATTCCGGAATACAAAGGTGATCGATCCAGATTTGCACGGATAATTTCATGTGTTTTTTCATTTGTATAAGTCAGCCAGCATGATTTCTGTTCAATCTGAACGTCTTCCGGATTTGTAGAAAAGGAAAACGGAACCACTTTTTTATCGCCAAATTGTTCTTCCATTTTTGAATAATCAATACTGTTTCCGGCAATACGGGCAGGTGTTCCTGTTTTGAAACGTCTCATTTCAATTCCCAGACTTTTCAGAGAATCTGTGAGATAATTTGCTGCCTGAAGTCCATTTGGACCGGTATAATTACTGATATCACCATAAATGCATCGAGCTTTCAGGTAAGTTCCTGTGCATAAAACAACTGCTTTACAGAGATATGTTGCACCTGAATAAGTTTTAACACCTACAATTTCATTATTTTCCACGAGTAATTCTGTAATCTCACCCTGTTTCACGGTAAGATTTTCAGTATTTTCCAGTGTTTTTCGCATTTCATTGCTATATGCCTGTTTGTCTGCCTGTGCTCTCAGAGAATGAACGGCAGGACCTTTTGAACAGTTCAGCATTTTTGATTGGATAAATGTTTTGTCAATATTTTTACCCATTTCTCCGCCCAAAGCATCCAGTTCTTTAACCAGATGGCCTTTTGAACTTCCTCCGATATTCGGATTACATGGCATCAATGCAATACTGTCAACACTGACGGTAAACATGATTGTCGATAATCCAAGTCTTGCACATGCGAGAGAAGCTTCACAACCGGCATGGCCTGCACCAACTACGACCACATCATAATTCTCCGTTAATGTCTTTCCACTCATAAATTTTTCTCCAATTCTAAACCATAAAAAAATTCCCAAATATATTGCTATATATTTTAATAAATAAATCACTAAATATTTTTCATATATTTTAGAACGATACTATTAAACCATTCAATTACCAATAAAATAAAAAAATAATATATATTACTTTATTTTCCCATACAGAATTTGCTGAAGATTTCATTTACTAAATCTTCTCCAACAGATTCACCTGTTATTTTTCCTAAATTCTCATATGCACTCATCAAATCAATGGAATAAAAGTCTTCCGGCATTCCCATTTGTATACTCTTTTCGACCATATTCAGGCTTTCCAGAGCTTCTCTGAGTGCTTCTTTGTGTCTTGCATTTGTAATATATACTTCATCATTAAATGAAATATTTCCTGTGAAGAACATTTCTCTGATTTTTTCTTCTAATTCATCAATTCCACGTTCTTCTTTTGCGGAAATTGGAATTACAGGATGTCCTGTTTTTTCCTGCAGCATTTCAATATCTACAGCACTTTCCAAATCTGTTTTATTATATAAAACGATTGCATTTTTGTTCTGCAGCATTTCGATGATCATTTCATCATTTTCATCCATTTTTCTGGATGAGTCCACTACAAAAAGTATCAAATCCGCATCATCAGCGATTTGTTTTGCACGGTTAACACCTATTTTTTCGACAATATCCTCGGTATCTCGAATTCCTGCCGTATCAATAATACGAAGAGTAATTCCGTGAAGTGAAATATATTCTTCCAGAATATCTCGAGTTGTTCCGGCGATATCCGTTACAATTGCTTTTTCTTCTCCAACCATAAGGTTTAATAACGAAGATTTTCCCGCATTTGGTTTTCCCAAAATAACGGTTTTGATACCTTCCTGCATGATTTTTCCATCTTCCGCTGTATCCAGCAGATGTTTTATCTGGAATTGAATATCTCCAACGACACTATCTAATTCTTCTGCATATCCATCCAGACTGATGTGTTCCGGATCGTCCAATGCAGATTCTATATATGCAATATGATAAATTAATTTACTTCTGATTTCTTTAATTGCTCTGTGAACGGATCCCTTTAACTGTTCCATGGAACTTTTCAGTGCATATTCATTTTTTGACTGAATTACATCCATTACAGCCTCTGCCTGTGAAAGATCCAATCTTCCATTCAAAAAGGCTCTTTTGGTAAATTCACCCGGTTCTGCAATTTTTGCACCATTTTTTAATACTGTTTCCAGTACTTTTTTACATGTAAACACACCACCGTGACAATCGATTTCTACGGTATCTTCACCTGTAAATGTTCTGGGTGCTTTCATGATCATTACCAATACTTCATCAATTAATTCATCTTTATCATAGATGTATCCGTAGTGAATCGTATGAGTACTTACCTCTTTAATTTTCTTTTTTCCATTTTTTGAACGATATATACGATCAATAACCTCCATCGATTCCGGGCCGCTGATTCGTATAATTCCAATTCCGGAACTGCTTACTGCAGTTGATATTGCTGCAATCGTTGTACTCATAAAATTTCAACTCCTATATGCATCTTGTTTTAGGTATCTCAAATAAATGTATCTATTTATATACTTTATTTATATATTCCAAGTAAAAAAATTTCTTTTATATAAATTTCATTTATTTATATCTTGTTATAATATCATTAATTTCCAAATTATTCTATATCAAAACAGAAAAGTCCGCAAGGTACGTATCCACAGCGAAAAAAAGACCACACAAGAACTTAACTTTGCTCTTATGTGGTCAAATATTTTTCTAAAACTATTTACACTCTGCATTTCCCAGAGGCAAACCTTCATTGAAGTTTCTTGCATTTTCCAGTGTAACGGTAGCGATAGCCTGCAGTGCCTCTCTTGTGAAAAAGGCCTGATGTGAGGTAATCACCACATTAGGGAACATCAGCAGTCTTGCCGTAATATCGTTACTGAGGAAATCGCTGGAATGGTCTGTGTATACATTGGCATCTTCACCCTCATAGACATCCAGAGCAACAGCATGGAACTTTCCTGCTCTGAGAGCTTCGATCAATGCTTCGTTGTCTACCAGACCGCCACGGGCTGTGTTTACCAGCATTACACCATCTTTCATTCTTCCAATACTTTCTGCATTAATCAGATGGTAAGTACCGCCTTCTCCCATAACAAGCGGCGCATGAAGAGATATAAGATCAGCACGTTCAAACAATTCTTCTTTGCTTACATAAGTCAGAAGACCGCTTTCCTCAAGCTGTTTATTTGGATAGGCATCCCAGGCAATGACGGTCATTCCGTAACCCTTACATATATTTGCCATACATTGACCGATTCGGCCTGTTCCAAGGATACCTGCAACTTTGTTGTGAAGATCCACACCAAGCAGTCCACTGAGAGCAAAGTCATTTTCACGGACACGATTTACAGCTTTGTGAAGTCTTCTGTTTGCAGTCATAAGAATACTCATGGCATGCTCCGCTACCGCATATGGTGAATAAGCAGGCACACGAAGTACCGTAATTCCACATTCTTTTGCAGCATCCAGATCTACGTTATTAAAACCGGCACATCGAAGAAGAATTAAACGTACTCCAAGTCTATGCAGAGTCTCAACAGCTTCTCGCGGACATTCATCATTTACAAAAAGGCAAACAGCATCAAATCCTTTTGCCAGGTCAGCAGTCTCCGGAGTAAATCTGGTTCCGAAGTTCTGAATCTCGCAATTATAAGTTCCTTCTCCTGTTCCTTTTGATAATTCTTTGAAGTATATTCTGTCATAATCTTTTCTGCCAAAGAATGCAATCTTTAGAGTTTTTACCGGATTCGTATCCTGCGACTGTTCATAGATTTCTTCTTTACCTGCATTCTGAAGAAGCACTTCTTCCACCTTTTTTAATGCATTTTCTTCGTCACCGCCATTTGCCGTAATTTCCAAAACAGCTCCCTTGCTGATATTTAAAGCGAGAATCTGAAGTACATTATTGGCATTGGCAGATTTATCTCCGTATTTAATAATAATCTGAGAATCCAGAGCAGTGCAGACCTGTGCCAGATTGGCTGCAGGACGTGCATGGATTCCAGTATTGCTTTTTACCTGATAATTAAGTGTTTTCATAAATAAAATCCTTTCATTTGTCGGAAACTCTCTATAACTATGTTATTTTTTTAACAATTTTATTGTTACAATAGCACATTTTAATATAGTTAGCAATATCAAACTTTTTATCTGATATAAAAAAAGAAGTCCTGATATGGAAAATATCAGAACTTCTTTAAAATTACTGCTTAAATATTTTTATTATCGAATTAATTTCTTCTGAGTTTTACAACTACGTGACGATATGGATCTTCACCTTCACTGACTGTTTCAACAAATTTGTTACCCTGCAGTGCAGAATGAATAATTCTTCTTTCATATGGGTTCATTGGTTCAAGAACAACCTGTTTTCTTGTTTTCTTTACTTTATAAGCAATTCCTCTGGCAAGATTTTCAAGTGTTTCTTTTCTACGACGACGATAATCTTCTGTATCAAGTTTTACTCTTACATATACAGATCTGCCTTTATTTACTACAAGGCTTGTCAGATACTGAAGAGAATCCAATGTCTGTCCACGTTTTCCAATCAGGATGCCCATATCTTCGCCTTCGAAGTTTACTTCGAGGCAGCCATCGTTCTTGTCATATTTTGATTCGATTTTAACTTCTCCGAGATCCATGGAATCAAATACTTCTTTCAAAAATACGATTGCTCTTTCTTCGATTTCTTTGATTTCATTCTCATCTGTGAGAATTTCAATCGGTTTTGAAACCTTAACCGGTTTTTCTTTCACAGGTTTCTCTTTCGCTGCTTTT
>JAUNCI010000015.1 GCA_030526665.1 Eubacteriales bacterium
CAAATGACACTGAGCAACGAAGTTGCGAAGTGACCGATTTCGAATGCAAGGAATTAATTCTCAAGGAAATGTCTGACATGTATGTAGTTTTGAAGGTGCAAACCTTATATGAAGAATCATAGAGAAATCTATGGTTCTTTTTTTGTGTAATAAGATATTTCACATAATCTTTATCATAATTATGTTTCATAAAAAAAACGAAATCACTAAAGAGCTTAGTCTTTTATGATTTCGCTTTTTTAATATAAATGGCGGCTGCGAGAATGCGTTGCAGATGCAATTTGTTCTTAGTAATTATTGTATATGCTGCAGCTGTATTTTATACATACAATTCTACAAATTCTTCCAGACACAGGTCATTTTCCATTATATAAGTAGCTGCTTCTTTTCCAACATAGCGGAAATGCCATGGTTCATAGATGATTTTTGTGATAGCTTCTTTGTTTTTTGGATAGCGAACAATAAATCCATAATTCTGACAATGTGCGCTCATCCATTTGTATGTGTCTGTGTTTTCCAGTTCAGCATTTTTGGGACTTCGTTCTATATCAGTAATATCACAGCATAATCCTGTCTGATGTTCACTGGTTCCGGGAATCGCTACGATTGTAGCAGCTGTCTCATAGTCATATTCCGTACATTTTACTTCAAAAAGATATTTCTGTGTTTCATAAGAACGATATCCGGAGGAGAGATAAACCTCTAATCCTTGTGCTTCGGTGTTTTTTATAAAGGCATCCATATCTTCGAGAATTCGTTTATCTTGTTCTGTACTGGTTGACAGGGATGTGGCAATTCCTATTTCAGGGACAAAATTTTCATCAATTGTGTGTTCGCTGTTAACCAATACATATTGCCAATCATTGATATTAATATCCGGTGGAGTTGGAAGGCCTTTTGCTTTCGCACGTGCAGCCGGAGAATTGGGATCCTCTTCCTGAATTGATGCAGATTCTTCTGCTGTATTATCTCCATCATCAGACTTTGAGGAGGATTGCAAATCAACGATATTGGTTTGATTGGAGGTTATATCTTCAGATATATTTTCTGATGTTGATTTTGATTGTAAAAGATTTGTTTGCGTCAATATGAAGTATAAAATACCGCCCAGGATAAGAAGCGTGATGATTCCCATTATAATAGGTAGTGTTTTTTTCTTTGACGCTTTGTATGCCATTGGACTGGAACCAAATGTGTCCGGACGGGCACTTTTGGCAGTCTTTGCTGCATTATTTGAACGCCTCTCAAATGCCGGATTTACTTTTTTCGGATTCATTGAGGCTGGTCTTGCACTTTTTTCTGTAGATTTCACAGTGATACCTCGTTTCTTTAGAGTAATAGTAGTGTGTTTATTTTACTATTTCTGATTAGGAAAGACAACTGTATAATCTTATGGACATAATTTTTTAAGTATAGTATACTAAGAAAACTGTTGCTAAAGAATTTATGAATTAAATTTAAAGAAGGGGGCAATAATGTTTCATAATATTCGTAAAAAATTCTTCGGAGATCGAAAGTTTTATATTATGGTTTTGACCATTGCAATTCCTATTATGGTTCAGAATGGTGTTACAAATTTTGTTAATATGCTGGATAATATTATGATTGGAGCAGTTGGTACAGAACAGATGTCCGGAGCTGCTATAGTAAATCAGCTATTGTTTGTATATAATCTGTGTATTTTTGGAGGTGTATCCGGAGCTGGGATTTTTACGGCACAGTACTTTGGGCAGAAAGATCATGAGGGTATACGACAGACATTTAGATATAAGATTTGGATGGGTATTATTCTTACCGTAATTGCTTTTGTACTGTTTGGATTTGTTGGAAACAATATGATCAGTGCATACTTAAAAGGTGGTGGAACAGAAGTAGATGCGGCTGCAACATTGCTCTATGGCAGACGCTATATGCTGATTATGGTTTTAGGCCTTCCGGCTTTTATGATGGAACAGGTATATGCAAGCACACTTCGTGAATGTGGGCATACTTTAACACCAATGAAAGCAGGTATCGTAGCGGTTTTCGTAAATCTTGTTCTTAATTATATCTTGATTTTCGGAAAGCTTGGTTTTCCGGCTTTAGGCGTAGCAGGTGCCGCAATTGCAACTGTAATATCAAGATATATTGAATTCTTTATTGTTTTAATTTGGACGCATAAACATACCGAAATCAATACATTTGCAATCGGCTTGTATCAAACATTAAAAGTTCCGAGTAACATGACGAAAAAGTTTACATTTAAGGGAACCCCATTGCTTTTAAATGAGACCTTCTGGGCTGCCGGAATAGCTGTTTTAGCGCAATGTTATTCTATTCGTGGCTTAAATGTTGTTGCGGCTTTAAACATATCCAATACGATCAACAATGTGTTTAATATTGTTTTTATTGCTCTGGGAGACTCTGTTGCAATCGTAGTAGGACAGCTTTTGGGGGCAGGAAAAATGAAAGAAGCTCGCGAAACGGACACTAAAATGATTACTTTTTCCATTATATGTTGTTCCATTGTAGCATTTGTAATGCTTTTACTGGCTTCTGTATTTCCGAATTTTTATAATACAAATGCAGAAGCAAAGGAAATAGCAAAATATTTGATTATGATCAACGCCTTATTTATGCCTAATAATGCATTTTTGCATGCCTGTTACTTTACAATACGTTCAGGGGGAAAAACAGGAATTACCTTCCTGTTTGACAGTGGATTTATCTGGATTGTGAGTGTTTTGCTTGCATTTACTTTGGGACATTACACATCACTTGGCATACTCTGGATCTATGCGTGTGTACAATTAGCAGATGGAATAAAAAGTATTATTGGTTTTATTTTAGTGAAAAAAGGAATCTGGCTGAACAATATTGTAAGTTAAATAAATGATTTGACATTTATCTACTTTATGGATATAATATTAAAAATCTCTTTGCACTGCATGCATTCAAATGGATGTTGCATCAACAGTACAAACTGAGCAGGCGATGTCGTTTATGACATGGGGCCGGGCCGCGATATGCGGCAGTAGATATGTTTGAATTATCAGCATATCTGCGGGACAGTGTATGTTCTCGCAGGTATGCTTTTTTTATACTCAAAAAACATTAATTACTTCTTTATATTTGAGAATGAAGAGAGCATAATAACGAGAATAGATGCACTGATTTATCGGGTCTAAATGAATTTAAGATTTGAATAAATCAATATTGATCATGCGTGACATAAGAAGACTCAATAAAAATTAAGGAGGTCCGATTATGGAACACAATCAAAACAAAAAAATTGCAATGAAAGTATCGGCAGTCAGTATTGCTGTCAACGTAGGCCTATCACTATTTAAACTGTTTGCCGGATTATTGGCACATTCCGGCGCAATGATTTCCGATGCGATTCATTCTACTTCAGATGTGCTAAGTACATTTGTTGTAATTGTCGGTGTCAAAATGTCAGAAAAAAAATCAGATGAAGATCATCAATATGGCCATGAACGTATGGAATGCGTGTCTTCGATTATTTTAGCTGTATTGCTTGCAGCAACAGGAATAGGAATAGGATTAAAAGGTGTACAAAATATTACCTCCGGAATTTCTGAGGCAGAAATTATGATACCCGGCGTTTTGGCACTGATAGCAGCGATTGTTTCACTTGTTGTGAAGGAAGGAATGTTCTGGTATACCAGAGCGGCAGCTAAAGAAATAAATTCAAGTGCTTTAATGGCGGATGCATGGCATCATCGATCCGATGCACTTTCATCCATAGGTGCTTTTATCGGTATTCTCGGAGCTAGAATTGGATTTCCAATCATGGATCCGATTGCCAGTGTTGTGATCTGTATGTTTGTATTAAAAGCCGCATTTGACATATTTAAAGACTCTATTGAAAAAATGGTAGACCATTCATGTGATGAGGAAACAATCAGCGAAATGAAAGCTGTGACGGCTTCTGTGGAGGGAGTTAAAAATATTGATGAGATTCGTACGCGATTATTCGGATCTAAAATATATGTGGATATTGAAATTGCAGCAAGTGGAGATCTGACATTAAAAGCAGGACATGATATCGCAGAGAAGGTACATAATGAGATAGAACAGAAATTCAAAAATGTAAAACACTGCATGGTTCATGTGAACCCTTTATAATATCTGAATACGCAGTTGAATCTTTTAAGAGAATGAATAGAAAAGAGCAGCCTTGATTAAGAATATAATCGAGGCTGCTTTATTGTATAAAAAATAATTTCAGATAAAAAAAAGATTCTGATTTCTCAGAATCTTTAAGAGCGATAGACGGGGCTCGAACCCGCGGTCTCGACCTTGGCAAGGTCGCGCGTTACCAACTACGCCACTATCGCACAGAGCGGGTGATGGGAATCGAACCCACGTATCTAGCTTGGAAGGCTAGTGTTCTACCATTGAACTACACCCGCATATTCTCTTTGCTGTGATGTTTTCCTCAGCAACAAAAAGAATTATATATCATGAATATGATATTGTCAATAGAAAATTTGAAAAATATTTATTTTTTTATTCCTTTATTTAGAGAGCATTCGGAACACTTGTTAGGCTGATCACTTTCTACAATTTCCCATATGCTATTTTCATCCAGAGGTTTGGATTGTTTTATAACTAATTCCGGACTTTTGGCAGAGACTTTTGCATATGCCGGAATAGACTCTGTGATAAATGTATTACCACCGATGATCGCATAATCACCAATCTGGGTATCACCGCCCAAAACAGAAGAATTGGAGTAAATAGTTACATGATTGCCTATTGTTGGATGACGTTTTACATTAGAGAGCAACTGTCCCTTTCGAGTTGAGAGAGCACCTAAAGTTACACCCTGGTATAGTTTTACATAGTTACCAATGATCGTTGTTTCACCGATTACAACTCCGGTTCCATGGTCAATGAAAAAATACTCACCGATGGTTGCACCCGGATTGATATCAATTCCGGTTCGACTATGAGAATATTCCGTCATGATACGAGGTATGAACGGAACTTTTTCTTCATATAAAATATGAGCAATTCGATATGCATAAATTGCAAGTAAACCAGGATAGGAATTAATAATTTCTTCCTTAGATTTTGCAGCAGGGTCACCATCGAAACCGGCCTGAACATCTTTTAATAGCATATTCTGTACAACAGGAATTTTTTCAAAAAAGCGTTCGGTAACTTCACCTGCATGTTTGATAGCAGTATAGGTTTCTTCTCCCGTATATTGAAAAGAAATCGCAATCTGTTTACTAAGCTGATCGAAAAGGCTATTTAAATGATAACCAATGTAATGTTCGGGAAAAGTTCCAAAGCAGGAATCCATGCTAAAATATCCCGGAAAGATAAGTGCGCGCAAATCTCGAAGAATATCAATGATTACATCACGCTGTGGAAGTACTTTTCCGGTTTTAGGAGAGAAGAGTGGTTCTTCTTTGTATGTTTTTGCCAGTTTTGTAACGGTATCAACGATTACAGAGTTTTTATTATCCATAATGATGCCTCTTTCTAAATAATAGTAATATAATCTATGTTCTCATACTTTGTTGTATAAATCAAATACTAAATCATAAATTCTATATAAGATAAATTATAAATCATGTATAAGAGTTATGATTTAAATGATATATACCGGTTGATAGAAATTTTCATATTTATGATATAAAAAAATCCGAGGAATAATGATTTATCATAATTCCTCGGATGCTTTTCTACAGGGGATGAGAGAATCGAACTCCCACCAAAGGTTTTGGAGACCCCTATCATACCATTTGACCAATCCCCTTCAAAAGATTACTTTGATATAATACACATTTTGTTGGGGATTGTCAAGGAAAAAATAATTTTTTTTATAGAATTATTTATAAATTTAAAATGAGTTTTTTCATTAATATGATAGAGACATTTGTTCTTGTTATCTTTTGTGAAGTTACTGAACTTTAACGATCTGTTTTGAAACTGCCTCATCAAATGCAAACGTAGAAGAGGCTGATATTGTTACATCAGAAGTACCGTTCAGTGCGAATACCTGGCATATACTTACTGTTTGACCTGCCTGAACCGTATCGAAGTAATTGGAATAAGCATCATCAAGAGATTCAGGGATTGCCGGTTCAAGTGTAACGCCGTCCTGAGAGGCAGTAAGACTAAGGTCATATATAGGACCGGATGCCTCACTGCGATTATTGGTATAATCATAATAGTATTCCAAACAAGGTTTATTATCCAGATCTTTGGAGATACGTACCATTGTATATTTAACACTAAAGTTTTCGTTGCTGATAGAAATAATACTGTTTGCATCAACAACGGATTCTTCGTCAGAGGAAGTCGGTTCCATATTTACAAGTGAATTTTCAATTTCCTGTTTCACATTTTTGAAATCAGCGGACATAATGGATGCTGTATCAGAATCAAGAGACATAATTTTCCAGCCATCGGTAGTTTTGATTACAGGATACGTAATATCGATTTCAGCATACTGATCCTGAGCAGTTTTTGCTCGTTCAATCAAAATAGGTGCAAGCTGTGATTCAATTGGTTTGCTGAGAAGATCCTCCTGAGATGCATCTGATGTTCCGCTAAGCGCAGAAATTGCAATTTTTCTAAGACATTCGGAAATTGCATCTTTATAAATCTCTGTAGCATTTATATAACTGATACGAGCTGTTACCATTGCAGATCCGTTCTGGATATTAAATTTGTTTTTTCTGATTTTGAAAGTCATTTTTGAATTCAGGTTAGTGAAAAAGTCCTGGAATTCAGCAGAACGCAGGATGTCTTCGTCAAGTTCTGTCAGATCATCGCTTTGAAGAAGTGAAGCCATTCCTTCAAAATCCATTTGCTGTACGTAGGATAGATATTCCTCCACTGCTTTTTCCGGTTTTCGGCGTTCTACAAAATAGTATGCGATACCGGCTGCAAGAAGTGCGATGATGAGAATAAAAATAGGTATTAAAACACGACGTTTCTTTTTCGGTTTTTCATTGCGAGTCGTAGTTTCGGCGTTTTCTTCAGAACTATCCGGTTCTTCAACTACGTCAGAATGAGTGGATTCTTCCGATGAAACAGAATCAACAGATGCTGTATCTTCATTATACTCAGATGTACCGACTTCTATGCTTTCATCAAGCTGTTTTTCTTCGTTACTCATAAATCCTCCTTATTTTATTGAAAGTAGTGATGCTTCAGATATGGGAATAACCATACCGAATTATATTATTTATATCCCTGTAATTTGTAATTATATCATAGCATGGATTTCATTGACAATAGCAATCCCCGGAGCATATAATAAACAAAAACTGACTGACCGGTCAGTTTTGCACTGAGTGATTTTTTTCATTGAAAAATCATTGATTGTAAGGCAGTCAAAGCATTCTCAAACAGATAGGAGTAGTATTATGTTATCAAAAATGAGTGTACGAAAACCTTACACCGTAGTAGTGGCAATTGTGCTGGTGATAATACTCGGTGTAGTTTCTTTTACCAAGATGCATACGGATTTGCTTCCAAGCATGAATCTTCCATATGCAATTGTAATGACTACATATCAGGGGGCAAGTCCGGAAACTGTAGAAACGGTCGTTACACGTCCAATCGAGCAATCGATGGCGACGGTTTCGGATATAGAAAATATAAGTTCACAATCACGTGAAAATGTATCGGTTGTAATTTTGGAATTTCAGGAAGCAACCAATATGGATTCCGTAACGATCGAGATTCGTGAAAAACTGGATCAAATCAGTGGATATTGGGATGATTCTGTAGGAAAGCCTACAATTATGAAATTAAATCCGGATATGCTTCCTATTATGATTGCAGCAGTTGAAGTTGATGGAATGGAAGATACGGAAGTAACGGATTATGTGAAAAATAAAATTGCTGCAGAAATAGAAAGTGTAGCAGGCGTTGCAAGTGTATCAACAACAGGTACGATTACAGAAAGTGTAGAAGTTCTGATCAGGGAGCAGAAAATTCAGGAAGTAAATAAAAAAGTTGAGGATGCGCTTACTGAGCAGTTTAAGGAAAAAGAAAAAGAGCTTGAGGATGCACAGAACGAACTTAATGAAGGAAAAAGTGCACTGGAAGAAGGAAAAGCACAGTTAGAAAGCGGACAGGCACAGCTGGATGATGGTACCAATGCTCTTGTCAATGGAATCGCGGCGGGTGAGAGTAAAATCTATGATGCGGAAGCAGAGATGAATTCCGGATTAGAAGAACTCAAGAATCAGAATGCGTTACTCGATGAGCAGCAGACAAAACTTGATGATGGGCGTACACAAATTAATAACGGTATTGCGACTGCTCAGGCTGGACTTACTTTGATAGAAGAAATGGAATCGCGGGTATCGCAATTGCGAGAGCAGTACAATACTTTATCTGAAAATGCAGAGGAACTGCGCTCTGGTCTGGAAGAATTAGAAACACAGAATGAAGAAGTGGAAGATGATATCGAGTATTACCAGGGCATATTGGACGATGAGGAATCTACAGAAGAGGAAATGAACAATGCTCAGATTCAGCTGGATATTTTAAATGCACAGCTGGCGGCAAATAATGTTCAAATTACAATGACAAATTCCGGTATTGAGGAAGCGGAATCAGGAATGACAGCAATAGAAACTTCCCTGGATTTGATTGCCGCAGGACTGGGCGCAGAATCTGCAGATGAGATCGATGATTCGATTGCTGCACAAAAAGAAAACGTTAATGGAACGATAGATGAATTAAATGGTAAACTGACAGAACTTGATACTGCACAGGAACAGTTGAATGCCGGAAGGGAACAGCTTGAAACGTATCGTCAGCAGATTTTAGCCGGTCAGACACAGTTGACTGCAGGTAAAATTGAATTAACTACGCAGCAGATCCTGGCATCCATTCAGCTGAGTGCAGCACAGGCCAAAATGGATCTTGGCAGTTTGCAGATTGCGCAGAATGAGTCAAAACTCGAAGAGGCACAAAGTCAGCTTGACAGTGGAAAAGAGACACTGGAAAATGCCAAAAAAGATGCCATTGATCAGGCAAAACCAGAAGGCATACTTACTGTTGAGACAGTAAAAGGAATCCTTGCCGGAGAAAACTTTTCAATGCCGGCCGGATATTTGCAGGAAGGCAAGGATGAATATCTGGTGCGAGTTGGCGATAAATTTGAAGACACTGATAGTCTCGAGAACCTCGTTTTGTTGGATCTGGGAATTGATGGACTTGATCAGATTCGACTCAAAGATGTTGCCGATGTCAATCGACAGAATGACAGTGACAAAGTGTATGCACGGTTAAATGGACAGCCGGGCGTTATGCTGACGATTGAAAAACAGACAGGCTACTCTACGGGCGACGTATCCGATCGTTTACTGAAACGTATTGAGGAAATTCAGGAAGAGCATCCGGATGTTCATTTCTCAATATTAATGGATCAGGGTATTTACATAGATCTGGTTGTAGATTCCGTTATGCAGAATATGCTTTACGGAGCAGTACTTGCAATTATTGTATTATTCCTGTTTATGAAGAGTATCAAACCAACATTGGTAATTGCATGCTCGATTCCGATTAGTGTTGTGGCAGCAGTAGTTATGATGTACTTCAGTGGTGTTACACTGAATATTATTTCACTGTCAGGTCTGGCATTAGGAATTGGTATGCTGGTAGATAACTCTATCGTTGTAATTGAAAACATAGATCGTCTGCGTCAGTTAGGCGTGCCTGCAAAAAAAGCTGCCGTCGAAGGAGCCAGACAGGTAGCAGGTGCCATAGCGGCATCTACATTGACGACGGTTTGCGTATTTGCACCGATTGTATTTACGGAAGGAATTACCCGACAGTTATTTGTTGATATGGGATTGACGATCGCATATTCTCTGATGGCCAGTTTGCTGGTTGCATTAACTTTGGTTCCAATGATGTCAGCCGGCTTACTTCGAAAGAGCAAACCGAAAAAATACATCCTGATGGATGCTATTAAAAATGCATATGGATTTTTATTAAAAGGTGCACTTCATGTGAAACTGCTTGTGATTCTGCTTGCCGTGGGATTGCTTGTATTAAGCGGAAAAAAAGCTATTGAGCAGGGAACTGCATTTATGCCTGAAATGGAAAGTACACAGGCAACGGTAACAGTAACAGGGGAAAAAGGCGGTACATTTAGCGAACTTTGTACGGCTGCGGATGAAGTAATTGCCAAAATAGAGGATATAGATGATATTGAAGCAATTGGTGCAATGGCAGGAGGAAGCGGGCTTTCTTCAATGATGGGCAGCGGAAGCGGACAGAGCAACTCAGTCACAATGTATCTGGTATTAAGTAAAGAAAAAGTTCTTTCCGGAGCTCAGCTTGAAGAGGAGATTCTGGAACGAACCGAAAATATTCCGTGTACGGTTGAAGTATCTACACAGACGATGGATATGAGTGCACTTGGCGGAAGTGGAATAACTATTCAAATCAAAGGAAATGATTTGGATAAACTTGCTGCTATATCCAAAGATTTCGGAGAAATTGTAAGTGCTGTTCCGGGAACGGAAGGTGTTTCTGACGGACAGGATGAGGTCGATCGTGAATATCGTGTTATTGTTGATAAAACAAAAGCTATGGAACATAAACTTACGGTGGCGCAGGTATTCCAGGATGTATATGGTAAATTGGCAGATGCAACGTCAGCAACAACATTATCTACCGATGAAAAAGATTATCAGGTATTTGTCCGTGATGAAAGCGATGAAAAAATGACACTTCGGGATCTTCGTGAGATGGAATTTGAGGACACAAACAGCGAAGGTGAGAAAGAAACCTATAAATTATCTGATATAGCATCGTTCCAGGAGGCAGAAGGTCCACAGACAATTACCAGAACAGCACAATCACGTTATATGACTGTTTCGACAGGAATTGCAAATGGATACAATATCGGGCTGGTAAGCAACGAAATTAAAAAACAGCTGGATGAGTATACAATGCCTGCAGGATATAGCTATGAAATGACAGGTGAAGATAAGTCCATCAATGATGCTATGAAACAGCTGCTTCTAAAGCTTGTGCTGGCTGTTGTGTTTATGTATCTGATTATGGTAGCTCAGTTCCAGTCATTGTTGTCTCCGTTTATTATCATGTTTACGATTCCACTTGCATTTACAGGTGGATTTATGGGACTTTTAATTGCAAAAATGGAAGTGAGTGTCATTGCGATGATTGGATTCATCATGCTGTCCGGTATTATTGTAAATAACGGTATCGTGCTTGTGGATTATACAAATCAGCTGCGAGCAGATGGAATGAGCAAAAAAGAAGCCTTGATCCAGGCCGGTAAAGATCGTTTGCGACCAATTATCATGACTGCATTAACAACCATCCTCGGTCTTTCCACAATGGCACTTGGAAACGGAATGGGAAGTGATATGGTTCAGCCTATGGCAATTGTTACTATCGGCGGATTAATTTACGGAACACTTCTGACTTTGTTTGTGGTTCCTTGTATCTATGATTTGTTAAATAGAAAAAAATATAAAAAATACGATGATATAGATGAATAATTCAGAAAAGAGCGATAAGATGGAACAAATACAGAACGAAAAAGTACTTGCCATGTTTCAGGCCGTGTGCGATCTGATTGACGATGGAATGGAAATAGAAAAAATAAAGGTTTCCGATGTTACACAGAGAGCCGGAATTGGAAAGGGAACAGCATATGAATATTTTCGAAGTAAGGAAGAACTGCTGTTTCAGGCACTCCAATATGATTTTTTGATGCAGTTTCAGACTTTTCACAGCGAATTAATAAATGCATCTTCATTTTATGATGCAATAATGAGCGGCTTTGAATGGATGGAAGGCCACGCCTGTAATAATCGTATGAAGGTGCAGTTTTTACAGCTGACACAAATACAGAATAAGCAGGGAAAAAAGAAGAATTTTATAGAAAATGAGAAGGTTTTCGATGAAGATGTTTTAAAAGACTGTTTTTTTGTGGATACATATCATGAAATTTTGAATTCTATGATAAAACTGGGAATTCAGGAGAAGATTATTGATGAATCTATACCGCAGGATATGATAGAATTAGATATATTTTCAAGATATATTGAGTATTTCATGTTTATGAAAATGCGGCCTTCCGATAATGAAGAAGTAATCGGAAAAATGAGAAAATTCTTATACGAAGGGATGATAAAACAATATGAAACAAGAATATGAAATTCAATCAAAAGCAGATGGATTGAACATTTCTGTTTTGGAGATGCGTCCGGAAAAAACACCTAAAGCAGTTATACAGCTTGTCCATGGAATGAGTGAACATAAAGAACGTTATATTCCATTTATGGAATATCTGTTGGAAAATGGTTTTGCCAGTGTTATCCATGATCATCGCGGACATGGAAAAAGTGTAAAAAGCAAAGAAGATTTGGGATATATGTATGGCGGCGGTGCCGATGCGTTGCTTGAAGACATTCATGGTATTAATCAGAGAATCCATGAACAATATCCGAACATTCCTGTTGTTTTATTTGGGCACAGTATGGGATCTCTTGCAGTGAGAGCATACGCAGCAGTACATGATCAGGATATGGATTGTTTAATCGTATGCGGTTCCCCTTCTAAAAATCCTGCGAGACCGATTGGGGCTGCGCTTGCACATATTGAGAAAAAGATTCGCGGAGAAAAGCATAGAAGTCGAATGATTGAAAAAATGTCTCAGGGAAGCTATATGAAAAACTTCAAAGATGAGAAGGACAAAAATGGCTGGATCTGCTCAGATCCGGAGGTGGTACGCGCATATACGGCATCTGATTATTGTGGATTTACATTTACGGATGAAGCATATCTCGTATTATTTGAGCTGATGAAAAGAGCATACAGTGTTCGCAGCTGGAAATGTACGGCAAAGGAACTTCCGATTTTATTTATCAGCGGAGCAAAGGATCCGTGTATGGGAAATGTGCGTGGATTTGCACATGCGGTTCAGAACATGAGAAAAATCGGATATCTGAATGTCAGAGGAAAACTGTATCCGGATATGAGACATGAAATATTGAATGAAATTGGAAAAGAAATCGTTTTTCAGGATGTATGTACATATATTAATAAGTGCCTAAAATAATTTGACCAATTTAAACAAAATTGTTATAATTTTACAAGTTGAGTATTTACGAAATACAGACCTATTCAGAAACAGAGAACAGGAGAATTTATTATGAGAGCCAGTGGAATTTTATTAGCGATATCAAGTATTCCTTCCAGATATGGAATTGGATGCTTTTCAAAAGAAGCATATTCTTTTGTTGATACACTTGTTGAAGCAGGACAGAAATATTGGCAGATTTTGCCATTAGGACCAACCGGATATGGGGATTCTCCGTATCAGTCTTTCTCTACATTTGCCGGAAATCCTTATTTTATTGATTTGGAAGAACTGATTAAAGAAGGATTACTGGAAGAATGGGAGTGCAGCAATTGCGATTGGGGCGGCAGTGAAAGCTATGTTGATTATGATAAACTCTATCAGTCACGTTTCATGCTTCTCAGAAAAGCATTCGAGCGCTCAAACATTGAAGAAGATGAAGAATTCCAGACATTTGTAAAAGAGAATGAATTCTGGCTTGATGATTATTCATTATATATGGCAATCAAAAATGCTCAGGGTGGAAAAAACTGGAGTGAATGGCCGGATGATCTCAAAAAGAGAAAAGTTCGAGCAATGAAACAGGCACGTGTAGACTTAAAACAGGAAATTATGTTCTATTGTTTCCAGCAGTATTGGTTCTGTAAACAGTGGACAGAGCTGAAAGCCTATGCAAATGAAAAGGGTGTCAGCATTATCGGTGATGTTCCGATCTATGTATCAACAGATAGTTCCGATGCCTGGGCAAATCCAAAACTGTTTCAATATGATAAGGATGCAAATCCAAAAGCAGTTGCAGGATGTCCTCCGGATGCTTTTTCTGAAACCGGTCAGCTCTGGGGAAATCCATTATACGATTGGAAATATCACAAAAAGACGGGATATGAATGGTGGATCGCACGAGTAAAACGCTGCATGGAATTATATGATGTAGTTAGAATGGACCATTTCAGAGGCTTTGATGAATACTATGCCGTACCATATGGTGATGAAACTGCTGTAAACGGAAAATGGGAAAAGGGACCGGGTATGGATCTTTTCAATGCATTGCAGGAAAATGTGGAAGACCTGAATGTGATTGCAGAAGACCTTGGTCTTATGACAGACGGAGTGCGAAAACTTCTTAAAGATTCCGGATATCCGGGAATGAAGGTTCTGCAGTTTGCATTTGATGATTCCTATGACAGCGACTATCTGCCATATAAATACGACAAAAACTGCGTAGTATATACTGGAACGCATGACAATGAAACAACACGTGGATGGCTGGAAGGTCTGAATCAGGATACACGGCGCTATGTTGGAGACTATGTGCACAGTGGAATGCATTCTGTAGAAGACGGCGTATGGGGATTGATGCACGTTGCACTCGGAAGTCCGGCAGATCTCGCTATCATTCCGATTCAGGATTATCTGTGTCTTGGAAATGAAGCAAGAATGAATACACCTTCTACGTTTGGAAATAACTGGAAGTGGAGATTAACAAAAGATCAGATTCAGCCACATACAGTTCATAGTATTCATGAATTAACGAAAATATACGGACGTTTGGCGAAAAAATAAAAAGGAGCAGACATGGACGATAATAAAAAAGTACTTCTCAATGGAGAACCGGTGGATCCAAAGAATGAAGAAACAACAGATTCAGAAGTCTTGAAGGATCAGAAAAAAGAAGAGGAATCTGGTGACGATACAGCCAGATACTCCAACAGAAGTAATATTATATGGATGCTTTGCGGCGCTTATCTGGTTTATACAGGATATAGTCTGATATCCGGTTTTATAAAAAATGCTGAAAACAGTGGTGTGGGATTTGCTATCGTCGGAGGCGTTTTTGCACTGATTGGAGCAACACTGGCAATTGTTGGAGCCAAAAGATGGCTGGACAATGACAAGAAAAAACGTGAAGAAGAGCGCCTGGAAGATAATTCCGAAGGAAATGAAGAGCCTTCTGTTTTAAAACGTGCATGGAAAGCAAGTGAAAAAACAGCGCAGGAGCAGCAGAGCAAAAAAGTTTCAATAGCAGAAAGAGCCAGACTGGGTTCTGAAACAGTTGAAGAGGAAACGGAAGAAGATGTATAAATAAAAAGGGATGAGTTTGAGTTTCGAATTTGAAACATAAACTCATCCCTTATTTTATCTGCGATATCTTCGGCGTTTTTTGGAATCCGGGCTGTGCATAATGGACCAGCAAAATGCCTGTACCAGCAAAATCCCCAGAAAAGCACCGACACTGTCGATACCGACATCCTTGACAGAAGCGGTTCGAGCAGCAACGAAGGATTGATGATATTCATCGAAGCCGGCAAATCCTACGCATATGATTCCGGCTAGAAAAATCAGCCAGATTCCACGCACACCGTATACATATAACGGGAAAGATACCGCGATTGCCAGTAGAAAATACTCAGTCATATGTGCGGCTTTTCGAACATAATAATGTATATGATCAGCTTCAGAAACGAGTTCATCATAAGATTTTTGTGTTTGTAAGACCTGATCTTTGACTTCAACGATTTTATAACTGATTTTGAAACTCAATTCTCCGGAAATATCTCCTGTCTGCGCGGAAAAGTTATAAATCATGAACATCATCAGAATAGCAGGTATAAAAGATAATGGTTTTAATAAAAAGATAATCAATTTTTTCATGCGAGTAATATAGCACAGGAATAAAAATCTGTAAATAGAAGGAAGCCTGCAAATCTTGAACAGCTGGAGAGAATTTGTTATAATTTAATATTATTAATCTAGTGAGTGTTTAGATTAAAATAGATTGGGACAAAGAATAGGCGAAGAGGAGTCAATTATGAGTGCGGCAGATAGGTTGTTTAAAGAAACCTGCAGGGACATTTTGGAAAACGGAACGGATACAAAAGGAGAGAAAGTTCGTCCAAAATGGGAAGATACAGGGGAATTTGCATATACAATTAAAAAATTCGGTGTAGTAAATCGTTATGATCTGAGAAAAGAATTTCCGGCAATCACGCTTCGAAGAATTGCTTTAAAAAGTGCAATGGATGAGATATTGTGGATTTATCAGAAAAAATCCAATAATGTACATGATTTAAACAGTCATATCTGGGATAGCTGGGCGGATGAAAACGGAAGCATTGGAACCTGTTATGGAGATGTGATTCGACGTAAATTTATTTATAAAGGCGACGAGATCGATCAGATGGATTATGTTCTCAGACAGCTGAAAGAAAATCCATATAGCCGCAGAATTATGACAAACATGTATCAGTTTGAATACCTTCATTCCGGCGGTTTAGATCCGTGCTGCTACAGCATGACATATAACGTAACAAAGACAGACGAAGGACTGGTGTTAAATGCAGTATTGAACCAGAGAAGTCAGGACATGCTGGCTGCGAATGGCTGGAATGTGTGTCAGTATGCGATTCTGCTGATGATGGTTGCACAGGTAAATAACATGATTCCGGGAGAATTAGTGCATATTATTGCCGATGCGCATATTTATGACAGACATGTACCGATGATACGTGAACTGTTAGAGAGAGAAGAGCATCCGGCACCGAAAGTATGGTTAAACCCGGAAGTGAAGAATTTCTATGATTTTACAGTAGATGACCTGCATGTGGAAGACTACGTGACAGGTGAACAGATTAAAAATATCCCGATTGCGGTATAGGAGGAAAAAGTATGAATTGTATTGTTGCCGTTGACCAGAATTGGGCAATTGGAAAAGATAATAAACTGCTGGTAAGCATCCCGGCAGATATGAAGCTGTTTCGTCAGGAAACTGCAGGAAAAGTAGTTGTTATGGGAAGAAAAACGCTGGAAAGTTTTCCAAATGGACTTCCATTGAAAAACAGAACAAATATTGTATTGACTTCCAATAAAAATTACGATGGAAAAGGTGCCATTGTTTTAAACACGATTGAGGAAGTGCTGGAAGAAATCAAAAAATATCCGGAAGATCAGGTATATTGCATCGGCGGAGACAGCATCTATCGCCAGCTTTTGCCTTATTGCAATACGGCACACGTAACTAAAATTGATTTTGGATATGAAGCAGACAGTTATTTCCCAAATCTTGACGAGTTGGAGGAATGGCAGATTACAGAATCCAGTGAGGAACAAACTTATTTTGATCTGGAATATCGCTTCCTGAAATATGAGAAAAAATAATATGAGAGTATGGGCTATGCACTATAAAGGTGCATAGCTTTTTTGTTATTTTATCTTGACTTGTTGAACAACAGTATTATATACTTACATAGTTAGTTAACTATAACTAACATTAGAATTAACTAACTCATATAATAACAAAAAACCAGGAGGATCGTACATGAAAGTACAACCAAAATCTATTTGCCGGCAATTTCTGGCAATTTTTCTTGTTGCAGCTATGCTGTTGTCAGCAAGTCTGAATACTTTTGCGTTTGAGGATGATGAATTAGCTGCTGACAATGTTGAGGGAATTGAATTTGTCGATGATATTGTCGAAGCAGAGAGCAGTGTCAATACTGAGAAGTCAACTGTTACGGATTCATCAGTAACTACAACTGAAAACACCGATAAATCAGTTACTGTAAAATCGGAAACAAAAACGGAAGTGATTCCGGAAACGGATTCTGTTACAGTTGAAAATGATTCAACAGTAATTGTACCGGAAGAAATTGATGAAAATACTGTTGTAGAAAACAATTCTTCAGAAGAAACCATAATGAATGAGCAGTTAGAAGCAGCAGCTGATGAAAAAACTACTTATCTTGTAAGTTTTCTCAATCAGGATGGAATCGTGGAAATGACCCAGACATATCATAGTGGAGATGAGGTTGATCTTTCATTACGACTTGGCGGCGGTGAGAAACAATTGGGATGGAGCAAAGAGGAGAATGGTGAAGCGCTTACCTCCTTCACAATGCCGGAAGAGGATGTTACTTTGTACCCGGTAATTGATAAAAGCGATGTTACTTACCAGGTACATTTTTGGCTGGAAAATCAGGCCGGTGACGGATACGATCAGGCTGATACACTGACGCTAAATGGAAAAATCGGAGAGGTTGTTTCTCCTGATACGGTACAGTCATCTGAAAATGCAAAATCATATCCGGGTTTTACGTATGATGCAGCTTCTTCGGGAAGTGAACAGACAATTTCTGAAAATGGCGAGACGGTTGTGGAGGTTCGTTTTAAACGTAACACATATACAGTTACCTTTGACATTAATGGTGATTATCGATCTGTTTCCGACCTTGCCTATGCATCATTGAAGATGAACATCGGAGGGGGCGTATATTCCGGAACAGGCTATTCCTTTACGGCACGCTTTGGTGAGGATATTTCTGACAAATGGCCTACAGCTGAGAATGTTGTGGATAATCCATGGCTTTCTACATCGTATAGTGATTACTTTGTGGGTTGGTATGATTCAAATGGTGCTTTGCATACAGGAGCAGATGTATTGGATGAACAGCTTTTGGGCGGAGGCGAAAATGTGAACTTTTCTGCTCATTGGACAGCATCAAATGGCTCAAGCAATGCAGATGCACCGGTGGTAACCATTAAATATCATATTTATCAGCAAAATGTAGATAATGATGACTACTCATTTACAGAAACTATTGAAAAAAATGCAAAAGCAACAAGTCTTTCAACGGTTGAACTGGCGGGATATGCTGGTTTTCACTATGATCACGCAGATCCTGTAGATGGAACTCACAAAACCGTGAGCTATGGTCCATGGTACAGCCCATCAAAGGCAAGTTATTATGAAGAAAACAATGTCTATTTTGCCCGTAACAGTTATCCGCTGAATTTCCGAGTAGATAATGAAACAGTACGTACAGAATCTGTTCGATTTGAAGCATCTCTGGATGAATATAGTAATTATAAACCGGAAAATCAGCCTGCAGGCCGTTCGTATTTTGACGGCTGGTATGCAGAGGATGGAGCACTTTATGCATTTGGAAGTATGCCGGCAGAGGAAGTGACTGTAACAGGAACCTGGCTTTATAGTCCACTGGAAACTGCAACATTAAATTATGATGCCAATGGCGGACAGGGGGCAATCAATAGTCGTACAGCAGCTGTTGGAGTAAGTCTGCGTGTGACAGATGATTCCGCGTTAACAGCACCGGATGGAAGTCACTTTGCCGGATGGAATACTGCGGCAGATGGCTCAGGTACAGCTTATGCTGCCGATGACATTTTGGAATTAAATGAAGACGTAACTCTTTATGCAATCTGGGAAAAAAATGCGGTAGAGACACCGACTCCAACACCGAGTGTATCTCCGAAACCAAGTGTTTCCCCGGAACCTAGCATATCTCCTACACCAGCCGTTTCTGTGACACCTACTGTGGCACCTACTGTGACACAATCGGTTGAGAAAGCAAATCCAAAAACAGGTGATGAAAGCGCTGGTGGTTTCATGACAATTGTATTGTTCGCAGCCGCAGCAGGAATGATTCTTGCTATCAATGCTACTAAAAAACGTCAAGAAATAAAAAAATAATATTTAATATTTAATAATAACGAAAAAGGACCGGAAAATTCCGGCCCTTTTTTCGTTATACTTATATTTATTCGATTACTTTGATCCATCCTTCAGGAGCTTCAATACGTCCCATCTGGATGCCTGTCAGTGTATCATAAAGTTTTTTGGTTACAGGTCCCATTTCATTCATACCGCTTGGCAGGCAGATTTCTTTGCCATGATCTACGATTTTTCCTACAGGTGAGATAACAGCAGCTGTTCCGCAAAGACCACATTCTGCGAAATCTTTTACTTCTTCAAATGGAACAACACGTTCTTCAACTTCAAGTCCGAGGTATTCTTTTGCAACGTGTACAAGAGAACGACGTGTGATAGAAGGAAGAATGGTATCGGATTTAGGTGTAACAACTTTACCGTCTTTTGTTACGAAGAGGAAGTTAGCACCACCTGTTTCTTCTACGTTTGTACGTGTTTTGGAATCCAGATACATATTTTCGTCATATCCCTGATTGTGAGCATCTACGATTGCATAGAGACTCATCGCATAGTTCAGTCCGGCTTTGATGTGACCTGTTCCGTTTGGAGCAGCACGGTCATAATCGCAGACACGAATCGTAATTGGTTTTGCACCGCCTTTGAAGTATGGTCCAACAGGTGTAGCAAAGATACGGAACTGATATTCATCGGCCGGTTTTACACCGATAACAGGATTGGAACCAAACATAAAAGGACGAAGATATAAAGTAGCACCGGATCCATATGGCGGAACTGCATTAAGGTTTGCACGAACAGTCTGTTCTACAGCATCCAGAAAGCGTTCTTTTGGGAATGCAGGCATCTGAAGTCTGAGTGCAGAATTTACCATACGTTCTGCATTTAAATCAGGACGAAATACAACAGTTCTTCCGTCTTCCGTTGTATAGGCTTTCATACCTTCAAAAACAGTCTGTGCATACTGGAAAACGCAGGCACATTCGCTGAGAGTAATCTGATCATCTGTTGTCAGAGCACCTTCATCCCAGCTGCCGTTTTTGAAGTTGGAAACATAACGATAATCAGTTTTTACATAACCGAAGCCAAGACTGCCCCAGTCGATATTCTTTTTCTCCATAATAGAGTTCCTCCTTTAAAACCAAATAAATAAATTACCTTTAATTTTAAAACTTTTAGAGATATCATGCAAGAAAAAAATACAAAAGAACTGCAGTATACTGAAAAAGTATTCAGTAAAAGTGGTTCATTGTTCAGCGTTTTCTTGTATTTTGAAGTGGAGTTGGGTATAATATATCTATTGAGAAGTGGAGGAGATTATGGGAAATCGTGAGTTTGATGAACTGGGAAGGAATATTCAGGAATTAGTAGAAAAAGCGGTCAATACGCAGAATTATCAGAAACTGAGTCAAACGATTTCACAGACGATCAATGATGCCATTAGTAGTGGAAGCGATAGTCTGCGAGAAGTATTTGATGACATGGCTTCCATGGGATATTCATCGAAAGGAAGCCGGATGCAGCAGTATTCAGCACGACCGATTCGTACTTCGGATTCCGTTGCAGGTCCGAAACTTCCTTCTATGCAGTCACTTTATAAAAGTATGACCGGAAGCAAAGTAAAGGGAATACTTGAGATGGCTTTTGGCGCAGTGCTGACACTTTCCATGGGAGGCGGCCTGATTGCCAATTCTGTAATTCAGACCTTAGCAAATGGCGGTATGGGCAGCAGCATTTCATCAATTTTAATGGGAATCGGTATGCTTGTCGGAATTGGATTGTTCGGAACAGGGGCAAGACTGCTGACCAAAGCGGATCGATTTATACAATATGTGAAATGTCTGGGTGGAAAGACCTACTGCGAAATTGATAAGCTTGCAAAAAAAGTCGGAAAGACACCGAAGTTTGTATTAAAGGATCTTAAACGTATGATAGCGAAAGGCTGGTTTAAAGAAGGACATATAGACCAGTCTGAGACGAGTCTGATTACAAGCGAAAAAATGTTTGAGGAATATAGAGAACTGCAAAGAGAGATTGCGGAACAGCAGGAACGTATCGAACAGGAGGCTAAAGCAGTCGGAAGTTATTCCAAAGAGGTACAGGAAGTTCTGGACAAAGGAAATGAATTTTTGCAGAAAATCCATCAAAGCAATGATGCGATACCAGGAGAAGTCATTTCGCAAAAAATATCAAGGATGGAACTTCTGGTACAGAAAATATTTGAACGCGCCAAAGAACATCCGGAAATTATTCCGGATCTGAAAAAGCTGATGAACTATTACCTGCCGATGACTGTCAAATTGCTGGATGCATATGAAGATATGGATCGACAGACAATACAGGGCGAAAATATTACCAATTCCAAAAAGGAAATTGAAAGTACAATCGATACTTTAAATACGGCATTTGAAAAACTATTGGATTCCGTCTACCAGGATACGGCACTGGATATTTCCAGTGATATTACCGTTCTCCAGACATTGCTGGCACAGGAAGGACTTACGGAAGACGAACTTCAGAAAATGAAAGATCAGTCTATACAGATGCCATCAAATTAGAGAAGACTTTAATATAGCGTAATGTTGATAGAAACAGAATAATAAGTGATAGAAGGGAAATAGAAGTTATGGCTGATGAATTTAACGCATTTGAAACAAGTGTACCAACTTTAACATTAGAACCTGAACTGACAACAGATACTGCAGCAGCTGCTGCGGTTGCAGAGGCTCCTGCGGAAGAAGAAAAAGTTGAAAAACCGGCAGAACCGGAATTATCACCGGAAGAACAGAAAATAGTTGATGATTTCGCCTCTAAAATTGATATTGAAAATACAAATCAGATTTTACAGTATGGTGCCGGAACACAAAAAAAGATGGCTGATTTCTCAAGCTCGGCATTGGAGAATGTGAAAACGCAGGAACTTGGCGAGGTAGGCGATTTATTGACCAGTGTTGTTGGCGAATTGAAAGATTTTGATGCAAAAGAAGAATCAAAAGGACTTTTCGGATTGTTCAAAAAAGAGGCATCCAAACTTGATAATTTGAAAAACCGTTATACAAAAGCAGAAACAAATGTTGAGAAAATCGTAGATTCTCTGCAGCAGCATCAGGTGAGACTGATGAAAGATACAGCAGTACTTGATCAGATGTATGCACAGAATCTGGCTTACTTCAAAGAATTGACGATGTACATTGCAGCAGGTAAAAAAGCACTTGCTGATATCAGAGCAGGTAAACTGCATGAATTAGAAGAAAAAGCGCAGCAGACAGGTCTTGCTGAAGATGCACAGGCAGCAAAGGATCTGGATGATAAATGCCAGCGCTTTGAGAAAAAATTGTATGACCTGGAACTTACCAGACAAATCGCACTTCAGACTGCACCGCAGATTCGTCTGATTCAGAGTAATAATACCGCTATGGTTGAGAAAATTCAGACTACCATCGTAAATACGATTCCTTTATGGAAAAATCAGATGGTTCTTGCTTTGGGAATTGCACATTCTACACAGGCTGCAAAGGCACAGCGTGAAGTAAACGAAGTGACAAATGCGCTTCTTCAGAAAAATGCTGATGCACTTCATATGGCATCTGTGGAAACGGCAAAAGAATCTGAACGCGGTATTGTGGATCTGGAAACTTTGAAGAAAACAAATGCCAGTCTGATTCAGACATTTGATGATGTACTGAAAATTCAGAAAGAAGGACGTGAGAAGCGTCAGGCAGCAGAAGTTGAAATGCAGAAAATGGAAGCAGATCTGCGTAAAAAACTTCTTGAAATTCACCGTTAATTCAGATATCAGGCTCGACTGGGAATATGGAAGTTGTAAGGGTGTTGCGAGAGGCGGCACCCTTTTTCAAAGGAGGAAAAAATGAACGAGAACCATGCAGAAAAGAAAACATATAGAGAAAAGACAAAAGTAATACAGATTGGAAATCGAAAAATCGGTGGAGGAAATCCGATTCTGATTCAGTCGATGACAAATACAAAAACAGAAGATGTAGAAGCAACCGTTGCACAGATTCTGGAATTAGAAAAAGCCGGCTGCGAGATTATTCGCTGTGCAGTTCCGACGATGGAGGCAGCCAAAGCACTGGCAGAAATCAAAAAACAGATACATATTCCGCTTGTAGCAGATATTCATTTTGATTATAAACTGGCAATTGCAGCCATGGAAAACGGGGCAGATAAGATTCGCATCAATCCGGGAAATATCGGAAGCATTGAGAAAATCAAAGCGGTCGTAGACACTGCAAAAGAAAAAAATATACCGATTCGAGTTGGTGTAAACAGTGGTTCTTTGGAAAAAGAACTGGTAGAAAAGTATCATGGTGTAACAGCGGAAGGGATCGTGGAAAGTGCCCTGGATAAAGTTCGCATTATTGAAGAACTGGGATATGACAATCTGGTAATCAGTATTAAATCTTCGGATGTTATGATGTGTGCAAAAGCGCATGAAATTCTTGCTGAAAAAACAAACTATCCGCTGCACGTTGGAATTACGGAAGCCGGAACTTTGTGGTCAGGAAATATTAAATCTGCAGTTGGTCTCGGCATTATTTTGAATATGGGAATCGGGGATACGATTCGCGTTTCTCTGACAGGTGCACCATTGGAAGAAATCAAATCTGCAAAGCGAATTCTCAAAACACTTGGACTGAGAAAGGGCGGTGTAGAAGTTGTTTCCTGTCCAACCTGCGGACGAACACAGATCGATTTGATCGGACTGGCGAACCAGGTTGAATCAATGGTACAGGACATTGATCTGGATATCAAAGTTGCAGTTATGGGATGTGTTGTAAATGGACCGGGAGAAGCAAAAGAAGCAGATATCGGGATTGCCGGCGGAATCGGAGTCGGACTTTTGATCAAAGATGGAGAAATCGTAAAAAAAGTTCCGGAGGAGGAACTTTTGCCGCTGCTTCGAGAAGAACTCTTAAATTGGAATAAATAGTGAATCGAGTTGTATTAATATATGGAGAAAACTTTTTGGGAAGTATTTCCCAATTTAACTATAGAAGACAATAAAATACATGAGCTCATGGACCGTGTACAGGTGACACGTGTGACCTGTAACTCTGAAAAAACACGGGTTCGAATCTACATTTTCTGTGATCGCTGGATTCATAAACGATATATTCATTATCTGGAAGAATGTATTCGCTCGCAATGCTTTGCGAAATTTGAGTTGCAGGTTCGAATCATTGAGAAATTCAGACTTTCCGGACAATATACACCGGAATTGCTGCTAAAAGACTATCGTTCCAGTATGGAAACAGAACTGAAAAATCACGATATTGTAGAGTATAGTCTTTTCAAAAGAGCACAGATAAGTTTCCCTGAGCCTCATTCTATGAATGTTGTATTACCGGATACTTTGGTTTCCAGACAGAAATCAGAGAATTTAGTTGAATATATGGAAAAAATATTCTGCGAGCGATTTGGAATGGATTTGCGTGTGCAGGTAGAATTTGTGGTTCCTGAGGAAAGCAAGTACAAGAAAAATGCCGTTATTCAGATTGCCCAGGAAGTTGAGAACGTTATGCGTCGTGCAAATCTGTACAGTGAACAAAACGGCGAACATTTTGAAGCGAATATGCAGTTGAATGTGGATACAAAATCTGGTGAAGCTTCGGTTGTTGTATCTGCGTCCACGTCTCCGAAAGAACAAAAAAGCGGCAAGGCAGAAACAAAATCACAGACAGACAAAAAGAATGAATCGAAACCGGCATTCAAAGCAAATGAGAGAAGAGGATCAGATCAGGGGTATCGTGGAGGCTTCCGAAAAGACAGCAATCCGGATGTGGTTTACGGTCGAGACTTTGATAATGAAACAATTCCACTGGAATCGATTCAGGAAGAAATGGGTGAAGTAACCATTCGAGGCAAAATTCTGGATCTGGAGGCACGAGAAATCCGTAATGAGAAAACAATTCTGATGTTCCCGGTTACAGACTTTACTGATACGATTATGGTGAAACTATTCCTTCGAAATGAGCAGGTCCCGGATGTAACTTCCTATGTCAAAAAGGGTGCATTCGTAAAAATCTGCGGCGTTACCGCGATTGATAACTACGATGGAGAATTGATGGTAGGATCGATTCGAGGAATCAAAAAAATCGCTGATTTTACAGAAACCCGTATGGATACCAGCCCGCAAAAACGTGTGGAATTACACTGCCATACCAAAATGAGCGATATGGATGGTGTTACGGATGCCAAATCTCTGGTAAAAAGAGCGTATGAATGGGGACACAAAGCCATAGCCATTACAGACCATGGTGTTGTACAGGCATTCCCGGAAGCAAATCACTGTTTTGATGCCTGGGGAGGCATCGTTCCGAAAGATTCGGATTTTAAAGTTCTCTATGGAATGGAAGCCTATCTGGTAGATGATTTAAAGGGAATGGTAACCAACAGTAAGGGACAAAAGCTGGATGAGAGATACGTCGTTTTTGATATCGAAACGACAGGTTTTTCACCGCTTACGTGTAATATCATTGAAATCGGCGCCGTTCTTGTGGAAAAAGGACAGGTAAAGGATACATTTTCCACATTTGTAAATCCGAAGGTTCCGATTCCGTTCCGTATTGAACAGCTGACAGGAATCAATGACAACATGGTGATGAGTGCACCGGAAATTTCAGAAGTTCTGCCTGAATTTATGGAGTTTTGCAAGGGCGCTGTCATGGTGGCGCACAATGCGGATTTTGATATGAGTTTTATCATGGAAAACTGCAATCGCCTGGGAATTGAGTATGATTTTACTTATGTAGATACGGTCGGCATGGCCAGATTTTTGCTGCCGGCACTGAATCGTTTTAAATTGGATACCGTTGCCAAAGCGGTTGGTGTTGTTCTGGATAATCATCATCGCGCGGTTGACGATGCGACATGTACGGCGCACATCTTCACACGTTTTATTGAGATGTTGAAGGATCGTGGTATTGAAGACCTGGATGTTCTGAACAGTGAAGGGGCAATTTCGCCGGATACGATCAAAAAACTTCCGATGTATCATACAATCATTTTTATGAAAAATGAAACGGGGCGTATCAATCTATACAAACTGGTCAGTCAGTCACATTTAAATTATTATCACAGACGACCACGTGTTCCGAAAAGTGTATTACAGAAATATAGAGAAGGTCTGATCGTCGGCAGTGCTTGTGAAGCCGGAGAACTGTATCAGGCACTTCTGCGTAATGCACCTGCACAGGAAATTTCACGATTGGTTGATTTCTATGATTACCTAGAAATTCAACCTTTGGGAAACAATGCATTTATGATTGACGATGAAAGAAACGATATGGTTCATTCCTATGAAGATTTGAAAGAATTAAATCGAAGAATCGTCAAGCTCGGCGAACAATTCCAAAAGCCTGTTGTAGGAACCTGTGATGTCCATTTTATGGATCCACAGGACGAAATTTATCGTCGTATCATTCTGGCCGGAAATGGATTTTCCGACGCGGATAATCAGGCACCGCTTTATCTGCGTACGACGGAGGAAATGCTGGAGGAATTTTCTTATCTCGGAAGTGAAAAGGCGGAAGAAATCGTTATAACAAATACAAATAAAATTGCGGATATGATTGAAAAAATGTCTCCGATTCATCCGGACAAGTTTCCTCCGGTTATCGAGAATTCAGATCAGGATCTGAGAGATATCTGCTTTAATAAAGCACATGAAATGTACGGTGAAAACCTTCCGCAAATAGTAGAAGAACGTCTCAATCGAGAACTGAATTCTATTATTTCAAATGGTTATGCTGTTATGTACATCATTGCGCAGAAATTGGTGTGGAAGTCAAACGAGGATGGATATCTGGTCGGTTCCCGAGGATCCGTAGGATCATCGTTTGCCGCGACAATGTCTGGTATTACAGAGGTAAATCCATTGCCGCCGCATTATATCTGCCCGAATTGTAAATTCAGTGACTTTGATTCTCCGGAAATCAAAGAGTTTTCCGGAATGGCGGGCTGTGATATGCCGGACCGTGAATGTCCGCACTGCCATACAATGATGAACAAAGAAGGATTCGACATTCCTTTTGAAACATTCCTTGGTTTCAAGGGCGATAAGGAACCGGATATTGACTTGAACTTCTCTGGTGAATATCAGGCGAATGCACATAAATATACAGAAGTAATCTTTGGAAAAGGACAAACATTCAAAGCCGGAACGATTGGTACCCTTGCGGATAAGACAGCATTTGGTTATGTGAAAAATTACTTTGAAGAACACGGGATGCATAAGCGATACTGTGAGATCAATCGAATTGTCGCCGGCTGTACCGGTATCCGTCGTTCGACAGGACAGCATCCGGGAGGTATTATCGTTCTTCCGAAAGGGGAAGAAATCGAGAAATTTACACCGGTTCAGCATCCTGCAAATGATGTCACTACAGATATTATTACAACGCATTTTGATTATCACTCCATTGATGGAAACCTGTTGAAACTTGATATACTGGGACACGATGATCCGACCATGATTCGTATGCTTGAGGATGTGACGGGAATTTCGGCACAGACCGTTCCATTGGACAGTAAAGAGGTTATGTCGTTATTCAGCGGAACACAGGCTCTGGGAATTACACCGGAGGATATTGGCGGCTGTAAGCTGGGATGCCTTGGAGTACCGGAGTTCGGTACGGATTTCGCGATGCAGATGTTGATCGATACCAAGCCAAAATATTTGTCAGACCTGGTTCGAATTGCAGGGCTTGCTCATGGAACAGATGTATGGCTGGGGAATGCTCAGACTCTGATTCAGGAAGGAAAATGTACGATTTCGACAGCAATCTGTACGCGAGATGATATTATGATCTATCTTATTCACAAGGGCATGGAGCATGGTTTGTCATTTACGATCATGGAAAGTGTGCGAAAGGGAAAAGGGCTTCGTCCGGAATGGGAAGAAGAAATGATTGCACATGGAGTGCCTGACTGGTATATCTGGTCGTGCAAAAAAATCAAATACATGTTCCCGAAAGCGCATGCGGCCGCTTATGTTATGATGGCATGGCGTATTGCATGGTATAAAGTATTTCAGCCTTTGGCGTATTATGCGTCATTTTTTAGTATTCGAGCGACTGCATTCTCATATGAAACAATGTGTATGGGAAGAGATCGTCTGGATTACTACCTGGCGGAAATACGAAAAAAAGGCGATTCGGCAACCAAAAAAGAGCAGGATTCCATTCGAGATATGCGTATTGTACAGGAAATGTATGCACGTGGATTTGAATTCTTACCAATCGACCTATATAAAGCGAAGGCACACCGCTTCCAGGTAATCGATGGAAAGTTAATGCCTTCATTGGAAAGTATTGACGGAATGGGTGAAAAAGCCGCGGAAGCAGTAGAAAAAGCGGCAAAGGATGGTCCATTCCTCTCCAAGGATGATTTCCGTGATCGAACGAAAGTCAGCAAAACGGTAATCGATTTGATGGCAGACCTTGGAATTTTTGGAGATATTCCGCAGTCAAACCAGATGTCGTTGTTTGACTTTACTTAAAAAGAAAAGAGACGAAAAAAAAGATGGCAACTAGTTTTGTATTAAAAGGAGATATTGCATTTAATAAGGATGCAAATACAATTCAGACATTTCCGAATGGTTATCTGGTATGTGTAGATGGAATTTGTAAGGGCGCGTTTCAGGCACTGCCGGAAGAATTCTGCAATCTTCCCTGTTATGACTACAGTGGAAAATTGATCGTACCGGGAATGACGGATCTGCATGTACATGCACCGCAGTATACATTCCGTGGAATTGGAATGGATCTGGAACTTTTAGACTGGCTGACCCAGTATACGTTTCCGGAAGAAGCTCATTATGCAGATCTTCAGTATGCAAAAAAAGCGTACCGATATTTTTCGGATGATCTGAAGAGAACGTTTACCACGAGAGCGGTTGTATTCGCGACCATTCACAATGAATCTACCATAGAACTGATGGATCAGCTGGAAAAAACAGGTGTTGTGACATACGTTGGTCGTGTAAATATGGATCGTAACGGAGATGAAAATCTGCAGGAAGACAGTGCCGGGGCATCTTTAAAAGGAACCATGGAGTGGCTGAAAGAAATAAACGGAAGGTATCAGAGAACATTTCCGATATTAACACCTAGATTTATACCATCCTGTTCAGACGAGCTGATGAGAGGATTGGGAGAAATGGCACAGGAGCAGGGCCTTCGCATCCAATCTCATTTATCAGAGAATCGCTCGGAAATTGCATGGGTAAAGGAACTGGTTCCCGAAGCCGACTGCTATGCCAATGCGTATGAAATTTTAGGTGCAATGGGAGAAGAGGAAAGACCGTCTGTTTTTGCACATTGTGTATACAGCGATGAAAGAGAAATGGAAATTCTGAAAAAACACCATGCCTTTATCGCCCATTGTTCGGATTCCAATATGAACCTGAGCAGCGGAATTGCACCGGTACGAAAATTCCTTGAACAGGGAATCTCTGTCGGAATCGGAACGGATGTGGCTGCCGGTTCTTCCATGAATATGGTCAAAGAAATTTTAAATGCAATTCAGGCATCCAAAATGTACTATCGCCTGGTAGATGACACCGTAAAGGCGTTAACCTTTGAGGAAGCTTTCTATATGGCAACGGCCGGTGGCGGTGCATATTTCGGAAAAGTCGGAACATTTCTGGATGGTTATGAATTTGATGCACTGGTTTTGGATGACAGTAACATGGCAAGTATGCGTGCAATGAGCGTTAGAGAACGTGTGGAACGTATGTGTTATAACGATGCCGATTTATTTATTCTAAAAAAATATGTACAGGGAAATCTAACATTTTCCAGAACAGAGTAATTAGCACTAAAGAGAAGATCAAGAAAGCGGGACATAAAAATACCTGCTGATAGGGTCTTCTCTGATTTTTTGTTTTGGGGATATTCAGAGTTTATAGTATTTTAATGTTTGTGAATATATTGCCGGTTCAGAGT
>JAUNCI010000004.1 GCA_030526665.1 Eubacteriales bacterium
AAAAAATAAAAGGATAGCTGATTTATGTAATGAAAATCATAAAATCAGTTATCCTTTTTTGTGTGTTAAAATTCAAACGCATTGAGGAGTCTACAGTTATACCTATCGTAAATGAATGAAAATCTAATCAGAGATTTCTTTTACGCGGAACCAGTAAGAGTAAGAAAATGTGAATCCGAGAGATTCATATAATTTTCTGGCGGGAAGATTTCCGTCAACGACCTGAAGATATGCTTTGGAGGCACCGCGTTTTATTCCTTCCTGCAGCAGGCCGGATACGATCTGGCGAGCGTATCCCTTTCCGCGGTAATCATCACGCACATGAATGGCATAAATACCAACGTACTCGCGATCCAATATACCTAATCCTGTTCCGATGATCTGTCCGTCTTTTTCGATAGATGCACAGATCGTTTCTTTCAAAATGGAGTGATACATGGAAGGTACAACCTCTCGGTGTACCAGATTAGTGGTATTTTTCAGATTAAATAAACTTTCAATCCAGACGTCGGAAATCGTATTGGAAAATGTGACATCCGGATACTCGCATAATTTATTCCGGCCCAGAAGAGAAGTGGTATTTATGTCTTTTTTGGGCGTGGAGGCTTCCAGTAAATCATTTGAGATGGCAACATTCTGAAATAACTTTTCAACATGAGCAGTTGGAGAGGGACACAGTTCAACCGTCATTACATTTGTAACATGCTCTATCTGGTAGCCGCGATTTTCCAGCATATAATCAAAATCCGGAGAAACCAGCGGGCTTATTTTGAAAATTGCAGGAGTTCCCAGACGTTTATAGACCTGTTCGCAATATGGGATTTTTTCTCGCCATGGGAGTGTAGATTTGCTGAATTGCTCTACGCTGTTTGTACGGTGAGTGTAAAAATAAGAGAAACGCAAAATCCAGCCATCGTAAAGTTCCATTTTATGTGAAGGCCACGCATTCAGTGACATATCTTCAATTTTTTTGATAATAGATTCCATAATAACCTCAATTTATTGAATGAATTCAGATGATAAAAGTGCCGCTGTGAGAAGCTCATGCCCTAAGGCGGTAATGTGTATTCCATCCGTTGTAACCCGGGAAACTCCAAATTGATTACATAGTTCTAAAAGTGGAGACTGGAGTCCAATATATGGCACATTGAATTCTTCGGCAAGTTTTTTGATAGAATCTGACATTCGCTTTACATAGGGCTGCCATGTCTGATATCCGGCAGGAACAGGAAAAATAAAAGGCTCCATCAGAAGTATCTGTGCCTGTGTTCGGGATAAGACAGACAATAATCGGCGATAATTATTTACGAAGGTCTGCAGCATACTTTCTTTCTGCACGGCAGTGCGATTGGTGTTCATCATAAGACCGATATCATTAATTCCAATCAGTAAGGTGATAATATCTGCAGTATAAATGCAGGAATCACTTTCAATCTGTTCAAGAACTCTGGAGACCGTAAATCCGTCAAATCCCTTATTGATCGTTTTCCAAATGGTTTCAGCAGAGTGGTTTAAGCGATCGTGAAGCATAGAAACATAACCATTTCCCAATGGCGGGAAATCAAATAAACGACCGCAATCGGTAATACTGTCGCCAAGACAGAGTAAAGTTTTGACTGCCATAAAAATACCCTCTTGTATGTAATTCGTCGAATAATTTTGTTAAATGGTAACATTTGTAAAAACATGGGTCAAGGGAATTTTTGTTTAGATTTTTTTTAGAATGTTTATAGAATCTGATATAGACAAATGATAATTGCTGCACTATACTGAATTTTACCGGAGGATCTTCCGGTATCTCATACGCCGAATCTGGCGAAAATCCCATATACAAAAGATATGAAAATGATGCGGCTATTCAGAGTACTCGATGATACCGAATAGAGGCAAAAATATTTGTAATTGAATAGTGAGGTGACTTTATGCCATTTCGCACTGTTTGTATTCTGATTGTTGCGACAAATGCATTAGTCATGGACTTATGGAATTCCCGTATTTGTAATTGGTGGATTTTGATATCCGCTGCGATAGGGATCTTGCTCAATCTTTCGGAAAAAGGAACTCAGGGACTTTTAGACTCGTTTACCGGAGCTGCGCTGCCATTCATCCTGTTGTTTGGACTGTTTTTTTTTCACCTGCTCGGAACCGGAGATATTAAATTATTCTGTGTTTTGGGAATCCTGCAGGGAACGGAAAAAATCCTGTATTGCATTGGATATTCGTTTCTGTTCGGAGCAATTTTAGCATTCGTCATTATCCTGTATACCGGAAGTGTATGCCAAAGACTATCTTATATGCTTGAATATTTTCGTGACTATTTCAGAAGCGGTGCTAGGAAATCATATGTGATAAAAGATATGAATCGTATGGAAAATTTTCATTTTACGGTTCCTATCATGATGAGTGTGATGCTTTATGCGGGAGGTGTGTTTTGAAAAAAAATATTTTTGCGGTGTGTGATCTCGAGGGGGATTATGCAAGTAATTTTATGAATTATATTACTCAGAAAAAAAGTGTACCATTCGAAATTCACGCATTTACAACGGTGGAAAAACTGATTGCATTTGGACAGAAAATGCCAATTGAATTACTTTTGATTTCGGGAAATGCCATGAACGCAAAGGTAAAGGAATTAAATATTGGAAAAATCATTATTTTATCAGAGGGAGTGCATGCACCGGAACTGGATCAGTATCCAAGTGTGTATAAATACCAGTCATCTGCAAATGTTGTTCGGGAAGTTATGGCATGCTATGGGGAAGAACGGACATCTGCCTTAGCAGAACTGCCCATATTGAAGAAGACTACGGAAATATTGGCTGTTTATTCGCCTTTGGGCAGATGCCTGAAGACTTCGTTTGCTTTAGCCTTAGGTCAGATTCTGGCAAAGGAAAAAGGTGTGTTGTTTTTGGACCTGGAAGGGCGTTCGGGATTCGAGGAACTTTTGAAAATAAACGGGAGTCTGCAGAACACCCCCAATCTAACGGATCTGCTGTATTATGTGCGGCATGGAACACCAAATCTGATTTTCAAGATCAGCAGTATGATTCGTAATATTCAGCATCTCGATTACATTCCACCGGTCATAAATCCTGTCGATGTACATGAGGTATCTTCAGAGGACTGGGAACGCTTATTGGATGAAATCGAATATCGCAGTTCTTATGAGTATATGGTGATAGATGTTGGAAATGATGTGGACGATCCGATTCCGATTTTGAATAGATGCAGCAAGATCTATATGCCGGTGCTTAGTGATGTGATTTCGGCAGCTAAGATTACACAATTTGAAAATTATCTGAAGGTATGGGATTTTTCGCAGATTCTGACAAAGATTGTGAAAGTAAAGCCGCCATTTCACTCTGCCGCAAATGCAGAAGATTATTTCAATCAGCTGGTTTGGAGTGAACTGGGTGACTATATCAGAGATCTGCTGCGAAAGGAGCTGGAATGAAAAACGCAGGGTTTTCTGTAATTCGGCAGAAATTGATGGAGAAATTAGAGATTTCCAGAGAATTATCCGATGACGAGGTGCTGAATGAGATCGATGAACTGGTTCTCAGGCAGGATGGAATTTCATTAAAAGACAAATTCGATTTGCGTCAGGCATTATTTTATTCTGTTCGAAAACTTGATGTGCTTCAGGAACTCCTCGTAGATGATGAAGTGTCTGAAATTATGGTGAATGGTCCGGACTCGATTTTTATTGAGAAAAAAGGTCATTTAACAAAATGGGAGAAGCAATTTACATCAAAAGAGAAGCTTGAGGATGTGATTCAGCAAATTGTCGGGAGATGTAATCGCGTAGTAAACGAATCGATGCCAATCGTGGATGCACGTCTTGAAGATGGATCGCGAATTAATGCAGTGATTCATCCGGTAGCATTGGATGGTCCTATTTTGACGATACGAAAATTTCCAAAAGAGATTATCACAATGGAAAAACTGATTGAATGGGGAAGCATCACAATGGAATGTGCGGAATTTTTGAAGGAATTGGTTGGCTGTCGATATTCCATTATGATCGGAGGCGGAACGGGAAGCGGAAAGACTACATTTCTGGGTGCCTTAACAGATTATATTCCAAAGGATGAACGAATTATCACGATTGAAGACAATGCAGAGCTTCGTCTGATAGGAATTGAAAATCTGGTACGAATGGAAGCCAAAACGGCCAATACAGATAAGAGTAATTCGATTACCATACGAGACTTGATTCGATCTGCACTGCGAATGAGACCGGATCGAATTATTGTAGGTGAAGTAAGAGGCGGCGAGTGTTTTGACATGCTTCAGGCCCTTAATACAGGACATGACGGGAGTATGAGCACCGCTCATGCAAATAGCTGCGCAGATATGCTGAACAGAATTATGATGATGACACGTATGGGGATCGATCTGCCGCTGGATGCAATACGTGAACAGATTGCGTCCGGAATCGATATTATGGTTCATCTGGGAAGACTTAGAGATAAATCACGCAGAGTGCTGGAAGTGACAGAAGTAATTGGGTGCAAAGACGGAGAAATTATAATGAATCCGCTCTATTGCCGGGATCATTCTCGCGGACTGGTGAGGAAAGGAGAACTGATTCATAGAGAGAAACTGCTTGGCAGGAGGAATGTATGATGGAACAAAATAAAAACCAATACAATAAGTATCATTTTAAAAAAACAGAATATGCAATTAGTTTTCTGCAATGTATGGCTTTGTGCCTGTTAATGAATTATTTGTTTTATCAAATTGTATGGTTGAATCTGCTGGTATTCCCTCTTTATGTGGGATTTATCAATGTAAAAAGAAAACAGCGAATAAAAAAAAGAAGAAAGGATTTGAATTATCAATTCAAAGATGCGTTAAATTCGATGAATGTTGCAATTCAGGCCGGGTATTCAGTGGAAAATGCAATTGCGGTCTGCTTCCGGGATTTGTCGCAGATTTATCCCGAGAATGCTGATATTTTACAGGAACTTCGATATATGGAGGCAAGGCGCCGTATGAGTGTGCCGATCGAAGAACTGTTTCTGGACTTTGCTGATCGGTGTCGGATTGAAGATGTGCAAAACTTTGCGTCTGTTTTTATGGTGGCAAAACGTACCGGGGGCGATATGGGTCTGGTATTTCAGAAAGTTTCCAGAATGCTTACGGACAAAATTGAAGTAAACAAAGAAATCGAAGCAACACTGGCTTCCAAAAAATGGGAACAGATCGTTATGACGACAATGCCGGTGGGGATTATTTTATATATGAAACTTTCTTCTCCGGGATTTTTAGATATTCTCTATGGAAATGCAATAGGTATTGGAGCGATGACGATTTGTCTGGTAATCTATCTGACCGCTATCTGGATGGGGAACAAAATTGTAGACATTGAGGTCTGAACATGTGGATCCATATTATTGTTCTGGGTGTTCTTTTGGCTGCAGTCTGGGCCCAAAAGAGTGGCCATTTATCCAATATTATTGAAATTGAGAATAAAGATTTTCGGATTTTTATCATCATTCTTCTGATCGCGGATGGAATGGGGCTTTTTATTACTCTCTCAAACGGTGCTTCCTCTCTGTCAGACATGCGTATTGAAAAGGACGAGCTTGGTGTTCGGGAAGAAACCTTAAATGTTGAAATTGATGGGAACAGAAGTGTGTTCAAAGTGGAGATTCCGGGAAAGGAAATAGAGTCGAAGGATGATTCGACAGAAGAAAAAACAAAATCCTGGAAAGAGGAACTGCAGGAGTCGATTCGACAGTATAATGAGGCGAAAAATGATCCGGAGTATTATTATTTGCCTGAAACATGGGATAAACAAAAACTTTACTGGAGGAAACCGGCGGATACTTCCGGAATGCTGCTTTCTGCACTGGGATTGTTGGCGGCAGTGATGCTTTTACTTATGGGAAGCAGACAAAAATTAAAAGCTGTTCAGAAACGACAGGAGCAGATGCTGATGGATTATCCGGCGTTAATTATGAAGTTTACGCTTTTGATTCAAGCGGGCTTATCACTTAGAAAAACATTTCAGAAAATTGCAGTAGATTATAAAAAGAGCAAAATCGAAAATAGATGGGCATATGAAGAAATTATAGCAGCATGCTATGAAATGGACAGCGGGATTTCAGAACAGGAGGCCTATTATCGATTTGGAGAACGCTGTGGACAGGTGAAATATAAAGTGTTTGCAACACTTCTGGTACAGAACCTTCATATGGGCAGTACCTATCTGGCGGCAATGCTGGAACAAGAGGCAGCAAATGCATGGGAAGAACGAAAAAGAAAAGCAAAAGTGCTTGGCGAAGTGGCGGCAACAAAACTTCTGATTCCCATGATTATGATGATGTTCGTTGTAATGGCAATTGTCATGATTCCTGCATTTCTATCATTTTACAGTGCATAGCGAGCTTGTTAATAGCTGAAAAAGTTATAAAGACAAAGTTATGAAAAAGTAAAAAAGAGAAATGAAAACAAATGCTGCCTTAGCGGCCGCCGGAAAATCATTTGCAGAAGGGAGGTGATAAAAATGCGCAATCTGTATAAATTGGCAAAAGAATTTGCGGTGGAGGAGGAAGCGGTAGGTGTGGTAGAAATCATCCTTATTCTTGTTGTGCTCATTGGTCTGGTAATAATATTTCGAGATCAGCTGACATCATTGGTCAGGGGCATTTTGTCAAAAATCACAAATCAAAGCAATTCTGTATAAGAATAGGTAAGTAGCAAATCTAATTTCAAAATCCAAAACAAAAGGAGGGGATTCCCCGGTGAAACGTGGAAGTATCACGGTTTTTCTGGCACTTATTTTAAGTATAGTGCTTGTATTGACAACGGCATGTATGGAATCTGCAAAAATGGCAGCTGCCAGGACACAGATTTTAAATGGTGCTGATTTGGGATTGTATTCGCTGTTTGGTCATTATGATAGAACAATGTTAGAAGATTATGATTTATTTTTGCTTTATGCAGGTGGTAACAACGGAGAGGTAAACCTTGCTGAGGTATACAAGGTTTTTGAAAAATATATGAAGCCTGTTTTGAAACAGAATAGTCAAAAACTTTCGATGCAGCAGGGAGGCATATCAGGATATCAGCTCCTTACAGACCAGAATGGTGAAGTTTTTTATCAGCAGATCGTACAATACATGAAGGATACACTGCCGGAACAGGGAATTACCCTTCTTTTGAACAAAATGGAAAAAAATACACAAAAGACGAAACGGGCTGAGGAAATTGGGGAAGAGGCAGAACAGGAAGATACGATTGAAAAGTACGAACAGGAGATGCAAACGGCAGAGGAGAAGAGTCAGGAACTGGCGGAAGAATTGCAGCAGAATGATACAAAGGAAGAGTTTCAGGATAATCCGCAAGATGATTGGCAGGGGAATTCCGAAGAGAAGTCTATGGAAATGGATGATGTGGAAAGGATAAAAAATCCGATTCCTGCGATGAAAAGACTACGCAAAATGAGTGTCCTTGGATTAGTATTGCCGGAAAATAAAAGTGTTTCCGGAAAAAAAGTAGAAAAAGGAAAATTACTATCCGTACGGACAAGAAATCAGGGATTTCAAATGGCGTTAAAGAATGGACCGGATTATACACCGAATTCCATGCTTCTCTATCAGACATATCTTGTTGATAAGCTGGGAAATTATTCACAGACGAAAAAAGGGGCGCTGGATTATGAACTGGAATATATTCTGTTTGGAAAAGATTCGGATTATGAGAATTTAAGTAAGGTGGCGAATCGTTTGTTAATCATTCGGGAAGGAGTCAATCTGACGCATATTTTAAGTGATGCAGGAAAAAAAGCAGAAGTACACGCGCTTGCAGCAGCAATCGCGTCAACATTTCTTGTGCCTCCGGCCAGTGCGGCAATTGAAGGTGCATTGTGCCTGTGCTGGGCATTTGCGGAAAGTGTTTTAGATGTGCGAAATTTATTTGACGGAAAAAAGGCAGCAGTGATAAAGACGAACGAAAACTGGCAATTATCATTGGAACAGCTGGGAGAACTTCTATCGGGGCTGGATACACTGCGAAAAGAGGAGAAAACAGGACTTTCTTATGAAGATTATTTGCAGATTTTATTATGGACAGAATCCAAAAATACAAAAGTGATAAGAGGGATGGAGATGATTGAATGTGATATGCGTGAAAAACTGAATTCCGAACAATTTGGCCTGGACCAATGTGTCTGTGGTTTGGGTATTTCAGTAAAAGTAAAGGCGAACAATCGCAAGACCTATATCGTAAAAAGAGAATTTCGATATTGAGTGCAATCGATGGGAGGTGTACAAAGATGCTTTTTCGAGTAAATACAAAATCGAATCATGTGATTTTCAACAATGATCGTAAAAATAAAAAGATAGACAGAAATGACACAAAAAATAATAAACGCTCTCTAAGAAAACCATTCTTTCTGTTTCCCCCGATAAGCAGAATAATTTTACTCGAAAAAGTGTCTTCGTGCACCTTGCAAAAATGCAAACGTTTGAGAAAGCGAAAACCTGCAGGACATAGAAAGCATTTCCTGTATCGAGCAAGTCTGGCTGTTGAAACAGCGCTGGTTCTTCCCCTTTTTTTTCTTGGCGTCATTACAATGATCGGCTATATGGATATCTATAAAATACAGACAGAACATTTGACGAACTTATGCCAGAATGCAAAAGAAGCTGCCATGTATGCATATAGTACAGCGGGAAGCTCGGCAGATGAATTGATATTTCCGGATAGTTATTCTTACAAACCGATTTCGGCACTTGTTCGTATGCCTGCGATCTGGTTTCAAAATCAGGTAAAAGTTCGATGCTGGACAGGCGTTTCTTCCACCTATTTTGCTGCCCGTGATTCAATGGTAAAGATGGTGTTTATGGCAGAAAATGGAGAAGTGTTTCACAAGAATCCATCTTGTTCATATTTGAATGTATCTGTTCTTCAGGTAAGTGGAAAACAGATAAAGTCCGTTAAAAATCAAAACGGAGAGAACTATTATGCATGCGAAATCTGCAGCAGACACCAGAAACCGGCAGGAACCGTGTATGTAACCGGTCAGGGAACTCGTTTTCATAACAGATCTAATTGCAGCGGCTTAAAAAGAACGATTTTATTTGTAAGAGAAGATGAAACAAAAGGTGTGCCGTGTTGCAGCCGGTGTGGTGGATAACGTTGCCAATAGAATAAAAAAAGTGGATAGGTTATGGAAAAATATGAAATGTTAGAAAAATCGGCAATCCTGTTTTTGCTGCTCCTGGAAGCCGGTTCAGACATGAAAAGAAGAGAGATACATTTGCCGGCAACGCTTGTACTTTGGGGGATCGGAGCTGCCAGAGTGATTTATCAAAAAGAAGCAGTAGTTTATCTTATCGCTGCATTGCTGCCGGGATTGATTTTGCTTTTTCTCAGTATGATTGCAAAGGGCGAGATTGGTGCGGGGGATGGGATCGTATTACTTGGACTGGGCCTTTGGGTATCTGCAGAGCAGATTCTGCAAATCGTGCAGATCAGTTTTGGATTATGCGGTATATATGCCGTAAGTTGTTTGATTTTATTCAAAAAGGAAGCAAAGTATGAGATTCCATTTCTGGTGTTTCTTTTGGCCGGCTATATTTTGGGAGGTGTTTTCGCTGACTAAGACGATAAAAAAGTTGTGTATTACAAAACATACTATATTAAAAGCAAGTTTTACCGTAGAGGCTTCTGCCGTAATGTTTCTGCTGCTATTTACCATAGTCGGTACAATCTACCTGTGTTTATTTGTTCATAACAGAACCTGGCTAACTGCAGCAGCATATGAAGCTGCTGTATCCGGAAGTATGGAACAGAGCAGAGAAGAAAATGAAATATATCAAAAAACAAGAGATAAGGCACAGGAATTAATAGATGCGGGGTTATACGGAAGTGAAAATCTCGAAACGGTCGTGCAAACGGGAAAGACGATCGAAGTATATTATTCGCAGGATACGAAGGTGGAATTTGGTGGACTTTTATGGCATCTGCAGGCAAAGGGAAGTGCCAAAACAATAAGACCGGTTTCCTGGATACGAAAGCTGAAAGCAGCATCTGAAATAGTAAAAAGCAGATCCCATTAACTGACAGTTGTAAAATGCCAATCTTGTTCAAGGTGAAAGGAGCTGGTCAAATGAAGTTGAATTACAAAAGAGACCTGAATCATAATTATCTGGTGTTATCTGAGCAGGAAATCGATACTTCATCATATCAGGTGAGAATGATGGTTTCTAATGTGATACCATCGCTGCTAAAATGTCGAATACAAATGTTGGATGATGAATATCAGATTCTCTATGATATTACCTCAAAACAGTCTTTGGTTTCCTGGTATGACGAAAAGAAAATTAAGCTGGAGGATATACAATTTATTCTTCAAAGTTTTATTCAGACGATGGAAGAAACAGCGGAATATTTGATGAATCAGGAAAATATTTTATTGGATCCTGACTGTATTTTTCTGGATGCGCAGAAAAAACAGCTCTACTTTTGTTATTTGCCGGGACATCGGGTTGAAGTTGGTACAAAATTTCAAAAATTACTGGAGTATATGCTTCCATTGCTTGATCACAGCGATGAAAGTGCTGTTTTGGTAGGCTATGGGGTTTATCGGAGCGTGTTAGAAGATAGTTTTCAATTAGAAAAGATAAAAGAAATTTCATACAGAATACAGGAAGAAGACTTTCCTTTGGAAAAATCAAAAATTGCAAAGGAAATGCTGCAGATTGATCTGGAGGAGATACCCCAAAATAGAAAAGACAGTAAAGAATTGTGGAAAACAGAGGAGAAAAAGCAAGAGAAAAAGGAAGGTGAAGAGGAATACGAAGAGTGGAACCCGGAGACTCTGAAAGAAGTCGTATTGAATGAAGAAGAACGAGCCCAAAAGACACAGAAAATACCATTGTGGCTGTTTGCAATACTAACAGGATTTCTTCTATGTTCCTTTTCACTGTTGTGTTATTTTGGTTATTTGCCTGCATTCACATCCAGACAATTTATAGGTGTTGTAGTTCTACTTACCGGAATTGCAATGGGAGCTGCGATGATATGGAAGAAAATAAATGCCCGGAAAAAGCCTGGTACGGAATCGGAGATAAATCGTTCTTTTACACAGAAACGAACCATTGTAACGGATATTGATGATGTACGGAAGAACGATGAGTTCGAAGAACTGTTTTCCAAAACGGAGAAAGAAAAAGTTTCGGATACATTATCTGGTGAAACAGAGAAAAGTAAGATTGCAGAAACAATGCCTGCAAAATCGGATACAGGATTTGAAGAAACGATGATTCTATCATCCGGAAATATGAATGGACCATCTGCACTCATCAGCAAAACACCGGGGGAATTTGCAACTATTTATCTCCAAAATGATATTATACTTATTGGAAAAATGGAGAGTGCTGTCGATGCATGGATCGATCTTCCGACGGTAAGCCGAATTCATGCCAAAATCAGAAAAACAGACGGAGAATATTATCTGACAGATTTGAATTCAAAAAACGGAACCGTTTTGAATGGTCGTATTTTAAAAGGCGGTGAAGAGTATCTGCTTGCCGATGAAGATGAGATAGAATTTGCACAGGCGAGATTTGTATTTCTGAAATAACTGTGAGTTAGATATTCCTGATAGGACAAAATTGATTCCCATCTTTTTTTATGATAGAATGAGCCAAAACAAAAAGACATTTGTAACTGACAAAACAGTCGGGAACATTGCCAATATTATTTGGTCTAAGTGAGGATTCTATAAGATGGATGATTTAATAAAAGACATAAAAAAATCGCCTGTGACAGCCGGACTGATTGCCATAAATATTCTGATTTTTTTAATTGTGGATCTGACGGGAGCAGGAAGCGAGAACACTGGGCATATGCTGGATTGCGGTGCAGCTTTTGCACCGTACATTATTGAAAAAAAAGAATACTATCGATTGTTTTCCTGTATGTTTTTGCATTTTGGCATTACACATTTGCTAAACAATATGCTGGTTTTGTTTGTGCTGGGAGAGCGATTGGAACCGATCGTGGGAAAAGTAAAAATGATTCTGATTTACATACTTGGCGGTTTGACCGGTAATTTGCTGTCTTTATATTTTGAGATGAAAACAAATTTTTTTGCAGTATCCGCAGGGGCATCCGGTGCGGTATTTGCATTAATGGGTTCCATGATTTATGTGATTGCGAGACACAAAGGAAGACTGGCAGATCTGACGGTTCGTAGAATGGTTCTCATGGCGATTGTCTCTGTGTATCTTGGATTCATGAAGAGCGGAGTAGATAACGCGGCACATATCGGTGGACTGTGCGGAGGCCTTTTGATTACCGTATTGCTATACCATCCGAAAAAAAGATTTTGAGAGAAGCAATGAAAAGAAATTCTTGAAAAATTAGATAAAAAGGGTGAAAATAGGTTAAAGAATGATGAATACACAGGAGGATTTGACATGTCAGATTGTATTTTTTGTAAAATCGCAAATGGAGAAATTCCATCAGCAACATTATATGAGGATGAAGAATTTAGAGTTTTACTGGATTTAGGACCGGCGAGCAAAGGACATGCGTTGATTCTGCCGAAAACACATGCGGCAAATATTTATGAACTTCCGGATGAAACTGCCGGAAAAGCAATGATCCTTGCAAAGAAAATGGCTGCGAAAATGACAGATGCTTTAAAATGTGACGGATTTAATATTCTTCAGAATAACGGAGAGGCAGCAGGACAGACGGTATTCCATTTTCATATGCACTTAATTCCGAGATATGCGAATGATGGTGTTGGAATCTCCTGGGAACCGGGAACTCTGACAGAGGAAGTTAAAAAGGAAATTTTAGAAAAAATGTAATGAAAAAATAAAAGAGGATAGGAACGTAGAAGGGTCTTCATTGATTGAAAATATGAAAGGTCCACGATACGTCCTGTCCTCTTTTGGGTATATAATAGAAAACTGCATTTCCTATTATATGAAATTTATTTAGCTGCTTCTTCGATAATTGATACAATTTGAGCAATGGAATCGGCACGGCCGCCGGCGGTCATTGCATCAATGTATGACTGACGATTTTGATAGAGTTCTCGGATTGCATTTAAAAGAGAAACTTCGGAAATTTCCTCTTCTTCCATTACGTAACTGAAGCCCTGACGTTCAAAGGAGCGGGCGTTCATTATCTGGTCACCACGGCTTGCATTGGCAGAAAGCGGGATCAGCAGATTCGGTTTTGCCAATTCTCGGATTTCACAGATTGCATTTGCACCGGCACGGGAAATGACAATGTCTGCAAGTGCGAATAGATCCGGAAGTTCTTTTTGGATATATTCATACTGAACGTAACCTGGTGTGTTGTTCAGTGATTCATCGGTTTTACCTTTTCCACATAAATGGATGATCTGAAAGTCCTTTAATAATTCCGGGAGAATTTTGCGGATGTTTTCATTGACTGCTACAGCACCAAGGCTGCCGCCCATAACCATCAATACCGGTTTGTCGGAAGAAAAGCCGCAAAATGTACGAGCAGCTTCTTTGTCGCCGCTCATTAATTCTTTACGAATTGGAGTTCCGGTCAGGATAGCTTTTTCTGCAGGCAGGCTTTTAACTGTTTCCGGGAAATTACAGCAGATTTTGCTGGCTGATGACAGACAGAGTTTATTTGCAAGTCCCGGTGTCATGTCTGATTCATGAATGATAGCAGGTACCTTACATTTTTTGGCTGCAATAACAACAGGAACGGTAACGAAACCGCCTTTGGAAAAAACAACATCCGGTTTCAGCTGTTTCATCAGTTTTTTTGCCTGTGCAAAACCTTTCAGAACACGAAATGGATCGGAAAAGTTTTTGAGGTCAAAGTAACGGCGAAGCTTTCCGGAAGCAATGCCATAGTATGGAATGCCAAGCTCTTCAATGAGCTTTTTTTCAATTCCGTTATAAGAACCGATATAGGAAATTTTATATCCTTTTTCCTGAAGCATTGGGAGTAAAGCAATGTTAGGAGTAACGTGACCGGCAGTGCCGCCGCCGGTAAGAACGATGTGTTTCATGACTGCTTTCCTCCTTATGCAAGTGCTTCGCGCAGAGCTTTACTTAACTGGTCCGGACAGGAAGTGTTTTTGAAACCGCATTTTACACCTTCAAGACGGGTGATAACTTCAGAAGCATCCATCCCCTCTACAAGTTTTCCAATCCCCTGTGTATTGCCGGAGCATCCGCCAATGAATTTTACATTGTATAATTTTTTGTCGTCATCAAGTTCAAACTGAATCGCCTGTGCACAGACGCCTTTTGTTGTATATACCATGAGAATCCTCCTTATTAAAAATAAAAATATAGATATGTTGAATCATTTTTGTCGAGCTTTCTATGTTCGATTTCAAAGACTAATTATAACAGAATATAAAAAAAGTTTCCACAATAATTAAAATCTGATATAATTATGAAAGGTTTACGCGAATGACATAATATATGTGCAAAAATGTACATATTCTTATATCTCAAAATATTTATTATAGGAGGGAATTCAGATGAAATGTATTGGAATTATCGGTGCTATGGAACAGGAAGTTCAGGTACTGAAAGAGCATATGGAACAGGTGACTGTTGAGACAAAAGCAGGAATGGAGTTTAACAAAGGCACATTGAAAGGAACACAGGCGGTGATTGTTCGTTCCGGTATCGGAAAAGTAAATGCGGCACTTTGTGCACAGATTCTGGTTGACTGCTATGGTGTAGATGCAATCATTAATACAGGTATTGCAGGAAGCCTTAACAAAGATATAAATATCGGAGATATCGTACTTTCTACAGATGTGGTACAGCATGATATGGATGCTACCGGTTTCGGATATCCGCTGGGACAGATTCCGCAGATGAATCAGTTTTCATTCTTTGCGGATACCAATCTGCGCAAATTGGCAGCAACTGTCTGCAGAGATGTAAATCCGGATATTCAGGTTTTTGAAGGACGAATCAACTCCGGAGACCAGTTTATCTCAGACCGTAAGGTAAAAGAAAATATTATTGAGCATTTTGGCGGCTGTGCGGTAGAAATGGAAGGAGCTGCAATCGGACAGGCAGCAGCATTAAATAATGTACCGTTTTTGATTATTCGAGCAATCTCCGATAAAGCTGACGACAGCGCAAATATGGACTATGAAACATTTGAAGCACTTGCAATTCAGCACAGTGTAAAATTGACAGAAGGTATTTTGGAAGAACTGAAATAAAATGATGACACTCAGAACATTTTTAGAGGAACAAATAAATTCGAACTTGATTCGAATTACAATAAGCGGAAGCAGAGATAAAACAAAACCGTCAAAAATTGGGATTCGTCCGATTGAGTTGAGGGGAGAAATTGTTTTTCAGGCTTCGGAAACGGTTGGCGCGCAAATGTTCCATAAGAATTTTTCAAAAGAAAAACTGATGGCATATCTTGAGGAAATGCTGCCGGATTATGGACAGCTTCAGGCAGAGGGACGTCAAATAGACGGAACGGTTCTCGTCAGCAAAAAGGGAAAGATGACGATCAAGACCAAAAAACATCCGCTGAAAGAAAGCCCGAAAATTCAAAGCCATAATCGTGTGAAACAGTATGTTTTAAAAGAAGGCATTCCGGTTCCGTTTTTGATTGATTTGGGCGTCATGACAGAACAGGGAAAAATTGTTGCTTCAAGATACGACAAATTCCGACAGATTAATCGCTTTCTGGAATTTGTGGAAGACATTCTGCCACAGTTGAACAAAGAGAAGGAAGTAACCATTCTTGATTTTGGATGCGGCAAATCGTATCTGACATTTGCATTATATTATTACCTGCGCGTGTTAAAAGAAATTGATGTCAATATTATTGGATTGGATCTGAAGACTGACGTTATCAAAAAATGTAATAGACTGGCAGAAAAATACGGTTACACAAAGCTGCATTTTTACCAGGGAGATATTGCAGATTATGAGGGAATGAGTGCTGTCGATATGGTAGTAACTCTTCATGCCTGCGATGTTGCAACGGATTATGCACTGGCAAAAGCAGTAGGATGGGATGCAAAAGTGATTCTTTCTGTACCCTGCTGTCAGCATGAAGTGAACAAACAGATTCATAATGACATGCTGCAGCCGATTCTGGAGTATGGAATATTGAAGGAACGCATGTCTGCACTGATCACAGATGGAATACGTGCAAAACTTCTGGAAACGAAGGGATATGAAACACAGATCCTGGAGTTTATTGATATGGAACATACACCGAAAAATCTTTTGATTCGTGCAGTGAAAACAGGCAAAAAGAAGGATCGTGCGCAGATCATGAAGACTATGGCTGAACTTCAGATACAGCCAATGCTGGATTATTTGTTATATCCACCGGAGAAAACGGTGGAGGGAGGTAAAGAATGAAAAAAATTCTTCGCCGCATTTTATTGCTTTTTTTATTGTTTGTAATTGGCGTGACCGGAACTGCATTTTTATTGAATAATGAAACAACGGATGATCGTTCGGATATGAATCTTCCGACTTTACCGGAATTGATGGTGGAGTATGATGGGAATTATGCAAATATAATGTATGGATACCGCGAAAAAATGCAGGTGGATTTTACTCGTGACAGCATCTCTCCAATCGATACGACAAAGCAGCTTACCTTTGTAATTAATCCGTATGAAGCAAAGGTAAATAGCCTTTCCTATGAAATTCGAACATCAGACGGAAGCATTGTTATTGAAAATAGAAAAATCAAAAATTTATCCGAAGCGGATGGATATCAGAAAGCAATCGTAGAGATTAGCAGTGATTTGCTGATGAATCAGGAATATTCTATGGAAATCACCCTTTCGACGGATAAAGGAGATGCGTATTATTATACGCGAATTGTTTCGAGACAAAATGTGAATACCGGTGCGTATGTGAATTTTGTAAAGAATTTTTATGAGAAATGTATGGATAAGGCGACGGCGGATGATTTGTCCAGCTATATTGAACCGGATGAAAACAATACGACGACAAATTTCTCCAGTATTTCTATCAATTCAACTTTACGACAGATCAGCTGGGGACAATTAGCACCTTATCTCAATCGAAAAGGTGTACCGGTTATCAAAGATATAAATGAGACAACGGCAAGTCTTGTTATTACCTATCAGATTGGGGCAAAAGATGACTCCGGTTATGCACAGCTATACAACGTCACGGAATTCTATCGCCTGCGTTATGACGAGATGCGTATTCGACTGCTGAATTTTAATCGTTCTGCAAATCAGATTTTTAATGCGGAATCTGCCTGCATATCAAAAGAAGGACTGCTTCTGGGAATCCGTAATCGAAATGTAAATTATATGCTGAATGATGATGCATCCGTGGTTGCATTTGAACAGGAAGGCGATTTGTATACATATTCTCCTGAAGATGGGAAGATCGTTCGTATCTTTACATTTAGAAATGGGGAGGACAGTGACAGCAGAGACAACCGCGGTGAACATAATATAAAAATTATCAGAGTAGATCAGAAAGGTAATGTAGACTTTGTTTTATATGGCTATATGAATCGAGGAAATCACGAAGGATATAGCGGCGTGTGCGTGTACCATTACAACAGTGATCAAAATGTAATTGAAGAACGTGTATTTATTCCAAGTACGGAATCCTATGGATTTATCACTTATGATTTAGGCACACTTTCCTATGTTAACAGCAATAACGGACTCTTTTTGCTTTTTGCACAGAAACTGTATCTGGTAGATATTAATGAGGGCAGTTTTAAAATACTTGATGAAGGAATCTCAAATGAAAATTTTGCAGTATCGGATACCAATGCACATGCAGCATGGCTGGTAGAAAACGGGGATTACGCCGGCTATATCAAAGAAATTGATTTCGATACTCTGGAAACACGTATGCTTAGCCCGCAGAATGATCAGCAGCTGAGAATATATGGATTCATGAACGAGGATCTTGTCTATGGTATTGTGAAAAATGAAGATATTCTGACAGACGATAACGGTCATCTGACGGAAGGCGCATATCTGCTCCGTATTGAAGGGTTCGACGGTGAAACAAAGAAAGAATATTTTCAGGATGGCTTATATATCAATAAAGTTACAATAGGGGAGACCCTGATGGAATTCGAACTTGGACAAAAGGAAGGAAATACATATACTTTTGTCAAAAAAGACAATATTATGAACAATAAGAAAAAAGTCGCAAATGAAGTGGCCATCGAGCTGATTTCGAATGCAACGACCGGAACACAGGTACGGCTCGCATTTGAAAAAAATGCGTCCACGGAAATTCCGCTTTTGATCGTCGCGAAACAAAAGAGTGTGGATGAACATAATATTGCTCTGGATACACAGGTTCCAAAAGAAAATGGTTTCTATGTTTATGCTGCCGGAAAATTAAATGCGATATTTACAAACCCGGCTGAAGCAATCAAAAGTGCTGATTCACTTATGGGTGTGGTTTTGAATCGTAATCAGCAGTATGTGTGGGAACGTGGAAACAAAAAGACACAGTACCAAATGAATGCAGAAGATATACCGGCGCCTATGCTGAATGCGTCACTTGATCAGAAGGCTCTGCAGGAGGCTTTCGGCGATTCGGGAACGGTATTGGATCTTTCAGGCTGCACCCTTGACAATGTATTGTATGAGGTAAGCGCGCAGAGACCGGTTATCGCAAAGACCGGGCCGAACAGTAGTGTAATTATTACCGGTTATGATGAATACAATACCTATTTATACGATCCGGCAACGGGACAGATTGCTCCGTATGGAATGCAGGATAGCACGGCATTATTTGAAAAAGCCGGAAATATCTTTATTACATATATGGAGAATATCAATCATTGACGGGCTGAAAAGAAAAAATAATACATTTTTATGAAAAGGGATAAGTGTTTTCACTTATCCCTTAATATTTTGGTAAAAAAATCGAAATAAATATATTGAAAGAAGTTACCATAACATTTATAATAAATACTATATGTACTAAAAATATAAATTTTAAGAAGTGTTTCTTTCTGGCAGACGGAAGCATTTCATTCTAAGAACATAAGAAGATTATAATGAACTATTATTTAGAAAGGAAAAGAATAGTGGGATATCAAATTACAGATTCTAAATTATCAAAAAAGGTAAATACATCATGGATTTTGCCATTCTTATTTGCTGCATTGATTTTTGGTTATTTACTGAGTGCAAAATCAGTTCATGCGGAAGCACAGGATAGTGAATTGGTTACAGTAACTTATTTGAGTTATGGAGGAAATACAAATGCAACCTACAATGCGTTGAGTCAGGTTGTAGAAAAGGGAAGCAAAATAAAAATCCCGGCAGTTCCTCCTGTGACAAATTATCAGAGTATGGGATGGGCTCTTTCGAAAGGATCTGCATCAGCCAATTACACACCCGGGATGGAAATAGCGGTCACAAAAGACATTACGTTATATTCTGCATATAAAATACTGCCATGTGCCGTGGTATTTACAAATAACAGCGGAAGAACACAGAGCACACTGTTTTCAAACCTGAATAAACGTGTGGCGGTCAATGCAACGATTCAGCTTCCGAAACTTCCGACATACAATGGTTATACAAGCCTTGGCTGGGCAACGACGGTGGGGGCAACAACACCGAAATATAAAGCTGGTGAAAAAGTAAGAATTACAAAAAGTACAAAATTTTATGGCGTTTATCGAAAAAATGAGTATTGTACAGTTTCTTTTTATTATGGAAATGGTAAGTATGACAGCGCATACCTGGCTTTGAAAATGAAAGTAATAAAAGGAAAAACGGTTACGCTTCCGGCTGTTCCTGCAAGAACAGGATATTATAACAGTGGCTGGGCAACCACGATGAATGCCTCTAAAGTAGTGGGTGCAACTTATAAAATCAGTTCAAATATGAAATTCTATGCTGTTCAGAAAAGAGCACTTACGATTAATTTAAGAAATAATACAGGATCATTATATAAATCAGTAAGTGTCGGAATTGGAGATGCAGTGGTGCTTCCTACTGTAATGGATACTTCCACATATACTTTTATGGGATGGTCCACCAGTCCGGGACAGAGCGTAAATCCGACGTATCCGGCGGGACAGCGTATAACATTTAAAAAAAGTATTAATTTGTATGCGGTTTTGTTTCCGAAAAATAGTGAACGAGTATTTAAGGCAGCGAATATCTATAAACTTGATACGAGAAAATATCGTCGTGCGATTTTTATAGGTGATTCCAGAACAAATCGAATGAGAAACACGCTTGATTATGAATTTGGCAGTGGTGTCGCTTATCCTAATGTGTCATTTATTGCAGGTGAAGGCATGGGTATTAACTGGTTTCAGGATGAGGGATATACAGAGCTGCTGAAAAATATAAAGAAATACGGAGCAGGTACTACATCCAAACCGATTGCAGTTGTAATTAATTTGGGCGTAAACGATTTGAAAAATATAGATACATATATAAGCGCAATGAAAGCATTATCTACCAGATTATCAAAATACAATTGCAAGATGTTCTATATGTCAGTCAACCCGATCAATAGCAGAGTCATCAATTCCAGGACATCGACGAGTTCTCGAACAGAATATAGCGTTTTAACATTCAATTCCAAAATACGTTCGGGACTGGCCGGGAAATTTACCTATATCGATACATTCTCACATCTGATGAAGAATGGAGTGGTATACGATACAGGCAGAAATGGAGCTGCAACCGGAATCGATGACGGCCTGCATTATTCGCCAAACACCTATAAACGAATTTATGATGTGGCAATTACGAAAATCAATGCCTCAAAATAGGACGATGATTATGATTTGACAGATCTAAATTGTGACGGATTTAGCCTTGCACAGATGAATCGAATCGACTATACTATAGGAATGATGTAACGAATAGACTAGAAAGAGGATTTTATTATGAAATTGACAACAATCAAAGAGATTTATAAAGACAGAGAGAAATTTCTGGATCAGGAGATAACAGTCGGTGGATGGGTTCGAAGTGTTCGCGGATCTAAAGCTTTTGGTTTTATTGTTTTGCATGATGGATCATTTTTTGAAACTTTACAGATCGTATATCATGATACAATGGAAAACTTTGCAGAAATCAGCAAATTAAATGTAGGAGCTGCAATTGTAATTAAAGGAACTCTGGTAGCTACACCGGAAGCAAAACAGCCATTTGAAATTCAGGCTGCTGAAATCAGTGTGGAAGGTCCATCTGCTCCGGATTATCCGCTTCAGAAAAAGAGACATTCTCTGGAATTTTTGAGAACCATGACACACCTTCGTCCTAGAACAAATACATTCCAGGCAGTATTCCGTGTACGTTCTCTCTGTGCATATGCAATTCATAAATTCTTCCAGGAACAGGGATTTGTATATGTACATACTCCACTGATTACAGGAAGTGACTGTGAAGGTGCAGGAGAAATGTTCCAGGTTACAACGTTAGATCTCAAAGATCTTCCGATGACAGAGGATGGTCAGGTAGATTATTCCAAAGATTTCTTTGGAAAAATGACAAACCTTACTGTAAGCGGACAGCTTAATGGTGAAACTTATGCACAAGCATTCCGCAATATCTATACATTTGGACCTACTTTCCGTGCCGAGAATTCAAATACAACACGTCATGCAGCAGAATTCTGGATGATTGAACCGGAATGCGCATTTGCAGATCTTGACGATAATATGGATCTGGCAGAAGCAATGCTGAAATATGTTATTAAATATGTTCTTGAAAACGCACCGGAAGAAATGAATTTCTTCAATTCATTTATCGATAAAGGCTTACTGGACAGACTGAATCACGTAGTTAACTCTGAATTCGGTCATGTGACATATACAGAGGCAATTGAGATTCTGGAAAAGAATAATGATAAATTTGATTACAAAGTATTCTGGGGATGTGATCTTCAGACAGAACATGAGAGATACCTTACAGAAGAAATCTTCAAAAAACCGGTATTCGTAACTGACTATCCGAAGGAAATCAAAGCATTTTATATGAAATTGAATGAGGATGGAAAAACAGTTGCAGCTATGGACTGTCTGGTTCCTGGAATCGGTGAAATCATCGGGGGAAGCCAGAGAGAAGATGATTATAATAAACTGAGCGCTCGTATGGATGAATTGGGATTGAATCCGGAAGATTATCAGTTCTATCTGGATCTTCGTAAATATGGTTCCACACGTCACTCCGGTTTTGGTCTTGGATTTGAAAGATGCGTTATGTATCTGACCGGTATGGGCAACATCCGTGATGTCATTCCATTCCCAAGAACAGTTAACAATTGCGACTTATAAAATACCGCGTATCGATACAGGTACAAAATAGTTACAATACCATTTCCTTTTAGGAGGTATCAAATGAAATTTGTTCATCTTGCAGATGTGCATCTGGGAGCTGTCCCTGACAGAGGCTACCCCTGGAGCCAGGCGCGGGAGGAAGAAATCTGGGAATCTTTCCGCCGGGTAATCACGGGGATCCGTGAAAACCCGGTGGATTTTTTGTTTATTTCAGGTGATTTATTCCATCGTCAGCCATTGGCCAGGGAACTCAAAGAAGTAAATTATTTATTTTCGACAATACCGCAGACGAGAGTATATCTCATAGCGGGAAATCATGATTATTTGAAAAAAGATTCTCCTTTTGATCGATTTGAGTGGGAATCAAATGTCTTTTTCTTTAAAGAGGAAGAATTACAGTGTGTGAAAGATTCGGAATCGGATGTATATATTTACGGATTGAGTTATCAGCATCAGGAGATTGCCGAACCGCTTTATCAGAATGCCGGACCGAATCATGCAGAAGGATATCATATCCTGCTGGCACATGGCGGGGATGAGAAACATATTCCGATCAATTTCAGAACATTGAGTTCTGCGGGCTTTGATTACATCGCATTGGGGCATATTCATAAGCCACAGGAAATCATCCCGGATAAAATATATTATAGTGGAGCTTTGGAGCCATTAGACCGAAATGACGTTGGTATACATGGATATGTAGAAGGCAGTATGCTGGATGGAAAAGTACAGGCGGAGTTTGTGCCATTTGCGGTTTGCTGTTATCAGGATATTCGTATCACGCTGGATGAAGAGTATACACAGATAAAATTAGAAGAAATTATCAAAAACAAGATACGGAATCATGGACGGCAGCATATTTATCGTATTTTTCTGGATGGATTCCGAGCACCGGATTTTATGTTTCTGACGGAGCGACTGAAAAATCTGGGGAATGTGATTGAAGTGATCGATCACACACAGCTGGCATATGATCTGGATGCTTTGTATCACAGATATTATGGCACATTGATTGGAGATTATATAAATCATTTTCGGGATGCGAAGCCGGATTCGATTGAGGCAAAAGCTTTATACTATGGATTGCAGGCATTGCTTGAGACCAGCAGATAGAGGATGATATGGTTATTGAACGCATAAAGATAAATAATTTTGGAAAAATCAGTAATAAACCAATAGAATTATCCGAAGGAATAAACATTTTATATGGCGAAAATGAGAGCGGCAAAACGACATTGCATACATTTATCAAAAGTATGTTTTACGGACTTGCGCGTCAGCGAGGAAAAAGTGCGAAAAACGATTCATACAGCACATATGAGCCGTGGGAAAATCCGACAACATATGGCGGGATTATGTGGATTCGCTGTTCGGGCAAGCTTTTTCGTTTGTCCAGAAATTTCCATAAAATGAATTGTTTTGAAGAATTGGTTTGTGAAGACGATCATGAATGTCTGGATATTTCGGCAGGTGATCTGGATGCTATTATGGGAGGCGTGAGCGAAGCGGTCTATGACAATACCGTTTCAGTAGGACAACTGAAGAGTGTTACCGGAGGAGAACTTGTCCGCGAATTGCAAAATTATATGGCAAGTTATCAGGGTACAGGAGACAATTCGCTGAACTTAGGACGTGCAATGCAGATGTTGAAAATGTCCAGGAAGGGGTTTCAGGTTCAGGAGAATAAAAAAGGAAAAGCAGTAGAAACAGAAAAAGAAAAATTATCTTCCAATATGCAGTTTATGTATCGAGAAGTGGAAGATTTGAGAGGGCAATGTGCGGATCTGGATGAACAGGAACGGGCATTGCTGGTCGGCGTAGATGAATCGGAATCACTGGCGATATTTGATCAGAGAATTGATCTGGCAAAAAAAAGATGGAATCGAACAGCGGCGATTCTATTGGGGATTTTCCTGCTCGGGATCCTGGGAAGTGGATTGATGCTTGTGTTGGGTATGGGTCTGTTGTCGTCTCTTCCGATTATTGCATCGCTGCTTGTAACTCTCGCGGGAAGCAGTATTTTATCATCGATTAACAAAGAAATCCGAAGACGTACGATTCGAAGAGATAAATGGATAGCGAAACGAGAAAAAATGAAATGGACGCAAGGAAATATGAAGCAAAGTCTCAAAGAAAAAGAGACGGCATATCAGAATCTGGTGTCTGAGTATCAGGAATATGAACAAAATGAACAGGGGGCAAATGTCAGTCGAGACATTGCAGCAATAAATCTGGCGATGGAAACGATAGAGCAATTGTCTGCAAATCGAAATCATCAGGTTGGAGAAAATCTTCGCAGAAGAACTTCCCAGATTCTGGGAGAAATTACCGGTGGAAAATACAGAGAAGTTTTGATGGATCAGGAATTTCAGATGCAGGTAAATACCAGTGAAAGAACGATTCCACTGTCCAGATTGAGCAGAGGAACTCTTGAACAGATTTATTTTGCGCTTCGAATGGCGGTCGGTGAGCTGTTATGTGAAGAACCATTTCCTATTATTTTGGATGATGTATTTGGAATGTATGATGAGGAACGACTGGCTTCTGTATTGTATTGGCTTTATAAAGAACAAAAACAGGTGATTATCAGTACCTGCCATAAAAGAGAAGAAGAAATTTTGCTGGCTAACAATATTCCGTTTCAGAGAATTGATCTTACATAAAAGCGACTTGAAACAGGACATAAAAAAAGAAAACCCGGGTGGGTTTTCTTTTTTTTATGATTTATTTCTGTGCTTCCTGATTTGCTGTATAATTTGCAATTGATTTTTTGATACGATCGGCAGAATTTAACAGATGACTAACGGATAAATCGTGATTCAATGTATCAATAATCAAGGCAATATATTTACTCATATCACAATCAATATAATAAGGTTTTGTCAGAAGTTCAGGCATCTGGTAAACGAGATTCGTGGTAAGAAGACGATCAAACACACCGTTTTTGTGTGCTTCGTCAAATTTGTCCAATCCGTCTGTAAAGAAACCAAAAGTGGAACAGATGAAAATTCTGTTTGCGCCGCGTTCTTTGAGAAGTTCGGCAATTTTCAGAACTGTATTTCCGGAAGAAATCATATCATCAATCAGAATCATATCTTTACCTGTGACATCGGCACCCAGGAATTCATATGCAGCAATCGGATGGCGGCCGTTTGGCATACGACGGGAATAATCCAAACGCTGATAAAACATTCCCATATCAACGCCCATAACGCTGGAAAGGTAAATGGCTCTGCTCATACTGCCTTCGTCCGGACTGATTACGGTAAAATGCTCATTATCAATTTTTAATCCCTCTACATTGTTAAGCAGAGCTTTGATAAACTGATAAGATGGCTGAACGGTTTCGAAACCGTTTAATGGTGTAGCATTCTGAATACGTGAATCATGAGCATCAAAAGTGATGATATTTTCTACTCCCATATCTACGAGTTCCTGAAGTGCAGTAGCACAGTCAAGTGATTCACGAGTATCTCGTTTATCCTGACGGCTCTCATAAAGATAAGGCATAATTACATTGATTCGACGTGCTTTACCGCCAATGGCACCAATTACACGTTTAAGATCCTGATAATGGTCATCCGGGGACATGAGATTTGAATAGCCTGCCATTTTGTAGGTGAGACTATAATTACATACATCCACCATCAGATAGAGATCATCACCACGTACGGATTCCAGAATAGTACATTTTCCTTCGCCGGAGCCAAAACGTGGATTCGATGCACCGATAATGTAAGAGTCGCGTTTATATCCGGAATATGCAAAGGAATCACCATAAGGGAATTCACGCACGGTTCTCCATCTATTCAGCCAGGCATCAACTTTCTGTCCAAGTGAAGCGCAGCTTTCAAGTGGAATTAATCCAAGACGGCCAACTGGAAGAGTGGATAAGTCTTTTACGGAACTAGGATTCATATTTTAGTTTCCTCCAATAAATTTTTTTTGTAATCGAATATCATCACCAAAGAGTTTTATCATTTGGTAGTTACTGGCGATACGTGACAACGTGCGTTCAGAATAGATTGCTGAAAATTCCGCAAGCTCCAGATTTGTAGATATAATCGTGGATTTTTTGCGAAGAATACGCTCGTTGATACACAAAAACAGTTGTGAAGAGACAAAGCTGTTTGTCAATTCGGTTCCTAAATCGTCTATGATCAGCAGATCACAGTTGAAAATATATTCATTGTCAAGTTCGCTTGAATGGTGAAATGCTTTTTGTGCAAGCAGATCAAATATTTCAAACGATGAAAAATAAAGTACACTGTGAGAACGATTCAGCAAACGTTCTGCAGCACAGTGAGACAGAAAAGTTTTGCCGACGCCTGTATTTCCATATATAAACAGATTTTGAAATGAAATGTCAAAGGTTTCGACAAAATTTTGAACCTGGTCATATGCTCGATGTGCTGTTTCGAGTGCAGTCAGACCTGTTATTTCGTTTTTCATTGTAGCAGAATAATAATCAAATGAAAAGTGGTCAAAATTTTCTTCTTTTAAAATATCACTGAGCTGAGATTGTGTATAGAGCAATTCTATCTCCGCTTTTTTGAAACAGGAGCATTTTTCGTGCCCTACATATCCGGTATCGTGACAAAGCGGACAGTCGTAGGTTTCTTCCAGATAATCTTCGGTAAGTCCCAAAGTATTCAGCAAAGCCTTGCGTTCCTGCTTCAGTAAATCCAGTTCCAGATCAAACTGCTGCTTATTGAAATGTGTATGAGTTAATTTGGATCGAATTCGGTCAGCGTACAGTGAGGCAATTTCTCCGTCGATTTCAGAAAGACGAGGAAGCTTTGCATATACTTCTTCGGTTCGCTTTTCGAAATTCTGCCGATTCCGGGCCTGTTTTTGATTGTATTGACGCATAATTGCTTCATATTGAAAGTTTTGTAAAGACACGGCAATACTCCTTTTTTATTATTCTAAATGCCAATTTGTTAATCAGTCGGTTGTGTTTGGATTTAAAAGCCTTTTTTCATAATCACTAAAGTCGTAGTCGCGCTGTTGGAAATTATGAAAGCGGTTTCCTGTCTGGCCGGCAGATGACTGTGAAGCCGGCTGTGTTTTTTCTGTTTTTTTCTTTTGGTGAACGGAGTCCAGCTTTTGAATATCGGCAAGAGAGTGCACTTGTTTTTTGTGCCAGTCACTGAGAATTCCATCCGCATATGGGAAGCTTGGCTGCCCGGTCTGCATGATTGTACGTCTGCAGGCTTCATCAATGATGGCAAAATCAAATCCATATGTATGTATCCATGTATCGATCATAGTACGCTCATTTTGTATCGGAGCCCGACCGGTAATTCCCATATATTTCAGTACGGTATAGTAATCTTTGGCATAACGGGAATTAGAATCCTTTGCCATTTGCACTGTAGTAATACCTTCGGCAGCCCATGCAGCAGCAACGGTTTCGATGTAGCGCATGCTTTTGTGACCACGTTCCACACTGTATTCAATCAGATACTCAATTAATTCGGAAGACATCTTCAACTCATCAAAAAAATAAAGCAGCTTTTGAATATCTGAAGGAGTGAGTGGTTTTCCAAAATATTGTTCAGTAATATACAGAAGCTGTTTGACATCCGCGTTACTTTTCAGCTGATGGATTCGGTTCGGTGAAAGCTTTTTGGAAACAGTGTTTTCAGCGTCCTTGGAATCCTCTGTATTTGTATCTTTCTGAATATCTGTTTCCAATATTGGCTTTTCGATGATTTCTTCTGTTGATTCCATCGTTGAAATACTGTCTTTTGAGGGAGCGAGAAGTGAGACACCGATGATTCGTTTTCGGGAATCTAGAGTAAGGGAAACCAGATTTTCAGATTGCCAGTATTTAAGTGCTCGTTTAATATCACGTTCTGTGCACAGAAGGTGATCCGCCATATCTTCTAAAGAAAAAGAAGACATAGAATCGGACATTAACCGAAGCAGATAAATATATATTTTTACAAAATCTCCGTTGGCTTTGGGCATATAATAATCAATAAAATGTTTTGAGAGTAGAATTGCTTCCGGCTTGGAAGCACTCTGTAACGTAATAGCATCCATGTTTTGTGTTTACCTGCTTTCGATTAGACTACCATGGATTATAACACAACAGATTTTAAAAAGAAATAGAGCTTTGAACGGAATGAAAAAAGTCCACTTGTGTTACACCTTTATGTAATACAAGTGGACGTAGTTATTATTAGCGGCCGAGAAGATTTTCACCGATGTTTACAACATCACCGGCTCCCATTGTAATGATCAAATCTCCTTCAGAGCAGTTGGTTAATAAGTAGTTTTCGATTTCATCAAAAGTTTCGAAATATTCGCAAGGGGTTCCATGCTTCTGAATTAATTCCTGAAGATTTTTTGATGAAATACCCAGATCGTCGGTCTCACGGGCAGGATAGATGGCTGCCAGAATAACCTGCTCGGCATGGCTGAGGGCATCGGCAAACTCAGTCATCAGAGCTTTTGTTCTGGTGAAAGTATGTGGCTGGAATACACACCAGAGTTTTTTGTGAGGATAATTTTCTGCAGCTTTTAAAGTTGCCATGATTTCTGTCGGGTGATGCGCATAATCATCGATGATCGTTACACCGCCAACGTTTCCTTTATACTGAAAACGACGATTTGTACCGGTGAAACCTGCAAGTCCTTCAGCAATTGTTTCAACCGAAAGATGAAGTAACTGACCAAGTGCTATCGATGCAAGTGCATTCGATACATTGTGAATTCCAGGCACTTTCAGTGAAAAGGTTCCGACTTTTTCGTTTCCTTTCATAGCAGTAAAAGTTGCATATCCGGACGCATCATAAGTGATATCCGCAGCAGTATAATCGGCTTCGTTTTCTAAACCGTAGGTAATGATATTGCATTTAAGCCCATCGGTAACTGTCTTGTATTCAGGAGTATCTGCATTGATAATCAGTGCTCCGTTTTCCGGAAGCAGTTCTGCAAATTTTCTGAATGAGCGGCGAATATCATCAAGATCTTTGAAAAAGTCCAGATGATCGGCATCGATGTTAAGAATGATTCCGATGGTAGGAGAGAAGCTGAGAAAGCTGTTTGTGTATTCACAGGCTTCCGTAATAAACGTTTCGGAATTTCCAACTCGAATATTTCCTCCAATGGATGGAAGAATGCCTCCGACACTGATCGTAGGATCACATTCTCCGGCAAGAAGAATATGAGAAATCATAGAGGTAGTTGTTGTTTTTCCGTGTGTACCGGAAACTGCGATGGCAGTGCGATAATTACGCATGATTTGCCCTAAAAGCTCTGCACGTGTGAGCATCGGGAGTCCTTTTTCAACTGCACGGGCAAATTCAGGATTATCATCATGAATGGCTGCTGTATAAACGACAAGTTCAATTCCCTCTATAATATTGTCGGCACGCTGACCATAAAAAATGGATGCGCCTTTGGATTCCAGAGTTTTGGTAAGCTCACTTTCTTTTGCATCGGATCCGGAAACGGTAAATCCGGCATCCAATAGAATTTCAGCGAGACCGCTCATGCTGATTCCGCCGATTCCAATAAAATGAATGTGTTGTGGTTTCGAAAAATCTATTTGATACATATTATGTTCTCCTGCATATTTTTTCCTGAATGCTGAAATAATCAAGTAACTTCAGATATTATACTCCGTTTTCATAAAAAAGTAAATGTTCCATGAGGATACATACGATTATGTTAACTTCCTATTTTTTGTGAAAAAATTAATAAATATTACACAAATGTTACAAAAAATGAAGAAAATGTTGATTTTGTGGTAAAATATGGTATACTTATGTTTATGAAAATGATAAAGAGGTGTTTTATGAAAAATAGAAAGTTACTATCAATGATGCTTACAGCAGCTTTGACGCTGTCTATGAGCGGAGTTGTTCACGCAGATGAATTGGAGAATGCACAGGCTCAGAGAAATACGGCAGCAAATGCTCTTGCTGCCAAACAAAATGAGATCAGCACTCTTGAAACGAAAAAACAGGAGCTGGAGACTTATTTGCAGCAGATCAATCAGCAGTATGTTGATCTTGAAAAAGCGGTAACGGATCTAAGTGTTCAGATGGCTTCAAAGGAAGAAGAACTGAAAACGGTTCATTCAGATCTTGAAACTGCACAGAACGCATCACAGAAGCAGTATGATAATATGAAACTTCGTATTCAGTATATTTATGAGCATGGCGGCTCATCTTATATGCAGAGACTTCTTTCTTCAAAAGATATGGGGGATTTCATAAATACTGCAGTAAGTATTATGGAAATCAGTGATTATGACAGAGAACAGCTGACAAAATATGAAAATCTGCAGACAGAGATCCAGGAAAAAGAAGCACAGGTTAAAACAGAGAAAACAGAGATTGAGTCAATGATGACGGAACGTTCTGCGGCAAAACAGGAAATGCAGAATCTGGTTCAGCAGACAAATACAGAGATCGCATCTTACGTTTCTCAGATTAGTTCAAACCAGGCAGAAGCAGACGCACTGATGGCCGAGGTTAACAGTGCAGACAGCAGAATTGCAGCATTGACGGTCGTTGCAGAATCTTATCATAACTATTCTTATAATTCAGATGATGAGGAAGAATACAGTGATGCTGAATCAGATGATGAGGAATCCTACGAGGAAGAAGCAGACGATTCAGACTACGAAGAAGAGTATGATGACAGTGAATCGAATTATGAAGAGGAATCCTATGAGGAAGAATCAGATGATTCAGACTACGAAGAATCCTATGAGGAAGAAGCAGACGATTCAGATGAAGAAGAATCCTACGATTATGATAATGAAATGGACAATGCCACTGTTGATGAAGACATCGATGATGCGCCGACAGCAGATGACAGCAGTGATTCCGGTGACAGTAGTGCGTCATCCGGAAAGTACCTTGGTAATTTTACACTGACAGCATATTGTAATTGTGCATCATGCTGTGGTACTGCCGGAAATCTGACAGCAAGCGGTACGGTTCCTACAGCCGGAAATACGATTGCAATGGGTGGTGTGGACTTTGGTACACAGCTTATGATCAATGGACATATCTATACGGTTGAAGATAGAGGAACCGGTTATGGACATGTCGATATTTATATGGACAGCCATGATGCAGCTCTTGCATTTGGACTTCAGTCAGCGGATGTTTATCTGGTAGGTTAATAGATGCTGTTAACCGAGAAAATTTAATTTGAAAAATGAATGGAAAAAACGCTCTGTATTATGGAAAAAATACAGAGCGTTTTGTTATGTTGTCATGTATGCAAAGAGAATGTCCGGAGGGCATCCTTTTACTTTACAGATACGGTGTTCCCGGAATATTAGGATAACTGCCCATTGCAATCAGTAATTCCAGACCAATCTGTCTGGCCTCCAATACAGCTCCTTTGATACCACTTGCATCTCCGCTGATTGCGAGAATAACTTCATTTGAATGGCTTGTTCCCTGATCCGGGGTCATATAGCGAACAATGTCTGCAGGAGTGGATTTCATTGCTTTATCAGCCATCACCAGCCCGATGGCAGCAGGTGAGCCTGCCATGAATCCAAAGGCTTCTCCTGGTTTAGCATCGAATGCTTTTTGCAAAACCGGTCCGGCACTTGCAGAAAAAGCAAATTCTAAATGTCCGGCTTCGCTGATGTATAATTCACCGGCATATTTGTTTGTCAGTTCCAATGCGAGTGCAATGGCATGTCGTACATCGGATACATCATCACCGCCCAATACGATATAATTTCCGTGCCCGCCCCATCCTTTCGTATCGCGGGGGAGCTCAATGGAAAGAACTTCAGTGCTGGTTGCCTTGACTGCATCATCTATGGCGGTCAACTGTCCGGCAGCACCTGTCCGGGAACTGAACAGACCAAGAGTGTGGTATTTATTTGTGATGTTCATATGTTGAAGAAGCGTATCATCGATACCGGAGATGACCAATCCAATGGTATCAAGAACGGCAGTGCCGACAAATTCGGTTCTGGTACAATTTGTGCTGATTGAATGAAGATCCATGGAACCTCCTGTTACAAATGTTTTCTTTATAAATTTAATCGTTGGTCTATTATATCATGGTATGGAATTGTTGAAAAGCAAAGGATATCAGAAAGCGAAAATCAATAATAAAATGGAATGAATATAGAAACAAAATTCGAAAAAATTATTAAAAATATGAAATGATTATAAAAATGAAATCGAAAATAAAATCTGAGATTGACGAAAATAGAATCGGTCGTTAAAATGTCCGTAAGAATATGATAAACAAATAATAAAGAAGCAGTTCAAACTGCGGAATGGAGTTATATTATGAAAAATTGGGAGAAGAATATACGTAAGGTTGTTCCTTATACACCCGGTGAGCAGCCAAATCAGCCGGATATGATCAAATTGAACACAAATGAAAATCCATATCCGCCGGCGCCGGGAGTTGAGAAGGCATTGAAGGCATTGGATACAGATACATTAAGATTATATCCGGATCCGAAAGCGGAAATTCTTGTAAAAGCGATTGCTTCGTATTATAATCTGAAAGAGGAGCAGGTCTTTGTTGGCGTTGGCTCCGATGATGTAATAGCAATGTGTTTTCTAACGTTTTTTAATTCTGAAAAACCAATTCTGTTCCCGGACATCACTTATTCTTTTTATGATGTATGGGCAGATCTGTTTAAAATCCCTTACAAGAGACCGGCTTTAAATGATCAGTTTCATATTAGAAAGGAAGATTACGTTCAGCCTAACGGTGGTATTATTTTCCCTAACCCAAATGCGCCTACAGGGGTTTCCATGCCATTGGCGGAGATCGAAGAGATTTTGATAAATAACCGCGATGTCATTGTTATGATTGATGAAGCGTATGTTGACTTTGGTACGGAAAGCGCACTTTCACTGATCGATAAGTATGATAATCTGCTGGTAATTCAGACATTCTCGAAATCCAGATCGCTGGCAGGCATGAGAATCGGTTATGCGATGGGAAATCCGGAACTGATCAAATATCTAAATGATGTAAAATATTCCTTTAATTCCTATACAATGAACAGAACAGCATTAGCAGCGGGCGTTGCTTCTGTGAATGACCGGGAGTATTTTGAAGAAACCTGCAGAAAAATCGTGGAAACCCGTGAGTGGACAAAGACAGAACTTCGCAAACTGGGATTCTCATTTGGAGATTCAAAAGCAAACTTTATTTTTGCCGCACATTCAGAATGTCCGGCAAAAGAATTGTTTGAAGCACTTAGAAATGAACATATTTATGTGAGATATTTCGCAAAGCCGAGAATTGACAATCATCTGCGTATTACAATAGGTACAGATGAGGAAATGCAGAAATTGATCGCATTTTTGACAGGATATCTGAAAAACAGAGAAAACAGATAAAGAAAAATCAGAGAATAATAACCGGAAATTATAGAACGGGAAACAGAAAAAAAGACAAACAGATAGATTGGAGAAATACATGAGTTCTATTGTAAAATGGTTTACTGAAAACTTGTCAAATATCTCTCCGCTGGCAGTTGTGTTTATCATATCGATGATACCGATTCTGGAACTGCGAGGAGGTCTTTTGGCAGCATCACTTTTGAAAATTCCGATTATGAAAGCAATTCCGATATGTATATTGGGGAATATAATTCCGATTCCGTTTATTCTGCTTTTTATCAATCAGATTTTTAAATTTATGAAAGAAAAAAATATTCTGCGTGGTTTCGTTGAAAAATTGGAAAATCGTGCAATGAGAAAAAGCGATAATATCCAAAAATATGAATTTGTCGGACTGCTTTTATTTGTGGGAATCCCACTTCCGGGGACCGGCGGATGGACAGGATCGTTAATCGCTTCTCTTCTGAAGATTGACATTAAAAAATCATCCATTGCAATTTTTTGTGGATTAATTATGGCAACAGTAATCATGTCGATCGTATCCTATGGTTTGTTGGGAGCATTGGTAAATTAAGGAGATATTATGCGAGAAAAATATGAAGCATTATCGTTGATACGATTAAAAGAAATGGCAAAGGAGCGTGGAATGAAAGGTGTTTCCACACTTCGAAAACCGGAATTGATCGAGCTCCTGCTGGCACAGGAAAATACAGAGGCTTCTCGTCAGGCAGAACCGGAACGTCAGACAGAGGCATCTCGCCCGGTACAGCAGGAACGATCTGTCAGAGGCGTGCGTACGGTGCAGCAGCCACAGAATGCCGGAGAAAATTCGGTTCAAAGAGAAAATGGGGAAATGAAACGAACTCATAATTCGCTCGGTGTACCTGCAGAAACGGCACAGCTGGATAGCGGCGTTCGTGCGAATGGGATTTTGGAAGTCATTCCTGATGCAGGTTATGGATTTATTCGCTGTGAAAATTATTTGCCGGGAGAAAATGACGTATATGTATCACCATCGCAGATTCGACGCTTTAATCTCAAAACGGGAGATATGATTCGAGGAAATATACGTATAAAAACGCAGGGCGAGAAATTCAGTGCGTTGCTGTATGTGAGTTCCATTAATGGCTTCCATCCAAGCGAAGGACCAAAAAGATACAATTTTGAAGATATGACGCCTATTTTTCCAAATCAAAAGATGAAAATGGAACATCCGGGCGGAACGACGGCTATGAGAGTACTTGATTTGATCAGCCCGATTGGAAAGGGACAGCGAGGCATGATCGTGTCGCCTCCGAAAGCCGGAAAAACGACACTTTTAAAAGAAGTGGCAAAATCGATACTGAGAAATGATCCGAACATGAAATTGATTATTCTGCTGATCGATGAGCGTCCGGAGGAAGTGACGGATATTAAAGAGGCAATTCAGGGACCGAATGTGGATGTTATTTATTCTACTTTTGATGAACTTCCGGAGCATCATAAGCGAGTTTCCGAAATGGTTGTGGAGAGAGCACGCCGCCTGGTAGAGCATAAACAGGATGTGACGATTTTGCTGGACTCTATCACAAGGCTGGCAAGAGCGTATAATCTGACGGTTCCGCCAAGCGGAAGAACACTTTCCGGCGGTCTTGATCCTGCAGCACTTCATATGCCAAAACGGTTTTTTGGTGCAGCCAGAAATATGAGAGAGGGCGGAAGCCTGACTATTCTGGCAACTGCTCTTGTTGATACAGGGAGCAAAATGGATGATGTTGTCTATGAAGAATTCAAAGGCACCGGTAATATGGAACTTGTTCTGGATCGAAAACTGCAGGAGAGAAGAATTTTTCCGGCAATTGATATTCAGAAATCAGGAACCAGAAGAGAGGATCTACTTCTGAGCCGTGAGGAACAGGAGGCAGTCTATATTATGCGCAAGGCTTTAAATGGAATGAAATCCGAAGATGCGGTGGAACAGATTCTGAACATGTTTGCGCATACAAAAAATAACGACGAATTTGTACAAATGGTTCGTAAACAGAAAATTTTATAAAATTCTTGCAATCCTATTAAATGCGTGTTATAATTTACAAGCTGTTTAATAGAAAATTCGTCAGATGAATACGAATATAAAATAGAATTCATATAGTGAGGTGAAAATCATGAGAGAAGGTATCCATCCAAATTATTATCAGGCAACTGTAACTTGTAACTGTGGAAACACATTCGTAACAGGCTCTACAAAGAAAGATATCCACGTAGAAATCTGTTCTAAATGCCATCCATTCTATACAGGTCAGCAGAAAGCAGCTCAGGCTCGTGGACGTATTGACAAGTTCAATAGAAAATACGGCTTGAACAAATAATATATGAGAAAATATACGTAGAGAAGGTTGAGGTTGGGAAATCTCAACCTTTCTTTGTTTATAAAAGAAAATTTACTGGAGAATAAAATGAAAAAACCATCTAATATTGGCGGTCAGGCAGTCATGGAAGGAATCATGATGCGCCATAAAGATAAATACGCTGTAGGTGTTCGAAGACCGGATCAAGGCATCGAAGTTAAAATCGAGGATTATAAAAGTGTTTTCGGAAAAAGCGAAATACTGAAAAAACCAATCATTCGTGGTGTCGTCAGTTTTATTGACTCTTTGGTGGTTGGAACAAAATGTCTGATGTATTCTGCGGAAATTGCTGCAGATGAAGAAGATGAGGATGAGGCAAAGAAAAACGAACAGCTCTCGGAAGAAGAACTGGCCAGAAAAAAAAGAAAAGAAGATAAAATGTTTAAAGTACTGTTGTACGTGACAGTTGCGATCTCTGTTTTAATTTCCGTTGGAGCATTTATGTTTCTTCCTTACTTTCTGGCAAGTCTGATTCGAAAAGTGGGAGCTTCCGAAGTTCTGGTTACGGTTTTGGAAGCATTTGTGAAGTTGGCATTGTTTATGCTGTATATGTATTTGATTTCGCGTACCAAAGATATTCAGAGAACATTTATGTACCATGGTGCGGAGCATAAATGTATCAACTGCGTAGAAAGTGGTATGCCTCTAACTGTGGAAAATGTTATGAAAAGTTCCAGACAGCATAAACGCTGTGGAACAAGTTTTTTGTTCCTTGTTATGTTTGTCAGCATTATTTTGCATTTTGTATTTGTCTTTGTTCCGGTATACTGGGGTCGTCTTCTCGGTCGTCTTCTGATGGTTCCTGTTGTAGCTGGAATTTCATTTGAAATTATTCAGTGGGCAGGCAGAAAGGACAATAAATTTGCAGATATTGTCAGTAAGCCCGGTATGGCAATGCAGAAACTGACAACAAAAGAACCAACTGCCGACATGGCAGAAGTTGCAATCAAAGCAGTAGAAGCTGTATTTGACTGGAAGAATTATCTGAAAGAAGAATTTGGATATGTAGAAACTGAGGGAGCTGACAGTGATGAAACCAAATAGTCTTTCGGAAGTACTGAAAAAAGGAATACGTATTCTGGCGGAAGCCGGGATTGAAGAAGCCGGGCTTGATGCCTGGCTCCTTCTGGAATTTGAGACAGGTTACAATAGAGCATTTTATTTTGCACATCCGGAACAGGAACTTTCTGAGTTGCAAATGACAGCTTATTTTCAAAATATCGAAAACAGAAGTCGCCATATTCCGCTGCAGCATCTCACTCACCAGGCATGGTTTATGGGTCATGAGTTCTATGTTAATGAACATGTACTGGTGCCGCGTCAGGATACGGAATGTCTGGTAGAGCTGGCGCTTCAGATTCTTAGAACTAATTATTTTGCACAGACAGAGCAGACAAAGGATGGCGAATCGAAACAGGTACATATTTTGGATATGTGCACGGGTTCGGGCTGTATTCTTTTAAGTATCCTGGCAGAAATGGAAAATACAGTGGGCATCGGCTGTGATCTCAGTGAAAAAGCACTGGAAGTGGCTGGCAGAAATGCAGAGCAGATGAATCTGACAGCACGAGCAGAATTTGCCCGGGGTGATTTGTTTGAAGCAGACTGTTTTTGCAAAAATGATAGCCGAAATACTGCAGAATATGATATGATTATCTCAAATCCGCCATATATTGCTACGGCAGAAATTGAGAAGCTTTCCGAGGAAGTAAAAGTGCACGATCCGATGATGGCACTTGACGGAAAAGAAGACGGACTCTATTTTTATAGAAAAATCACCCGGAAAGCGACGGCTTTTTTGAAAAAGGGCGGTTATCTTTTGTATGAAATCGGATATGACCAGGGAGAAAGTGTTTCTTCTATTATGAAAGAACACGGATTTTTAAATGTAAAGGTGCAAAAGGATCTTGCCGGTCTGGATCGTATCGTATACGGAATTTTATAAATCGATAGTATCTATGAAAGTACGTAATAGACTAGAATGAATAATATGGAGGAATAGAATGTTTGATAAATTAGAGGATCTTTTGATCCGCTATGAAGAATTGATGGTAACTCTGAGTGAGCCGGGAATCACAGATGATCCTGCACATTTTCAGAAAATCATGAAAGAACAGAGCGACCTTCAGCCAATCGTAGAAGCATATCAGGAATACAAAAAAAACAAAGAAACAATTGAAGATAGTCTTGCTATGCTTGAAGATGAAAAAGATGAAGACATGCGAGAGATGCTGAAGGAAGAACTTTCCGATGCAAAAAAACGAGTGGAAGAGCTTGAACAGGAATTAAAAATTCTTCTTCTGCCTAAGGATCCTAACGATGACAAAAATGTTATCGTAGAGATTCGTGCAGGTGCAGGTGGTGACGAGGCTGCCCTTTTTGCAGCTGAAATGTATCGTCTGTATGTGAAATACGCGGAAAAACGCCACTGGAAAGTGGAACTTGTCGGTGTTGACGAGATTGGTATTGGCGGTATGAAAGAAGTAAACTTTATGATTACCGGTCAGGGCGCATACTCTCGTATGAAATATGAAAGTGGTGTTCATCGTGTACAGCGAGTTCCTGAGACGGAATCAGGCGGACGTATTCATACATCTACAATTTCGGTTGCTGTCATGCCGGAAGCGGAAGAAGTCGATGTCGTTATTGATGACAAAGATATCCGTATCGACGTAATGCGTGCATCCGGTAATGGTGGACAGTGTGTCAATACAACAGACTCTGCGGTACGTCTGACACATTATCCGTCAGGAATTGTCGTATACAGCCAGACAGAGAAATCACAGATTCAGAATAAGGCGAAAGCATTTGCATTGCTGCGTGCGAAATTATATGATATTGAGCAGCAGAAAGCACATGATGCAGAAGCAGAACTTCGTCGAAGCCAGATTGGTACCGGTGACAGATCCGAGAAGATCCGTACCTATAACTTCCCGCAGGGACGTGTAACAGATCATAGAATTAAACTGACATTGTACAAACTGGATTCTATTATGAATGGTGATATTGATGAATTGCTGGATAGCCTGATTGCAGCCGATCAGGCGGCCAAATTGAGTAATTTACAGGACGAAGCATAATAACAGGATTTTATTAATATAGTTTTGAATATTTCAAATATATGAGGTAATCAGTATGAAAAAGACAGCACTTGTAATCATGGCAGCCGGTATTGGGAGCAGATTTGGAAATGGTATCAAGCAGTTAGCTCCGGTTGGACCTCATGGCGAAATTATTATGGATTATTCCATTTGTGATGCATTAGAAGCAGGATTTAATAAAATCGTTTTCATAATAAGGAAGGATCTGGAGGAAGAATTCCGTAAGGTAATCGGAGAACGAGTTGAAAAAGTTGCAGAAGTGGCTTATGCGTTTCAGGAATTGGATGATTTGCCGGAAGGATTTGTAAAGCCAAAAGACAGAACAAAACCCTGGGGAACCGGACAGGCGGTTCTGGCTGCAAAAAAAATATTATCAGAGCCATTTGTGGTAATCAATGCTGATGACTATTATGGAAAAAGTGCTTTTCAAAAAGTTCATGACTATCTGGTGAACGCATCCTTCGAGGATGAAAAAATTCATATCTGTATGGCCGGGTTCCGTTTGGGAAATACATTGAGTGATAACGGAAGTGTCACACGTGGAATCTGCCATATTACAGATGGACAATTAAGTGGTATAACGGAAACACACGATATTTTCAAAACAGCTGACGGAGCCGAAACGAGAGAAAACGATGACGTTCAAAAACTCAATGTCAAAGGTCTGGTATCGATGAATATGTGGGGGTTAACACCTGCATTTATGGATGTTCTTGAAAAGGGTTTTGTGGAGTTTCTGAAAGAGATAAAGCCGGGAGATATAAAAAAAGAATATTTGCTGCCGACTGTGATTGATCATCTGATAAAAAATCAATCTGCTTGTGTAGAAGTACTTGAAACCAAAGACCAGTGGTTTGGCGTAACCTATCAGGAAGATAAGCAGATCGTAATGGAGGCAATCAAAAAATTAACGGATGAAGGAAAATATCCGGACAGATTATATGAAAGTTAGGGAGTGTAATAACAATGGGAAAATATTTTGGAACAGATGGATTTCGAGGCGAAGCAAATGTAAAACTGACAGTAAATCATGCATTTAAAGTAGGACGTTATGTTGGCTGGTATTATGGACGTGAGCACAAAGCAAAAATTGTAATCGGTAAAGATACCAGAAGAAGCAGCTACATGTTTGAGTATGCTCTTGTTGCAGGTTTGACTGCATCCGGTGCAGATGCATACCTGCTTCATGTAACAACAACACCAAGTGTTTCTTATGCGGTTAGAACAGAAGATTTTGATTGTGGAATTATGATTTCTGCCAGCCATAATCCTTTCTATGATAACGGAATCAAATTGTTAAACGGATACGGACAGAAAATTGAAGCCGAAATCGAGAAAAAAATCGAAGATTATATTGATGGTGAAATCGAAGAGCTGCCGCTTGCAACAAAAGAAGATGTAGGAAGAACCATCGACTTTGCATCCGGAAGAAATCGCTATATCGGACATTTGATTTCCATTCCGTCCCGCGATTTTAAAGGATTGCGCGTAGGTCTTGACTGCTCAAACGGAAGTTCGTCTGCAATTGCCAAAAGTGTATTTGAAGCTCTTCAGGCAAAGACTTATGTTATTAACAATACTCCGGACGGAACAAACATTAACACAAATTGCGGATCTACACATATTGAAGTCCTTCAGAAATTTGTCGTTGAAAAAGGCCTGGATATTGGATTTGCCTATGATGGAGATGCAGACCGCTGCATCGCTGTTGACCACCTGGGTAATGTGGTTGACGGAGACAAAATTATGTATCTTTGCGGTAAATATTTGAAAGAACAGGGACGTCTTGCGGGAAATACGGTTGTTACAACGGTAATGTCCAATATGGGACTTTATAAAGCACTTGAGAATGAAGGCATCAACTATGAGCAGACAGCAGTCGGTGATAAGTATGTAGCGGAAAACATGCTGAAAAACGGATACAGCATTGGTGGAGAACAATCCGGACATATTATTTTCAGCAGATATGCGGCAACCGGAGATGGAATTCTCACTTCATTGATGATTATGGAAGCATGCGTAGAGAAAAAAGCTACGTTATGTGATCTGGCAAAAGAAATGAGAGTATATCCTCAGCTGCTTAGAAATGTTCGCGTTGAAGATAAAAAAGCAGCACAGGAAAATCCAAAGGTCGTAGCAGCTGTAGAGGCTGCCAGAACAGCACTTGGAAATGACGGACGTATTCTTGTGCGTGAAAGCGGTACAGAACCTGTTATCCGTGTTATGGTTGAAGCGGATACAGATGAGCTTTGCTATAAATATGTCAACAGTGTGATCGAAGTAATTGAAGCAGAAGGTCTTGCTGTAGAATAGGGATAATATGAAAAAGAACATCAGAATTTTGGCTCCTGCATTTGGAATCGCAATGCTTACGGCTTTGTGTTTTTCCGGATGCGGAAATAAATACAAAGAGATTTATGAGCAGGCAGAAAAAGATCTGGATCAGGGAATGTATGATTTTGCGTTAGATGAATTTCGCCAGACGATAGAGGGGAACTACAACGTTCCGCAGTCTTATCGTGGTGCGGGCGTTGCAAGTATGAAACGCGGCGAGTACGAAACAGCAATTGAATACTTTGATTATGCTCTGGGATATGAAAAACTTGGAACTTCATTAGAGAAAGATCTTTTGGATTATCGTGCGACAGCGAATCTGAAATTAGGAAATGCAAGTGAGGCTATGTCCGATTGTCAGAAATTGCTTTCTCTGGGATCATTAAATCAGGATGAGTATTTTTTACTTGGAAAGGTTGCGCTGGAACTGGATTCTTATGATGAAGCTGCAGATTATTTCCAAAAATCTTTTGCGGAAAATACCGATCACGATACGGCAATTGAAATCTATCAGGCGTATGTTGAAAAAGGAATGGAAGCAGATGGAACCGCTTATCTGGAGGCCTCTCTGAATACTTCACCGAAGACGGCGGAAGATTATTATGATAGAGGACGTGTGTACTATTATATGGATGATTATAATCAGGCACAGCAGGAATTGATTACGGCAGTAAATCAGGGTAGTACAGAAGCTATGCTGCTTCTTGGGAGTGTATATCTGGCTCGAAATGACACTTCAAATGCCAGGGCCATGTATTTGCAGTATGTGTCAGAAGAAGGAAATGCTGCAAAGGGTTATAATGGACTGGCGATGTGTGATATTGAGGATGGAAATTACAGCTCGGCTCTTCAGAATATTCAGATGGGGCTCGAGAACGCATCGACATCCGAAATGCAGGATTTGATGTTTAATGAAATCGTTGTTTATGAAAAACAACTTGATTTTACGACTGCGTTACAGAAAACAGAAAGCTATCTAAATCTGTTTCCGGCAGACGAGGCGGCGAAAAAGGAATTGACTTTCCTGCAATCACGAACCGGTATTATTCAATAAAAGAGAGGTACATGATTATGGACAAAATTGATAGAACAAAGCGTACCAAAAAGTTCTATGAGGCAATACTGCAGTTGAAAGATATGGAGCAATGCTGTGATTTTTTTGAAGATTTATGTACCATGAAAGAAATTCAGGTTATGGAACAGAGATTTGAAGTTGCCGGCATGCTGAAAAAAGACAAAGTCTATACAGAAATCGCAGACAAGACAAATGCCAGCTCTGCAACGATCAGTCGTGTAAAACGCATGCTGGATTATGGAACCGGCTGTTTGAGTGATATGATCGATCAGATTCAGGAAAAAGAAGAAGGGAATGCACGGGAATCGGAAGAGTAATAAACTTGACTTTCGCTCTGTAAAGTGCTAATATAAAACATATGCCACTTTAATGAAAAAAAGCATTGAAGTGAGCATGTGTTTTTTTTGTTTTATTATAGAAAAAATATGCGAAGTAACAGCAATGGCATGTTATTGATTACACCTCTAAAAGGATAGTGTAATGCGTAAAGAATAAAATGTAAAAGAAAGGAAGTACGGTAAATGCCAGTAACAGATTTATTAGAGAGAAATCATAAGTTATATGGAGATGAAGTCGCACTTATTGAGTTGAATCCAACGATCAAAGACAACAAAAAGCAAACCTGGAAGGAATACGACCTGGTTCAGCAGACTTCTTCGACCCCATACCGTCGAGAAATTACATGGGAAATTTTTGATGAAAAAGCAAACCGTGTTGCAAATATGCTTTTGGAACGTGGAATTCAGAAGGGAGACAGAGTTGCAATTTTGATGTTTAACTGTCTGGAATGGCTTCCGATTTATTTTGGAATTTTAAAGACAGGGGCGATTGCCGTGCCTTTCAATTTCCGTTTTGATTCAAGTGAAATTAAATATTGTGTAGATCTTGCTGAAGTACACATCCTGCTGTTTGGACCGGAGTTTATCGGCCGTATCGAAGCAATTCAGGAAGAAATCAGCAAAGGACGTCTTCTTATTTATGTGGGAGATGGATGTCCGACATTTGCGGAAAGTTATCGTGAACTGGTTGCGGATTGTTCCAGCCAGCCGCCGCTTGTTCGTCTGGAAGAGGAAGATGATGCTGCAATCTATTTCTCATCAGGCACAACCGGATTTCCAAAGGCAATTCTTCACAATCATGAAAGTCTTATGCAGGCTGCACAGATGGAACAGAAACACCATCTGACAGACCGAAATGATACCTTCCTCTGTATTCCGCCTTTATATCATACAGGTGCAAAATTCCATTGGATGGGAAGTCTCTGTGCGGGTAGTAAAGCGGTTCTTTTGAAAGGAACATCGCCGGAAATTATTCTGGATGCAGTTTCAAAAGAACATTGTACACTGGTTTGGCTGCTTGTTCCGTGGGCACAGGATATTTTGGATAGTCTCGATCGCGGTGATTTGAAATTGGAAGATTATGACCTGGATCAGTGGAGACTGATGCATATTGGTGCACAGCCGGTTCCGCCATCATTGATCAAGAGATGGAAAGAATATTTCCCGAATCATTTATATGATACAAACTATGGTCTTTCTGAATCAACAGGTCCTGGATGTGTGCATCTGGGTGTTGAGAATATTCACAAGGTTGGAGCAATCGGTGTTCCTGGATATCGCTGGAAATGCAAAATTGTAGATCCGGATATGAATGAAGTACCGTTTGGAGAAGTTGGAGAACTTTGTGTGAAAGGTCCCGGTGTTATGACCTGCTATTACAATGATCCGAAGGCAACCGAGGAGACGATCGTTGATGGATGGCTTCGTACCGGTGATATGGCAATGCAGGATCCGGATGGCTTCTACTTCCTGGTTGACCGTAAAAAAGACGTTATTGTCAGCGGTGGAGAAAATATCTATCCTGTACAGATTGAAAACTTCCTGAATGCATTTGAGAAGGTAAAAGATGTAGCGGTTATCGGATTGCCGGATAAACGTCTGGGAGAAATTACAGGTGCCATCATTTCTATCAAAGAAGGTATGGAATGTACAGAAGAGGAAATCGAAGCATTCTGCAAAGATCTTCCAAGATATAAACGACCAAAGAAAATTATCTTTGCCGAGGTTCCTAGAAATGCCACAGGAAAAATTGAAAAACCGGCGCTGCGTAAGAAATACGGTGCCGATCAGCTGGTAGCACAGCAGAACAACGGATAAAGAAATAGAAATAAAGAAAAATAAATATGTATATAAAAACAAGGAGCATATCAATTTTGATATGCTCCTTGTTTTTATGAGTATTCATTATTTTTTTAGGTTAAACATAAACCTCGTATGTATTTAGTCGAGCTTATTTACCAAGAGAAGATTTCTGAGGAACTTCCGTTGGTTTTTCGTAGCAGGCAAATGTTTCCTCTACGAACTGTTTATTAGGTTTTGGTGTGATCAGGCTGACAACCGGAACAATGATCAGACCGGCCAGCATTGCAATTGCACCTGCATTAATAGGTGACTGCAGAATTGTTGGAAGTGATGGTCTTGCAAACATGTTTACGATCATGAGACCGGAACCGAAAATGAAAGATGCCCAGCAGGATGCAACCGTTGTTTTTTTCCAGTACAGAGAGTACAAAAATGGTGCAAGGAAAGAACCTGCAAGTGCGCCCCATGAAACGCCCATAAGCTGTGCAATAAAAGTAACGGAACTCTTGTACTGAATCAGAGCCAGAATAGCTGAGATTGCGATGAATACCAGTACGAGTACACGAATCATAAGAAGCTGTTTTTTGTCACTCATTTTTTTGATAAAGTTGTCTTTCAAAAAGTCAATTGTCAGAGTAGAGCTGGAAGCAAGTACCAGTGATGACAGGGTTGACATAGATGCTGATAATACAAGGATAACAACAAGGGCGATCAATGCCGGTGATAAGGAAGAAAGCATCGTCGGAATGATAGAGTCAAATCCATTTGCTGCTACGTCGATCTCATCAGAGAACAGACGTCCGAAACCACCGAGGAAATAACATCCGCCGGCAACGACCAGTGCAAAAATGGTAGAGATGATCGTTCCTTTCTGGATCGCAGATTCATTTTTGATCGCATAGAATTTCTGAACCATCTGAGGAAGTCCCCATGTACCCAGTGAAGTAAGAATTACAACGAACATAAGGTTCAACGGGTCCGGTCCGAAGAAGGAAGCAAACACACCAGGTGCGGTAGATACTGTTTCATCAGAAACTTCGGCAAGTCCGTGTAAGGCTGCGATAAAACCACCTTTGCTCATCAGTACGGCTGCGATAATGGTAACAATACCGAACAGCATGATGATACCCTGGATAAAATCGTTGATTGCAGTCGCCATGTAACCACCTGCGATAACATAGATTGCAGTAAGCACAGACATCAAAATGATACATACAGAATAGTCGATATTAAAAGCCATACCGAATAATCTGGAAAGACCATTATAAAGAGAAGCTGTATATGGAATCAGGAAAATAAAAATGATTACAGAGGCAACGATTTTTAATGCCGGGTTCTGGAAACGTTCACCGAAAAACTGAGGCATTGTTGCGGAGTCTAAATGCTGTGTCATAATTCGGGTACGTCTTCCGAGAACGACCCATGCAAGCAGGGAACCGATAATTGCGTTTCCGATACCTGCCCATGTAGCGGCAATACCGTATTTCCAGCCGAACTGTCCGGCATATCCGACAAATACGACCGCTGAAAAATAAGAAGTACCATAAGCAAATGCCGTAAGCCATGGTCCAACGCTTCTTCCGCCAAGGACGAAGCCGTTTACGTCTGTTGAGTTTTTTCTACAGTACATACCGATTCCAATCAGTACGATAAAGTAGGCGATTAAGATGACTAGTTTCATATTTTCTCTCTCCTATTGTGTATTGTTGTTCGCTTTAACACATTGAAACTTTTATACTTTCATGCGTTAAATTGCGATATGGTTTACTTTATCACATATCTACGGGATAGTCAATGTCTTCTAAAGTGATATTTGCAAAATACAGTGCGGTTTGCTATACTTTTTATCTGGTTATATTGATCATTAACGATTATTAATGAGGGTAAAAAATGGAAGAAATCAAAGAAATAGAAGAACGTGTCATACTGATCGGTGTTCAGGTGAACAACAATGAGGACACATACGAATCCCTGGAGGAGTTAGAGGAACTGGCGTCTACAGCCGGTGCCGTTACGGTAGGGAAAGTTGTACAAAACAGAGAAAAAGTCCACCCGGGGACTTATATCGGAAAAGGTAAAATTGAAGAAGTTTGCAGTATGGTTTTGGCCTTGGATGCAACAGGTGTAATCTGTGATGACGAATTATCACCGGCGCAGATGAATAATCTGGAGAGAGAACTGGACTGTAAAGTTATGGACAGAACTCTTTTGATTTTAGATATTTTTGCTTCAAGGGCAATTACAAGTGAAGGAAAGATACAGGTCGAACTGGCACAGCTTCGTTATCGCTCGTCCAGACTGGTCGGCTTACGTGAATCTCTGTCCAGACTGGGTGGAGGTATTGGTACCAGAGGACCGGGTGAGAAAAAACTGGAAATGGACCGTCGACTGATACGTGATCGTATCTCTTCTCTGAAACAGGAATTGCAGCAGGTTGAAAAACACAGAGAATTACTGCGTACCGGCAGAAATCGAAGCAATATGAAAAGCGTTGCAATTGTAGGATATACAAATGCAGGAAAGTCGACATTGCTGAATACATTAACCGGGGCTGGCGTGCTGTCAGAAGATAAACTGTTTGCAACACTGGACCCGACAACAAGAGTACTTACGTTAGATGACGGACAGCAGATCTTACTGACAGATACGGTTGGATTTATTCGCAAATTACCGCATCATCTGATAGAAGCATTCAAAAGTACTCTGGAAGAAGCAAAGTATGCAGATTATATTATTCATGTTGTAGATGCTTCAAATCCGCAGGCAGAGTTACAGATGCATATTGTGTATGAAACGCTGAAAGATCTTGGGGCTTTAGGGAAAAAGACAATTACCCTGCTGAATAAACAGGATAAGCCGGGAGCTGCCTTGCTTCGGGATCGACGTGCCGATGAAATTATCAAAATTTCCGCAAAAACCGGTGAAGGACTGGATGAGGTAAAACAGGTTCTTTCCGATATATTGTCAGAAAATCAGATTTATATTGAGAGACTGTTTCCATACCAGGAAGCCGGAAAGATACAGCTGATCAGGGAATATGGACAGCTGATTTCTGAAGAATATAAAGATAACGGAATCGAAGTAAAAGCAAGGGTTCCCAAAGATATTTATATGAAAGTGACATAATAAATAGTATATCTTCATTATATATTTTCTATACCAAAGAAGCGCAGCGCGTTCTGATACAGAATCATATCCTTTTCGCAGTCGGAAAGTCCGTTCATATTTGAAAGACGAAGTGCGGAAGTTCCCTGATCCGCCCATGGAGCATCGGAGGCAAACATGATTTTGTCTGTTCCATGTTTGCGGCACATTCTAATAAATTGTTCCTCTTCAATGTGGCTGATCGTATAGGCGGTATCCATATAGAGATTCAAACCGCAGAGTTTTGCTTCCGATTCATCGTAGTTTTCATTATTTCCCATATGTGCGACGACCAGTTTGGGAGGAGCTGTTTCGCGTACTGCATTTATGATCATATCAGGGGTGCAGAAATCCTCGGATAAATTGTATGGATCGTATCCTGCATGTGTGACAATGCAAAGTCCAAGCTCGGAAGCAGCATAAAGAATACGAAGATAGCGAAGATCATCAAAATGAACATGCTGATAATAAGGATGGATTTTTATCCCTTTAAATCCTTCGCGCTGGATTTGGCGAAGCTGTTCTTTGAAATTGCTTTCATCAGGATGAACGCTTGCAAGAGAGAGCAGTTTCCGATCTCCCTGCTGATAGGTTTCGTTAATAAAAATCGCAAAACGAAGGATGGATTCATACTGATGAGGGGCAGTTACAATTGGGAGTATGACACTTAAATCAATATTTCCGCGTTCCATGGATTCTCGTAATCCGTCTGCAGTGCCATTCATACTTGGCTCGAGCTCAATAACGGAAGAGAGCTTCGGGATTGCGGCGGCTGCTATTTTATCAGGAAAAATATGTGTATGTGTATCAATAATCATGTTGTTGCTCCTTGAAAATGAATAAATTTATGAATAACTACGATTATAAGTGAAGAATATGATGTTTTCAAGACTTTGCAAAGATGCTATAATCAGAAACAGCATTTTTCAATTATTATGATTTGCACATTTAACGTTTGAAAGAGATGCAACAGGGAGGACGATATGAAGCAATCATATTTTAAAAAGGGAATAAAAGATGGGATTCCGATTGGGTTAGGTTATTTTGCAGTTTCCTTTGCGTTTGGTATACAGGCGGTAAAAGGCGGATTAACTCCATTTCAGGCATTTTTGATTTCCCTGACAAATCTGACTTCTGCTGGTCAGTTCGCCGGAGTTGGAGTTATTTTTGCAGCAGGAACTTATTGGGAGATGGTTTTGACACAGTTGATCATCAATGCCAGATATTGTCTGATGTCATTTTCAATTTCTCAGAAAATTATGCGGGATATACCATATGCACATCGATTTGGAGTGGCATTTGGTATTACAGATGAAATTTTCGGTGTAAGTATTGCACAGGAAGGAAAACTCAGTCCGTATTACAGCTATGGCGTAATGAGCATGGCAATTCCGGGTTGGTCTCTGGGAACACTGCTTGGAGCTGTCTGTGGAGGGATTATGCCGGCCATGTTTGTGAGTGCATTAAGTGTTGCCCTTTATGGAATGTTTTTGGCCGTGGTGATTCCGCCATCCAAAAAGAACAAGGCAATTCGTGCAGTTGTCCTCGCATCGATGGCAATGGCTTCTTTATTTAAAATTATTCCGGTTTTGGATAAAAATGTATCGTCCGGTTTTATGATTATCATTGTTACCATTGTTGTGTCGGTAATCGCGGCAATTGTATGTCCGGTGGAAGAGGAGGAAAACCATGAGTCATAATGTATATATTTATATTCTTGTAATGGCAGGCGTTACTTATCTGATCCGTATGATTCCACTGGTACTGGCAAAAAAAGAGATTCAGAATCGATTTATCAAATCGTTTCTATATTATGTACCATATGCCTGTTTATCTGCGATGACATTCCCGGCAATTCTATTTGCAACCGGAAGTGTAATATCGGCGACGATCGGATTTGCTGTTGCGGTTATTGCTGCATATATGGAAAAAAGTCTGATCGTTGTGGCTTCCTTTGCCTGTGCAGCGGTTTTTATAGCCGAACGTGTGATGACATTGATATAGGAAACCGGCCCGAAAGTATTACAGAATGAGGGATAATGCATAAACGAAAGATAAATAAAATGAAAGAAAACCCTGCAAATACTCTGTGCAAGAAGTATTTGCAGGGTTTTGCTTTGGTATTGAATAGATTGCGGAAAGTCAGAAAAGGGTGAGTTTTTACTCTCCGATGACACTTAAATCGATTTCGCCATCAAATACAGTTGTGGCAGGGCCGGTCATGTATACAAGATTTTCATTTCGATCCCAGTAAATCTGGAGATCACCGCCTAATAGTTTTACAGTTACCGGCTGGTCGCCATCCACATGTCCATTGAGGATAGAGGCAACGGCAACGGCGCAGGCTCCGGTGCCACAGGCTAAGGTTTCTCCGGAACCACGTTCCCAGACACGCATCTGTACAGTATGTCTGTCAATGAGTTTGACAAATTCTGTATTTACACGGTCCGGAAAGGCCGGGTGAAATTCAAATTTTGGTCCGATCTTTTCAATTTCAAGTCCGTCAACATCGTCCATGTAGACTACTGCATGAGGATTACCCATGGAAACGCCGGTAAAACGATAAGAAGTTCCATCAACTTCAATCGGGGCATTGATTACGGTTGGAGTATCTGCAGCAACCGGAATCTTTGCGGTTTCCAGAATCGGAGCGCCCATATTTACTTTTACGAGAACTGCTTTTCCGTTCTCAATTGTCAGATCAACATATTTGATACCGCTTTTGGTAGCGATGCTGATTTGAGATTTATTAACGATGCCGTAATCATAAGCGTATTTGGCTACACAGCGAATACCATTGCCACACATTGCGCCTTGAGAACCATCCAGATTATACATATCCATCTCACAATCGGCAATCGCAGAAGGTTTAATCAGAATCAAACCATCGCCGCCGATACCGAAATGACGATCACTCACAAACTTTGCTGCTTCAGCAGGATTTTTGACAGTTTCTGTGAAGCAATTTACATATACGTAATCATTGCCAATGCCATGCATTTTTGTAAATTTCATAGTTGTATCTCCATTCTAAGCTGTTACAGGAAAACCTGATTGACATGATTATATAGAAATTATTCATTATATTCAAGTATATGATTTTTCTATTTTGCTTGCAATTTAAAAAAAACATGTTAAAATGGATAAAAGTAATATGCACGAGGGTGCATAAATATTCATATTTATTAAGGAGGATATTATGAAGAAAATTATTGCATTAGCATTAACAACAGTTATGGCTGCTTCTATGAGTACAGCAGTATTTGCAGATGGAAAAACAGTAGCAAGTGTAGATGATCTTAAAGGCGCATACATTGGTGTTCAGCTTGGAACAACAGGTGATATCTATGCATCTGATTACGAAGGTGATGAAGAAGGAACACAGATCGAGCGTTACAACAAAGGTAATGATGCGGTTATGGCACTTTCTCAGGGAAAAATCGATTGTGTAATTATCGACGAACAGCCAGCAAAAGCTTTTGTTGAGAAAAACGAAGATCTCACAATTCTTGAAGAAGAATTTGCCTTAGAAGACTATGCAATCTGTGTTTCTAAAGAAAAAACAGAACTGAAAGACAGCATCAATACAGCACTTACTGAATTAAAAGAAGAAGGTGTGATTGATTCTATTATTGCAAATTATATTGGTGAAGAAGCTGGAAATTCTCCATATGAATCTCCGGAAGACGTAGATCGTTCCAATGGCACACTGGTTATGGCTACAAACGCTTATTTCCCACCATATGAATACTATGAAGGTGACAAAGTTACAGGTATTGATGCAGATATCGCACAGGCAATCTGCGACAAGCTTGGATATGAACTTCAGATCGATGATATGAATTTTGACTCTATTATTGCTGCAGTACAGGCTGGAAAAGCAGATTTTGGTGCAGCAGGTATGACAGTTACAGAAGAACGTCTGAAAAACATCGACTTTACAGATTCTTATGCAACAGCAAAACAGGTTATCATCGTTAAAAAATGATAACAGGTTATGAAGTACGGTATCAAATATCGTGTCTGAAAACGGATTTATATTAAAAATGAAAGGGATGTAGCTGTATGGTCACATCCCTTTTACTGATTATTTTAGGAGGAAAAGGGATGACCTTTAAAGAAAAACTGATTCAGAACTTTATCGATGACAATCGATATATGTATCTTCTGAAAGGGTTGGGAAATACATTAAAGATCACATTTTTTGCATTGCTGTTAGGTGTTGCACTTGGTTTTGTGATTGCGGTTATTCGTACAACGTATGATAAAAAGAGAAAACGCGGCTTTTTCCTGACTGTACTTAATGTGATCTGCAAGGTATATCTGACTGTGATTCGAGGAACACCGGCAGTGGTTCAGCTGCTCGTTATCTATTATATTATTTTTGCAAGTTCCCGTATCAACCCGGTCGTGGTTGCTTCATTATCTTTCGGTTTCAATTCAGCAGCCTATGTTGCGGAAATTATTCGTTCCGGTATCATGTCTGTTGACAACGGACAGTTCGAAGCGGGACGTAGTCTTGGTTTAAGCTATCTTCAGACCATGTGGATCATTATTGCACCGCAGGCATTAAAAAATGTACTTCCGGCACTGGCAAATGAATTTATCACATTATTAAAAGAAACTTCTATCAGCGGATATATTGGTATCAACGATTTGACTCGTGGAGGAGATATCATTCGAAGTGTTACATATGAACCATTTATTCCTTTGATTTCAGTAGCACTGATCTACCTGGCAATGGTAATGCTTCTGACCTGGCTGGTTGGAATATTGGAAAGGAGATTGAGAAAGAGTGAGCGACACTAATACAACAATGAATAATGCCGAAGTGCTTTTGAGTGTTCGAGATCTGCAGAAGTCTTTTGGGAAACTTCAGGTTTTACGTGGAATTACAACGGACATTCGACGTGGTGAAGTGATTGCAATTATCGGACCATCCGGATGTGGAAAATCTACTTTTTTACGTTCGCTGAATCTTCTGGAAGAGCCTACCGGCGGACAGGTGATTTTTGAAGGAACCGATATCACTTCAAAAGAGATGAATGCAAAAGATGTTGATAATATCAGACAGAGAATTGGAATGGTATTCCAGCAGTTCAATTTATTTCCGCACAAAACTATTTTGGAAAACATTATGCTTGCACCTGTGAAATTAAATGTAATGAACAAAGCAGATGCACAGAAAAGAGCAGAGGAACTTTTAGAGAGAATCGGCCTTCCGGATAAAGCCAATCAGTATCCGGATATGCTCTCAGGCGGTCAGAAACAGCGTGTGGCGATTGCCAGAGCATTGGCAATGAATCCGGACGTTATGTTGTTTGATGAACCAACATCCGCACTGGATCCGGAAATGGTAGGTGAGGTTCTGGAAATTATGAAAGAACTTGCCGAAACAGGTATGACAATGGTGGTTGTTACACATGAAATGGGATTCGCCCGTGAAGTGGCTTCCAGAGTCATGTTTATTGATGAGGGTGTGATCAGAGAGGAAAACAGTCCTGAAGAATTTTTTGCAAATCCACAAAACCCAAGACTGCAGGATTTTCTGTCAAAGGTTTTATAAGAATGGATTTGTAACGAAAACACCATATAAAAACAAAAGACAAAAAGAAAACCAGATTACATAAAGAGTCGGATGACTCACCGTGTAATCTGGTTTTTTGCATTTCAGCTTATTTTTTTTCTGCTGTATACTTTTTCAGTTCACCATAACAATATTTGATAATGGCTTTTCTGGTGATAATTCCGATGAAGGAACCCTGATCATCTACGACAGGAACAAAGTTCTGATTGATCGCGCGGTCGAGAAGGTCTTCGATATCAGAATGAATTGAAACAGCTTTATAATTTGCTCTTCGCGGTATCGCCAAAATCGGGATGCTGTCGGTATCCTTCAGATCAGCGATTTCAAGATGTTTAACGCCCCAGAGCAGATCGCCTTCGGAGATGGTTCCGGAGTATTTTCCATCATCACTGAGCATTGGAATACAGGAGTATTTTCGATGCTCCATTTTTTCTAACGTTTGACGTAACGTATCTGATTCATAAATATATGCAATTTCACTTTTCGGTATTAAGAAAAAAAGTATATTCATCGTCACACCTCTTTATAACAGCTGAAGTCCTTTTTCATTTGCTGCATCAATGATTTCCTGTGGCCACAGAGAAACGTGTACTTCGCCGATATGAGCTTTTCGCAGGAAGAACATACAGATTCTGGACTGGCCGATACCACCGCCGATGGTATATGGGAGTTCTTTGTTCAAAATTGCTTTCTGGAAATCATATTTGCGTCGATCATCGCAGTTGGATTCTGTGAGCTGTTTATCAAGAGAATTTTCATCTACACGAATACCCATGGAAGAGAGTTCCAACGCAATATCGAGAACTGGGTAGTAAACCATGATATCGCCGTTTAATTCCCAGTCATCATAGTCCGGAGCACGTCCGTCATGACGGGTGCCGTTAGAGAGAAGTTTTCCTACCTGGGCAATAAACGCAGCGCCATGTTCTTTGACATAGTGGTATTCACGTTCCTTTGGTGTCATATCAGGATAAAGATCCACAAGTTCCTGTGTTGTGACAAAGGAGATTTCTTTTGGAAGAAATTCCTCGATGTAATCATACTGAACTGCCATATACTTTTCGGTTTTGCGAAGTGCGCTGTAGATGGCACGTACAACTTCTTTCAGAGTATCCATGGTACGATCTTCTTTGGAAATGATTTTTTCCCAGTCCCACTGATCCACGTAAATGGAATGAATGTTGTCAACATCTTCATCGCGTCGGATGGCGATCATATCGGTGTAAAGACCTTCGCCTACGGAAAAACCATATTTTTTCAATGCATAACGTTTCCACTTTGCAAGGGAATGAACGATTTCGGCATTGTCGATCTGGTCCTTGATATCAAAACTTACAGGGCGTTCTACACCATTCAGATTATCGTTTAATCCGGATGCGGGATCTACAAAAATAGGAGCAGAAACTCGGAGAAGATTTAATTTATTAGAGAGTGTCTGCTGAAAAAAGTCTTTTACGGTTTTAATTGCGACCTGTGTGTCGTGCAGGTTCAGCTCTGCTTTGTAACCATCTGGTATATAAATTGTACTCATTTGAGAGCTACCTCCTTAAAAAATAATAAATTATATTCTAGCACGATTTGTGAGTGATATCAATTTTCAGGATAAAATTTAATAAAATTTTTTGTTTTTTTACGATTTATTCTAAAAAGAGACTATATACATTCTGAAATAGGTATGCTATACTCATTTTTACACAAAATATAGGGAAAAGAAGAAGGATTCTTTCAAGATATAGTAAACTGAAGGGAACGACTGTATGATATATGTGATCAAAAAAGACGGAACGCGGGAAGAGTTTGATGTGCAGAAAATCGTGAAAGCAGTAAATAAATCCGCTGCGAGAATTATGTATAAATTCACGGAGGAAGAAAACGATTTTATCTGTAGATATGCGCAGGAACAGGCGCAGGCTCTTGGAAAAGACGAAATTGAGATTCGAGAGATGCATTATATCGTGGAGGGAACTCTGGAAAAGGTAAAACCGGAGGTGGCAAAGAGCTATCGCGATTATCGAAATTATAAACTCGATTTTATTCATATGATGGATGATGTCTATACAAAAAGTCAGGCGATTCGTTATATCGGTGATAAAAGTAATGCCAATACGGATAGTGCACTTGTTGCAACCAAAAGAAGTCTTATTTTTAATGAATTGAATAAAGAACTTTATCGTAAATTTTTTATGAACCGAAATGAACTGCAGGCCTGCAAAGATGGATATATTTATATCCATGATCAGTCTGCGCGTCTGGATACGATGAACTGCTGTCTGTTTGATGTGGCCGAGGTTTTGAAAGGCGGCTTTGAGATGGGCAATGTCTGGTATAACGAACCCAAAACACTGGACACAGCGTTTGATGTCATGGGGGATATTATATTGAGTACGGCAGCGCAGCAGTACGGCGGTTTTACGGTACCTGAGGTTGACAAAATTCTCGGAACCTATGCACAAAAAAGCTACGATAAATATGTCAATGAATTTCTGAAATACGCCGATGAAAACTGGCAGGGCAGAGAGGAAAAGGCAGTTGAATATGCGATGGACAAGGTTCGTAGAGATTTTGACCAGGGCTGGCAGGGAATCGAATATAAACTGAATACGGTCGGATCTTCGCGCGGAGACTACCCGTTCGTAACCGTTACGATGGGACTTGGAACACAGACATTTGAAAAAATGTGCTGTATTTCTCTGCTGAAAGTACACCAGGGCGGTCAGGGAAAAGCAGGACATAAAAAACCTGTGCTGTTTCCGAAAATTGTATTTTTATATGATGAAAATCTTCACGGACCCGGAGGAAAATGTGAAGATGTATTTGAAGCCGGAGTAGAATGTTCGGCGAAGACCATGTACCCGGATTGGCTGTCTCTCACTGGGGAAGGTTATATTTCCGATATGTACAAAAAATATGGCAAAGTAATCAGTCCGATGGGATGCCGTGCCTTTTTGAGTCCATGGTATGAACGAGGCGGAATGGAACCCGCAGATGAAAATGATGTTCCGGTATTTGTGGGAAGATTTAATATCGGTGCCGTCAGTCTGCATTTGCCGATGATTTTGGCAAAAGCAAGGATGGAGAGTCGAAACTTCTATGAAGTGCTCGATTTTTATCTGGAAATGATTCGAAATCTGCATATTCGTACCTATGAGTATCTGGGACAGATGAAAGCTTCCACCAATCCGCTTGCATATTGTGAAGGTGGCTTTTATGGCGGCCATTTACAACCGTCAGAGAAAATCAGTAAGCTTTTGAAACCGATGACAGCATCCTTTGGCATTACTGCATTGAATGAATTACAGGAACTTTATAATGGAAAATCTATCGCCGAGGACGGACAGTTTGCATTGGAGGTTCTTCGTTACATCAATGACAAAGTGGCACAGTTCAAAAAAGAAGATGGCTATTTATATGCGATTTATGGCACACCGGCAGAGAGTTTGTGCGGATTGCAGGTAGAACAGTTCCGTAAAATATATGGAATTGTAGAAGGCGTTTCTGATCGACCATATGTCAGCAATAGTTTTCACTGTCATGTGACAGAAGATATTACACCGATTGAAAAACAGGATCTGGAAGGAAGATTCTGGGAACTTTGTAATGGCGGCAAGATCCAGTATGTACGATATCCGATCGGTTATAACATTGAAGCGATTCGAGTGCTGATTCGAAGAGCTATGAAACTGGGATATTATGAAGGGGTAAATTTATCGCTTGCGTATTGTGATGACTGTGGCCACGAAGAATTGGAAATGGATGTTTGTCCGGTATGTGGTTCTTCCAATCTGACAAAAATTGATCGTATGAACGGATATCTTTCCTATAGCCGTATTCATGGAGATACTCGACTGAACAAAGCAAAAATGGCAGAAATTGCAGAGCGTAAATCAATGTAAAAGGAGTTTGGTGAAAAATGGCGTGTACAAGAGTTGCAAATATTTTATTCCCGAAAAAAGGAACCGACCTGGCCAAATGGGCCGTGGTAGCATGTGATCAATATACATCTGAACCGAAATACTGGGAAGAGGTTGAAACGATCGTGGGCGATGCACCATCGACACTTCGAATTACACTTCCGGAAGTATATCTGGAAGAGGATGGAGTGGATGAACGTATTGAAAATATCAATACCTGCATGAAACAATATCTGGAAAAAGGCATTTTAGAGGAATTGCCGAAAGGAATGATGCTCTTGGAAAGAGAAACAGGTCAGGTGTGTTCCCGCAAAGGAATCGTAATGGCATTTGATCTGGAAGCATATGACTATAAACCGGGTGCGGTTTCCTTGATCAGACCGACCGAGAAAACTGTCGAGGAACGAATCCCTCCGCGCCTGAAAGTACGTTTAGGAGCATCCGTGGAGGTCCCTCATATTATGCTTTTGATCGATGATCCACAGCGAACGATTATCGAGCCATTGTTTGAACAGATGGAACAGTTTGAATGTAAATATGATGTGGAATTAATGCAAAACGGCGGACATCTGAAAGGCTGGTTTATTCCGAAAGGAGACGTAACGGACAAGATTCAGGAAGGTCTGGAAAAACTTGCAGATCGTGAAGCTTTCCGCAAAAAATATCGTCTGGAAAAGGATTATCCAATTGTCCAGTTCGCAACGGGAGACGGAAACCATTCTATGGCAACCGCGAAAGCATATTGGGAACAGGTAAAGAAAAATCTGACAGAGGAAGAACAGAAGGATCATCCTGCACGATTCGTTCTTGCCGAAATTGTAAATATTCATGATGAAAGTTTACTGATTGAAGCAATTTACAGAGTGCTTTTTGATGTTGACCCAAAACATGTGTTAAATGCCGCAAAGAGCTTTTTTGAGAAAAACGGAGCAACGGTTACGGAAGGTGAAGTAAATGAGGAAGGTGTACAGGTATTTCCATGGTATGCCGCAGAAACAGAAGGCGTATTCTCCGTGAAAAATTCAAAATGGTCACTGCCGGTTGCTTCACTGCAGGCATTTCTGGATGCGTATTTAAAAGAGAATCCGGGTGCAAAAATTGACTATATTCACGGATTGGATACCGTGAAAACACTTTCAGCTCAGAAGGGAAATATGGGATTTTATCTTCCGGATCCGGCCAAAGGCGATTTGTTCAGAGGTGTAATTATGGATGGCGTATTACCAAGAAAAACATTTTCTATGGGATCCGCGAATGAAAAAAGATACTACATGGAAGCAAAATGTATCGTTAAATAAGGAATAAAACAGCAGCGTATAGCCGAAACTATACGCTGCTGTTTTGCTGATATACTTTTTTTCGAACAAAGAAATAACAGATTACCTGCATTACGATGGTTACGCACCAGGAAGCAGGATAAGAGATAAATAAAAAACTTAGAGTGCGGTGATGCGGGAAAAAACCGAAGATCCATATGATACGAACACCAACAGTACCTATCACTGATAAAATCATGGGAACGGCAGCGTGCCCCATACCTCGCAGCGCACCGGGAAACAAATCCATAATGCCGCAAAATAGGTAGGTAGTGGAAGTATAGGTAAGGATTTCGATACCGGCACGAATAACATCGGGATCCTTTGTATAAATGCCCAGCAGGGAACCGGAGAAAATGTAAACAGCGCTTCCGAGAATGAGAGGAATGATAATCTGAAGAATCAGACAATCAATCAGTACACGGTCCATTCGTTTTGGTTTTCTTGCACCGTAATTTTGACTTGTAAAACTCATACATGTTTGTGAAATAGAATTTACAGCAATGTATAAAAATCCAAAAATATTGTTGGCAGCCGTATATCCGGCCATAGAAATGGAACCGAAAGAATTCACGGAAGACTGCAGCAGAGTATTTGAAAATGTGATTACGGTACTTTGCAGACCTGCGGGAATTCCAATCTGAAAAATAGGTTTCAGGTATTTTTGGCGAATGCCGAGTCTGGAAAAACGAAACTGATAGCAGCTTTGTGTTGTATACAGACAGTGCAGAATCAGAATGCAGGAAATCATCTGTGATACAACGGTTGCAATGGCAACGCCATCCACGGACATATGAAAAACAACAATCAAAAAAACATTCAGCAGTGCGTTGACAGTTCCGGAAATGATCAAATAAATCAGTGGACGTTTTGTATCACCGACTGCACGCAGTACGGCAGCGCCAAAGTTATATAACATAAAAAATGGCATCCCGAGAAAATAGATGTGCATGTACAAGGCAGCAAGATCTAATACATCATCGGGAGTTCCCATAAGCTGCAATGCCGGTCTGGCAAAGAATAGCCCGACAAAAACCATGATGATACCGGAAATCAGTGCAATTGTGAGAGAAGTATGAACAGCTTCCGACATTTCTTTTTCTTTTTGGGCTGCATAAAAACGTGCAGCCATTACGTTGGTTCCGAGAGAAATACCGATAAACAGGTTCACAAAAAGATTGATCAGTGCTGTTGTAGATCCTACGGCTGCCAGGGAATGGCTTCCGCTGAAACGACCAACCACTATGATGTCGACTGCATTAAACAGAAGCTGCAGGATTCCGGACAGCATAAGCGGCAGTGCAAAAGACAACAGCTTATCCATTATAGAACCATTGCACATATCTATTTCATATTTGTTTGTACGCATTACAAAATCACCTCAAATAAAAATTATGTAAAAATACGCAAGAGAAAACCGATTTGGATAGCAATATCCAAATCGGTCTGTATTAAAAGGCTCGGTTTATTTTACAGTGCTTTTCCTGTCAATAATTCGTATGCCTGCAGATATTTGTTGATTGTTTTGTCAACGATATCCTGTGGAAGTGTCCAGTCGTTGTCCGGATTTGCTTTGAGCCAGTCACGGGCAAACTGTTTGTCGAAGGATGGCTGTCCATGTCCCGGTTCATAGCTGTCTGCCGGCCAGAAACGTGAACTGTCAGGAGTAAGCATTTCATCACCGATTACAATATTTCCGTTTTCATCTAAACCGAATTCAAATTTTGTATCGGCAATAATGATACCACGGCTTAATGCATAATCCGCACATTTTTTGTAAAGAGCAATTGTACAATCGCGAAGTTTCTGAGCGTATTCTTCACCTTTTCCAGGGAAGTATTTTTCCAGATGTGCGATACTCTGTTCATAAGAAATATTTTCATCATGATCACCGATTTCGGCTTTTGTGGATGGTGTATAGATTGGCTCAGGAAGTTTATCGGATTCTTTTAACCCTTCCGGAAGTTTGATTCCACATACTGTGCCGTCTTTCTGATAGCTGGCCCAGCCGCTTCCTGTGATATAACCTCGAACGATACATTCGATTGGAAGCATTTCAAGCTTTTTACACATCATGCTGTTTCCATCAAATTTTTCCTGCTGAAAATATTCCGGCATATCTTTGACATCTACAGAAATCATGTGGTTTGGAAGAATATCTTCTGTTAAGTCAAACCAGAATTTAGACATCTGTGTTAATACAGTACCTTTTTTGGTTACAACATTATTCAGAATAACATCAAAACAGCTGATACGATCTGTAGCAACCATGATCAGGCTTTCGCCATTATCATAAATTTCACGTACCTTACCTTCTTTTATAGGCTTTAATTCTTTGCTCATAAATCAATACCTCACAAATATTTATAATAATCGTTTAGATAAGAGGAAACGAAGTTTCCAATAATATAAATAAGCAGATTTTATCTAAAAAATCAATAGTAAAAATTGAATTCTGTGAGAATAAACAAAAAAGAGTCTGCGTTTTACCGAAACGAAGGCTCTTTTTTCTTGATGACATGCAAAAAGAACGTCCGATGGACGTTCTTTTGCTTATATAGTTAGAGGGGGGATAGATAATACGGAAACACCAAAGGATGGAGTGGTGGGGGAGGTGTTTCTGTTATCTATCTGAAAAAGAGTATAAAATCCAAATGTGTTGGAATTATGTTCGAAATGTGAAAAATTAAAGAGTATTTATAAATGAAAACAAAAGAAAAACAAAAGGAATTCAAAAGAAAATCTGTAATTTTTATAGGTCGTTGTTTGTGGATTTTTTTCATGATACAGTGTGAATACAAAAAACTCGACCTGAAAATGTAAAACATTTAATCTGAGGACAACTAAGGCATGAAGAAAAGAAAGCGAAATACGATAAAACCTCGGATAAAAAGAGCAATGTTTTTTGCTGTGAGTCTGCTCTTATCGGTATCGGATAAATTTCAGTACATGACAGCAAAAGAGATTGCCGGAGAAGATACGGAATATAATTATCAGATAAAAATAAAACCTTTGACAGCGGACGAAGGGAAAGACCGTCTGCAGTGGCTGGAAGTTACAGTTTATAATCAGGGGGAAAGTACATTGGAGAAATTAACACTGACATATGAGTTTTCCGCGGAAAATGTGAGGGGAAGATGGCTGGTTTATCGAACGGAAACGATCAATGAAAATCAACTGACGATTTCCAGAATAGAACCGCTCAAATCCCACAGTGTGTTTCTTTTGGCGGCGATTTCAGATGTAAGAGATACAGAAGCAGAGGAAAATACAGAAATACAGGAAAATGAGGAGGAAAAACTGACTTGCATTATTCATGGCTGTATCAGCTGTGATGATGGGAAAAATACGGTTGTAAACGACGTGGTACAAATATTGAAAAGAGAAGGAAACCTGTGATATACTAATACGGAATATGTAATAAGATAACATGCCCTTATTGGCGTTTGGAGGTATAAAATGAAAGTTGCACAGTTGTTGAAAGCATTGGAATTCACCTGCCTGCAGGGAAGTCTGGAACAGGAAGTATCTTCTGTAGAGTATGATTCCAGAAAAGTGAAAGAAAACTCATTGTTTATCTGTATCAGAGGCGCTGTGGTGGATGGTCATAAATTTGTACCGGATGTTATAGAAAAAGGTGCCAAAACACTGATCGTAGAAGAAGCGATTCAGGCCCCTGAGGATGTTACGGTTATTCTTGTTCAGGACAGCCGTTATGCGATGGCATTTATCTCTGCGGCATATTTCGGAAACCCTGCAGATCAGCTGAAGGTAATCGGAATTACCGGAACAAAAGGCAAAACAACGACAACCTATATGGTAAAAAGCATTTTGGAAAATGCAGGACATAAAGTTGGTCTGATTGGCACAATTGAGGCGATTATCGGAGATCAGGTGATTCCGGCAGCAAATACAACACCGGAGTCTTTTGTGGTACAGGAATATTTCCGCAAGATGGTTGACGCAGGCTGCGATGCGGTTGTTATGGAAGTTTCTTCCCAGGGACTGATGCTGCATCGTACACAAGGCTTTGTTTTTGATTTTGGTATCTTTACAAATATCGAACCGGATCACATCGGACCAAATGAACATAGAGATTTTGATCATTATCTGGAATGTAAATCAATGCTGTTGAAACAGTGTAAGGTGGGAATTGTAAATCGAGATGATGCACATTTTGAGCAGATCATAAAAGGTCATACCTGTCAATTGGAAACCTATGGATTTTCTCCGGAGGCGGATCTGCGTGCGGAAGATGCACAGCTGATCGGCGGAAAAGGAACACTTGGTATTTCTTATCATTTAAAAGGATTACTGGATTTCCCTGTAGAAATCGATATTCCGGGAAAATTCAGTATTTATAACTCATTGACTGCAATAGCGATCTGCCGACATTTCGGAGTTTCAGAAGATAACATTATTAAAGCTTTGAAAGTGGCCCGTGTAAAAGGTCGTATTGAAATGGTAAAGGTATCGGATGAATTTACATTAATGATCGACTATGCGCATAATGCAATGGCTCTGGAGAGTCTTTTGTCCACACTTCGTGAGTATCATCCGCATCGTCTGGTATGCCTGTTCGGCTGTGGAGGAAATCGTTCGAAACTTCGTCGCTATGATATGGGAGAGGTGTCCGGTAAACTGGCAGATCTGACAATTATTACTTCGGATAATCCACGTAATGAAGAACCGCAGGAAATCATTAACGATATTAAAATCGGTATTGGCAGAACCAGTGGTAAATTTGTTGAAATCATAGATCGAAAAGAAGCAATTGCTTACGCGATTCACCATGGAGAGCCGGGAGATATTATTGTTCTTGCAGGAAAAGGCCACGAAGACTACCAGGAAATAAAAGGAAAAAAATATCCTATGGATGAACGTGTACTGATAGCGGATATCCTTGCAGGAAAGTAGAAAGTGAATTCGGATGACATATGCAGATGTAATTATTGATATTACGAGTGAAAAACTGGATCATAGTTTTCAATATCGTATTCCGGAACAATGGAAAAATTCCATTGTTCTGGGAGGTGTGGTTTCCGTGCCGTTCGGACGAGGAAATGCCATTCAGAAGGGATATGTTATAGGATTTTCCGAGACACCGAAATATGAGCCTGAAAAAATAAAAGAAATCATAGATGTATTGAGTGATGAGGAGACCACGGAATCGAAAATGGTCATGCTTGCGGCATGGATGAAGGAAAACTGTGGCTCAACGATGATTCAGGCTTTAAAAACGGTGCTTCCGATTCGAAAAAAGATTCAGGGAAAACAAAAACGCTATGTTTATCTTTCTGTATCGGAACAGGATGCACAGCAGTATCTGGAGACAATACGAGGTTCCCGTTATAAAGCGAGAATTCGTCTGCTGGAAGCGTTGCTTGAAAAGAACGGACGAGAATATTCCGAGCTGAACAGCCTTCTGGGAATCAGTAAATCAGTGATAGATTTTTTTGTTGAACAGAATATGATTCAAATCACAGAGGAGCAAATACTCCGTTTTGCATTAAAGCAGGAGAAGGTACAGATTTCAAAAAATCCGCTTTATCCGGAGCAAAAAGAAATTGTTCAGTCAATTGAGCGGGAATGGCGATCCGGTACCGGTCGGCCGGTACTTCTGCATGGGGTTACCGGAAGTGGAAAAACACAGATTTATATGGAATTGATCGATCAGGTGATTGCGAGTGGAAAACAGGCAATTGTACTCATTCCGGAAATTGCACTGACGTATCAGACGGTCAGTCGTTTTCGAAAACATTTTGGGAATCGGGTATCTATTATTAATTCGCAGATGTCTCAGGGCGAACGCTATGATCAGTTTCGAATGGCAAAACAGGGAACGATTCAGATTATGGTCGGGCCGCGATCGGCACTTTTTACTCCGTTTGATCGATTGGGCCTGATCGTGATCGATGAAGAACACGAACCGACATACAAAAGTGAAACAACTCCTCGTTACGATGCAAGAGAAGTGGCACTGCAGCGAGCAAAGATGGAAAATGCACATTTGATTATGGGATCGGCAACACCATCAATGGAATCTTATTATCGCGCGGAAGCGGGAGAGTATTTTCTGGTGGAATTAAAAAAACGCTTTGAAGAACGCCCCCTTCCTTCCGTTGCGATCGTGGATCTGAGAGAGGAACTGAAAGCGGGAAATCGTTCCATTATCAGTCGCGAATTAAAACAGAAAATGCAGAGCAGACTGGCACGCAAAGAACAGATCATGCTTTTTTTGAATCGAAGAGGGTATGCGGGATTTGTATCCTGCAGGTCCTGCGGGCAGGCGATGAAATGTGTTCATTGTGACATTGCCCTGTCGGAGCACAGCAATGGAAAGCTGGTTTGTCATTATTGCGGTTATGAAATTCCCAAACCCAGAAAATGCCCTGTTTGCGGATCACCTTATATCGGTGGATTTAAAGCCGGTACACAGCAGATTGAAGCCGTTTTAAAAAAAGAATTTCCGGATGCAGCCATTTTGCGTATGGATTTTGATACGACCAGAAAAAAAGGCAGCTATGAAGAAATATTATCTGCTTTTTCGGCACATAAGGCGGACATCCTTGTCGGAACACAGATGATCGTGAAGGGACATGATTTTCCTGATGTAACACTGGTAGGTATTCTGGCAGCGGATATGTCGCTGAACGGAGGCGATTACAATTGCTCTGAACGAACTTTTCAGCTGTTGACACAGGCAATTGGAAGAGCTGGAAGGGGAAAACTGGAAGGAGAGGCTGTCATTCAGACATACAGCCCCGAACATTATAGTATTATTGCGGCAGCAAAACAGGATTATCAGGAATTTTACCGTCAGGAAATCGGATACAGAGTACTGATGGATTATCCGCCGGGAGCACATATGCTGGCGGTCCTTGGTTCATGTGAAGATGAAGAACTGTTGGAAAAGGCAATGAAGTTTATAGAACTGTTTATAAAAAAAGTATACAAAGAGCCGGACCTTTCCCTGATCGGCCCAGCGCCGGCGGCGGTGAAAAAGGTTAGAGATGTATACCGAAGTGTTCTGTATCTGAAGCATACGGAATATGATCGGCTTGTATATATTAAAGATAAATTGGAACAATACATTGAGATGAATACTGGATTCAATAAGATTTTTATTCAATTTGATTTCAGCTAAAAGAAAGGGAGAAAAGAATGGCAATCAGAACAATCAGAACAGAGGGAGATGCGATCCTGGGTAAAAAAAGCAGAGTAGTTACAGAGATTACACCAAGAACACAGGATTTGATAGATGATATGATCGAAACAATGTACGAAGCAAACGGTGTTGGACTGGCAGCAGTTCAGGTAGGCGTACTGAAACGTATTGTTGTAATTGATATCGGGGAGGGCCCGATGATTCTGATCAACCCTGAAATTCTGGAAACAGCAGGATCTCAGACGGGAGATGAAGGTTGTCTGAGTGTTCCCGGATTGTCCGGTACTGTTACCCGTCCGAATTACGTGAAAGTAAAAGCCTTGAATGAAGATATGGAAGAAGTGATTTATGAAGGGGAAGAACTCCTTGCCAGAGCATTCTGCCATGAAATCGATCATCTGGACGGCCATATGTATACAGAACTTGTGGAAGGTGAACTGCGCAAGGTTTCTTACAATGACTTTGATGAGGATGATTTTCAATAATCGTGAACATGCATCTTTTCAGTACCTTCCCCAGATAAGAGAATATTTGCAAAGACATATAGAAAGAAGGATAAATTGATGAGAGTAGTTTATATGGGAACACCTGACTTTGCAGTTTTGCCGCTTCGCAGACTCGCAGAAGAAAACTACAATGTAGTAGGTGTGATTACACAGCCGGATAAGCCGAAAGGACGCGGAAAAACTTTGATGCCTACTCCGGTCAAAGAAGAGGCAATGAAATATGGTTTTCCGGTATACCAGCCTGTCAAAGTGCGGGATCCGGAATTTATTGATACATTGCGTGAATTAAATCCGGATATTATCGTTGTAGCTGCATTCGGACAGATCATCCCAAAAGAAATTCTGGACATGCCAAAATATCACTGTATTAACATTCATGCTTCTTTACTTCCGAAATATCGAGGCGCTGCGCCTATTCAGCAGGCAATCATTGATGGGGAAAAAGAATCCGGAGTCACCATCATGAAAATGGGAGTAGGACTGGATGACGGAGATATGATTGCAAAAGCAATCGTGCCAATTGAGAAAACGGAGACCGGCGGAAGCCTGTTTGATAAACTTGCCGAGACAGGTGCTGAATTATTGATTCAGACAATTCCTCAAATCGAAGCCGGGACTGCAGTATATGAAGTACAGCCAAAGGAAAGTCCGACACCTTATGCGGCGATGATTACAAAACAAATGGGAAATATGGATTTCCAAAAAAGCGCAGAGGAATTGGAACGACTGGTCAGAGGATTGAATCCATGGCCGAGTGCATATACATTTTTAAATGGGAAAAACCTGAAAGTATGGGCATGTGAGGTGGAAAAACGAGAGGACGAAGCTGTTCCGGGAAGAATCATTGCAGTTGATAAAGCCGGAATACATGTTGCATGCCAAAAAGATAATCTGGTATTAAAAGAAATTCAGCTCGAAGGCAAAAAAAGAATGGCCTGCGATGCATTTCTTCGCGGATATCAGGTTGAGGTCGGAGTGGATCTAAAGAATAGTAGGGAATAGATAAAATGATGAATGGAATAAATACCAGAGAACTGGTAATGGAAATATTATTGGAAATTGAAGAAGGTGAGCACAGCCATATCGCAATCCGAAATGCGCTGTCCAAATATCAGTTTCTGCCAAAACAGGATAGAGCCTTTGTGACACGAGTTTGCGAAGGAACTTTGGAATACCAGATTCAGATCGACTATATTTTGGATTCTTTTTCAAAAGTGACCGTCGATAAGATGAAACCGGTCATTCGTCAGATTATGCGAAGTGCGGTATATCAGCTTAAATATATGGATGGCGTGCCGGAAAGCGCTGTATGCAATGAAGCGGTCAAACTTGCGCAAAGAAAAGGCTTCTATAATCTAAAGCCATTTGTAAACGGGGTATTAAGAACGATCGTCCGTGAAATGGATAATCTTGTTTTACCATCAAAAGAAGAGAATCTGATAAAATATCTGTCGGTTCAGTATTCAATGCCGGAATATCTGATCAATCGATGGCTGGATGATTACGGACCTGAAAAAACAGAGATGATGCTCAAAGATTTCCTTACAGAAAAACCGATGAGTGTTCGATGCAGAACGTATCCGTATACTCCGGAAACAGTGATGGAAAATATGCGCAGTCAGGGTATTACCGTGGAAGCGGGACCGTATCTGCCGTATGCATGTCGGATTTCCGGATTTAATCATATATTGATGGTAGATGCGTTTCTGAAAGGAAAAATCCAGGTGCAGGATGTCAGTTCCATGCTGGTTTCAGAAATTGCAAATCCGCAGAAAGGTGATTATGTCATAGATCTATGTGCGGCACCGGGCGGAAAAAGCCTTCATATGGGGGATAAAATGGAAAGCTTTGGAACCGTGGATGCCAGAGATGTCAGCCGCTATAAAGTAGACATGATCGAAGAAAATATCAATCGATTGAATTCTATCAACGTTCAGGCAAAAGTGATGGATGCAACGGTTTTTGATGTAGAGTCCGAATGCAAAGCGGATATCGTGCTTGCAGATGTACCGTGTTCCGGATATGGCGTGATTGGCAAAAAACCGGAAATTAAATACCGGGCCACTGCTCAAAAAGAAGAAGAACTGGTGATTCTGCAGAGAACCATTTTAAAACGTGCTGCAGAATATGTGAAATCCCGCGGAGTATTGATTTACAGTACCTGTACGATTTCAAAGGAAGAAAATGAAGAAAACATGATGTGGTTTTTGAATAATTTTCCATTTAAATTAGAAGGATTTGATGAATTGATTCCGGAGGAATTACGTTCGGAAACAACGGCTCTTGGATATTTGCAGATGCTTCCGGGAGTGCATAAAACAGACGGATTTTTTATAGCAAAATTCAGAAGGAAAGTTTGATATGACAGACATTAAGTCGATGACAGTAGAAGAAATCAAAGAAGTGATGAAACAGGTGGGGGAAAAACCGTTCCGTGCAAAACAGATCTACAGCTGGCTGCACGAACATCAGGCAGCTTCCTGGGAGGAAATGAATAACCTGCCGAAATCACTTAAGGATAAACTGAGAGAAGATTATCCGATCGTTTGTGTTGAAAAGGTTGATGAACAGATTTCAAAACAGGATGGGACCAGAAAATATCTGTTTCGTTTATCGGATGGAAATGTGATTGAGAGTGTCCTGATGAAATATAAACATGGCAATTCTGTGTGTATTTCCTCACAGGTCGGCTGTCGAATGGGATGTCGGTTTTGTGCATCTACGCTGGGCGGTCTGACACGTAATCTGCTTGCATCGGAGATGCTGGATCAGATTTATCGTATTCAGGTGATGACCGGTGAGCGTGTCTCCAATGTAGTCGTTATGGGAACGGGAGAGCCATTGGATAATTATGAGAATCTGCTTCGATTTATTCATATTTTGACGGAGGAAGGCGGCCTTCACATCAGTCAGAGAAATCTGACGGTTTCAACATGCGGGCTGGTGCCGAAGATTCGAGAGCTTGCATCGGAGAAACTGCAGATGACACTTGCGCTTTCTCTACATGCGCCGAACGATGTCAAAAGACAGGAATTAATGCCGATTGCCAGAAGATATTCTATGGATGAAGTATTAGAGGCATGCCGTTACTATTTTGAACAGACAGGCAGAAGAATTACGTTTGAATACAGTCTGGTTGCCGGGGTTAATGATTCGGAAATCGACGCGGAACAGCTGGCGGGAAAAATTCGAGGAATTAACTGTCATGTTAACCTGATTCCGGTCAATCCAATCAAGGAAAGAGACTTCATTCGGTCCACCCATCAGGCCGTGCTCAAATTCAAAAATCAACTTGAAAAATACGGAATAAATGTTACTATTAGAAGGGAAATGGGCAGTGATATAGATGGTGCCTGTGGACAACTTCGAAAGAGTTATATAGATAAAACAGAAAGCGAGAATTAGTATGAGGATATATTCAACTACTGATGTGGGCCAGAAGCGACAGGTGAATCAGGACTATGTGTATGCTTCCGCAGAACCGGTAGGGAATCTTCCGAATTTGTTTATCGTTGCAGATGGCATGGGAGGACATAATGCAGGAGATTATGCGTCCAGTCATGCGGTTCAGACGATTGTAAAGGAAATAGAAGAGGACAGAGATTATAATCCCGTAAAAGTCATTCGTCATGCGATTGAAACTGCAAATACAAAGATCATTGAAGATGCAAATAATGACGTCAGACTGAAGGGAATGGGTACTACAATGGTCGTTGCCACAATTGTTGGGCATTATGCCTATGTTGCAAATGTTGGTGACAGCCGCTTGTATGTGATTCAGGGACAGATTCGTCAGGTAACAAAAGATCACTCACTGGTTCAGGAAATGGTACGTATGGGTGAAATTTCTGAGGAAGAGGCGAGAAAACATCCGGATAAAAACATTATTACCAGAGCACTTGGTGCGGAGAGTACAATTGATATCGACTTCTTTGATTTGAAACTCGAGCCGGAGAGCTGTATATTGATGTGTTCTGATGGCTTGAGTAATATGGTATCGGATGAAGAAATCGAACAGATCGTTCTTTCTGAGGATACGATAGAAAACAGAGGAAAATTGTTGGTGGAAAGGGCAAACAGCAATGGAGGAAAAGATAACATTGCAATTGTCCTGGCAGAACCATTTGCAAATGAGGTGAAAGAATGTTAAAAACAGGAATGATCATAGCAGAGCGATATGAAATTGTTGAAAAAGTCGGATCCGGTGGTATGGCAGATGTTTATAAAGCAAAAGACCATAAATTAAATCGTTTTGTGGCGGTTAAGGTCCTGAAGTCAGAATATCGTGAAGATAAAACGTTTATCAGTAAATTTAAAAGTGAAGCACAGGCAGCTGCAGGACTGACGCATCCGAATATTGTAAATGTTTTCGATGTTGGTGACGATGAGGGCATTTACTATATCGTGATGGAACTGATTGAAGGAATCACATTAAAAGAATACATTTCTAAAAAAGGAAAACTTTCCATAAAAGAAGCCACAAGTATTGCAATCCAGGTTTCAATGGGACTGGAAGCAGCGCATAGTCATGGTATTGTTCATCGTGACGTGAAACCGCAGAATATTATTATTTCTACAGACGGTAAGGTTAAAGTTACAGATTTTGGTATCGCGAGAGCGGCATCATCCAATACCATAAGTTCCAATGTTATGGGATCTGTACATTACAGTTCTCCGGAACAGGTTCGAGGAGGTTATTCCGATGAAAAAAGTGATATTTATTCCTTAGGTATCACTCTTTATGAAATGGTTACCGGCCGTGTTCCGTTTGCGGGAGATACGACAGTTGCGATAGCAATCAAACATCTTCAGGAAGAAATGGTAGCACCTAGTATTTATACACCGGAATTACCATATAGTCTGGAACAGATTATATATAAATGTACGCAGAAAAGCACAGACCGCCGATATGAAAATATGGAAGAGGTGATCGCGGATCTGAAACATTCGCTGATCGATCCACAGGGCGATTTTGTAAAACTGAATACAGTAGATAATAGCGCAAAAACTGTCGTGATATCAGAAAAAGAACTGGGAGAAATTAAGCAGATTCCGAAAACCACAAAGCAGGAAGCTTTGGAGCTGATGAAAGAGCTCAGTGATGATGACGACGAAGAATACAAGGAAAAACGCAGAGAAGAAAAGAAAGAGCGTGCGGCAAAAAGGAAAAAGAAGAAAAATAAAAGCCGCCTGATTACAATTATCGGTCTTTTGATTGCAACAGCAGCTCTGCTTGCGGTGCTGTATTTTGGCGCATCAAAGGTTGGTCTGATAGGCGGAAGTACAGAACCGGTACAGGAAACAGAACCGGTCGTGCAGGAAGAGACAAAATCCGATATGACGGTTGTGCCGGATATCGTCGGAAAGACAGTTGATGAAGCACAGCAGCTTGCCAGCGAAGCACATATCGGCATTCAGTCAAAAGGTGAGGAATCATCTACGGTAGAACGTGGAAGAATTTCTTCCCAGGATATTCCGGCCGGATCACAGGTTCAGGAATACAGTACTTTAAAATACTATACCAGCAAAGGTATTGATACCGTAACCGTTCCTGCATATGATTCAACAACAACTGCTTTTGCATTCAAAAAACAGCTGGAAGCATTCGGCGCAACAGTGAATATCAGTAAAGAATACAGTGAAACAGATGATTCGGGCTGGCCATATACAGAACCGGGATATATTATGAGTGTATATCCTGAAAGCGGAACAGAAGTGAATGCTTCAGAACCGATAACCATTACCGTCAGCCGTGGCGCGAATGTCGGTGACGAGTATGCAGTTCCGGATGTTGTTGGCATGACGGAAAATGATGCAGTGACTCGATTGGGCAAATTCGCAGATGTTCAGGTCGTATATCAGAAAGCAGATCCAAGTGTGATGGAAGGTACTGTCACAGGTCAGGATCTGGAAGCAGATACATATGTGGATCCTGATTCTACGATAACAATTACCGTGAATCCTGAAGCGGAACAGACAACTGCGGCAGTGTCACAGCCGACAGAACAGACACAGACTGCTGAGACACAGAACACGGAAGTACAGACAGCAGAGGTACAGCCTACAGCAACACCGGCTCCGGTTGTTGCAGAAGGAACATGGGTATGTACGCAGGGATTAAATACACCGGATGGATACAGTGGTGGAAAACTGCGTCTTGAACTTGTTCAGGAAGTGAATGGACAGAACCAGGCTACAACGATTGTAGATGGAGAAGTACTGCAGTTCCCGTACCAGCTGAATATTACAGGTGCACAGGGCGTTCCTACAGGAACTCTGTATATGCATGAAGAAGTAAACGGAACTTACAAAGAACTTGGCTTCTATACAATTACATTTAGCAGGATTGATTAATAGATGCAGGGAAAAATTATAAAAGGAATTGCCGGTTTCTACTATATTTATGCAAAAGATGGAAAGTTGTATGAATGTAAAGCAAAAGGCATTTTTCGAAAAGAAAAACAGAAACCACTGGTCGGGGATGATGTTGAAATTACTATCTTGAGTGATGAGGATCTAAAGGGAAATATCGTGACTATTTTGCCCAGAAAAAATTCTTTGATCAGACCGGCTGTTGCAAATGTCGATCAGGCATTTGTCATATTTGCTGCAGAAAATCCAAAACCAAACTCTATGTTGCTTGATCGTTTTTTGATTATGATGGAGCAGCAGGAGGTTCCTGTAGTGATATGCTTTAACAAAAAGGATCTTGCCGTGGATGGTGAATTGCAGGAACTGGCAGATATATATCGCAAATGCGGTTATCAGGTTCTGCTATCCAGCGTGGAGAAATCCGAAGGCATTGATGAAATTTCAGAAGCTCTAAAAGGAAAAACAACTGTGGTTGCCGGTCCTTCCGGAGTTGGAAAATCATCGATCACCAACGCAATGCAGACAGATGTTGCTATGGAAACAGGTGAAATCAGCAGGAAATTAAAACGAGGAAAACATACAACAAGACATTCGCAGGTTATTCCGGTCGGTGCAGAAACTTTTTTGGTGGATACACCGGGGTTCTCATCGCTGTATTTGCCGGAAATTGAGGCGGAAGAATTGCGATTTTATTTCCGCGAATTTAGTGAGTATGAAGGAGAATGCAGATTTCTTGGATGCAGTCATACGCATGAACCGGATTGCAGGGTGAAAAATGCACTGGAAAACGGAGAAATCAGTAATTCCAGATATGAAAATTACAAAATGATTTATCAGGAATTGAAAGAAAGAAGGAAATATTAAATGAAATATGAATTATGTCCGTCAATACTCTCTGCAGACTTCAATTGCCTGGGAGAACAGTTGAAAACGATTGAAAATGCAAATGTAAAATATTTACACATTGATGTTATGGATGGGATGTTTGTTCCAAATATTTCATTTGGTATGCCTGTTATTAAGTCTATTCGTAAAGAGTCCGAGATGATCTTTGACACACATTTGATGGTGCAGGATCCGGAACGCTACATTGATGAGTTTGTGGCATGTGGATCAGATTCTATTACCATACATGTTGAGGCGTGCAAAGACTGCAAAAAGACACTTCAGAGAATTAAAGCTGCAGGCGTATGTGCAGGGGTTTCCATTAAACCGGGAACCTCAGTAGATGAAATTCGAGATTTGCTTGGTCTGGTGGATCTGGTTTTGGTTATGACTGTAGAACCGGGATTCGGAGGGCAGAAATATATGGATTCCTGCACTGCCAAAATTGAAGAACTTCGTCGCCTTGCAAATGAGAATTCATATACATATGATATTCAGGTAGATGGCGGAATCAACGAGGAAACAATTGAGACAGTAGTGAAAGCAGGTGCAAATCTGATTGTTGCAGGATCTGCTGTGTTCAAGGGTGACTTGACAGAAAATATAGACAGTTTGTACCGTTTGATTAATAAAAACGCGCAGTAAATGGTATGAAAAAGGTATGAATAATAGTATGTTTGATACAGTGATTATTAGCGGGGGCAATATCGATCGAGATTTTGCCCTTGTTTTTTTGAAAGAAATTCTAAAAGAGAATTGGAAAAAGGACGAAAAAGGTCGTAAAGCAAAAACGAATGAGGTCAGATTAGTAGCCGCAGACCATGGCGTGGATTTTTTTGTGGGAACAGATTTCGTACCGGATTTTGCAATTGGAGACTTTGACAGTATATCCGCTTCCGGAAAAGCGTTTATGCAGAAACATCCCGAAATGCAGGTGATTCGCCTGAAACCGGAAAAAGATGACTCTGATACACAAAGTGCATGCAGATTTGCTTTTGAAAAAGGCGCTGAGAAAATTTTGATTTTAGGAGCGACAGGAAGCAGACTTGATCATGTCATTTCGAACCTTGGGCTCCTGGTCTGGGCAAAAGACTGTGGGAAAAAGATTGTACTGGCAGATGCAAATAATTATATCGAGCTGATTGAATCGGGTAGAATGCTGCATAAAACCGGACAATTTGGAAAATATGTCTCATTTTTTCCACTGGGGTCTGATGTGGAACAATTAAGTCTTAGCGGATTTAAATATGCTCTTCAGAATTACCACCTGCGGGCATCAGATTGCGGGCTGACAGTCAGCAATGAAATGCAGGAGGAATGCTGCCGGGTAGAATATGCATCGGGAAACCTGATTATGATTCAATCGCGAGATTAGAGGGCATAAGGCTTTATATGTTGAAAAAATAGCGCCCCTCTGATACAATAATAGAACGTATCAGGATGAACTGTCTGAGTTTTCATGCAAAGATTCATTCAAATGGTATAGAGCTATACAATATAAAGGAAAAGAGAATTTCCTGTTATAGAACCTCGGCCGCGGGCGGACCGGAGTTCGGATATAGATAGAAGGAGATATAAAAGATATGAAATTAGGAATCG
>JAUNCI010000016.1 GCA_030526665.1 Eubacteriales bacterium
TCACAGAAGGCCATGTGTTATGCAACTTTTACAGACTTTATTTCACAGACTCATGTATTTTATCATACACAATACTATGCTCTGATTTTTTCGCTTGCTATTATTCCTTATTTATTACTTTGACAATACTTTTATTTAATATCTTTTTATTATGTCTTTATATAATGTCTTTATTTAACATCTTTATATAATGTCTTTCAAAACGTCTTTTTACTATGTTTTACAAATTCGTATATCCCATCAATGATTCATCTACTGCTTTTGCAGCGGCACGTCCTTCTGTAATTGCCCATACGACAAGAGATTGTCCGCGATGCATATCTCCGGCTGTGAATATCTTTTCTACTGATGTCTGATAATGATCCGGAAGGGTTGATACATTTGTTCTTGCATTTACTTCCACACCAAATCCTTCGGTTACATATGCCTGACTTCCTAAAAATCCGGCTGCAATCAATACAAGATCAGCTTTTACCATATCTTCTGTTCCTTCAACCGGTTTCATCATCATACGTCCGGTTTCCGGGTCTTTTACACTCTGCAGTTTCACAGTTTTCGCAGCGCACACATGGCCTTTTTCGTCTTTGACAAATTCCGTAACGGTAGTCTGAAAAATTCGCGGATCATGTCCGAAGCAGTGAATTGCTTCTTCCTGGCCATAATCTGTTTTCAGAATGCGAGGCCATTCCGGCCATGGGTTTTGTGGTGTTCTTGTTTTTGGTGCAGGAGGCATCATTTCGAGCTGAATTACATTTTCTGCTCCTAGACGAATACTTGTGCCGACACAGTCGTTTCCTGTATCTCCTCCTCCGATTACAAGAACATGTTTTCCTTTTAAACTGCCGAAGCTAAAATCTTCTGCAGTTTTCATATAGGCTGAATCATAATCATGATCCATCAGCTTTTTGCTGACTTCTTTGAGATAATCAACCGCAAAATAGATCCCTTCTGCTTCTCTTCCCGGTACATTGATGTTTCTCGGATTTGATGCGCCACAGCATAATACGACACGATCATACTGTTCAATTATTTCTTCTGGATCAATATCTTTTCCTACATCAACGGAACATTTAAATACAATCCCCGCTTTTTCCATTAATGAAACTCTTCTGTCAATTGCACGCTTATCCAGTTTCATATTTGGAATTCCATAGCGGAGCAATCCTCCCGGTCTGTCACTGCGTTCATATACGGTCACACTATGTCCACGTTTATTCAACAACTGCGCAGTCGCAAGCCCTGAAGGACCGCTTCCGATGACTGCTACCGTTTTCCCTGTACGAACTTTTGGAATTTCCTCTTTTACCAATCCATGCTCGTACGCATAATCTATAATGGCACGTTCATTATCTTTGGTTGTAACTGGATCTCCGTCAAATCCGCAGGTACACGCTGCCTCGCACAGAGCCGGGCATACTCTCGACGTAAACTCCGGAAAACTATGTGTTTTGCTTAATCTCTGATAAGCCATTTCCCAATTTCCGCGATACACCAGTTCATTTGTCTCCGGAACCAGATTGTGAAGCGGGCATCCGGAACCCATTCCGGCAATCATAGATCCGGATTGACAAAACGGAACTCCACACTCCATGCATCTGGCACCCTGAAGTCGCTGTTCTTCCAACGGCAGTCCCTCATGAAACTCCTCAAAATTTTGGATACGTTCCTGTGGACTGACACAGTAGGAATCCTTTCTCTCATATTCCAAAAAACCTGTTGGTTTCCCCATTTCCGGTAATCCTCCTTCTACTTCTTCCGTCATTCTCCTCGAACCATGCATAGTACTTAGATACTCAATATATGGCCAGATTAGATTTTCATCTCCAAATTAGATACTGAATATCCAAAAAAATTCGTATTTTCAAATTGATATATTCATACACAAGACAATCTGTGCAGGTTGGTTTACAAACATTATCTTTGCGTTTTTAGCGTCTTGCGAAATCCAGTTCTTTAGAAACACTTAAAATCGAATCCTTTGCTGAGATTTTTTATAGTGTTTCTTGAACTTAGTTTGCAAGCGCGTTGCAAAGGTTTGTAAACCAATTTCGTACAGATTGTCTGTACGGAAAAATATTTATCTATGCGTATATAATGCAATCAAGATATGAAGAGAATGCTCCTTCGTTTTACTCGTCCTCTTTCTCACATGCGTAGAAAGCTTCAATCTGCGCATCTCTGATATTCATTCCTCGTTCAATATAATCTTCCGTTAACTGCATCATCTTTTTGTAGTTGACCGGAATGATTTTTTTGAATTTCGCAAGATACTGATTGAAGTCTGCGAGAATCACCTCTGCTTTCTTTGAACCAGTGTACTGTACGTGTTTTTCAAGAAGTGTTTTTAATTCTTCTTTATCTGATTTATGTTCGACTTTTTCCATCAAAACCATTTCTTTGTTCAGGTTTTTGTATAAGCTGTTGTTTTCATCGAGGACATAGGCAATACCGCCGCTCATTCCAGCTGCAAAGTTTTTGCCCGTAGATCCGATAATAACCGCTACGCCGCCGGTCATGTATTCGCATCCGTGTTCACCGACACCTTCAACGACTGTTTTTGCGCCTGAATTTCTGACACAGAAACGTTCTCCTGCCATACCGGCAATGTATGCTTCACCGGAGGTTGCTCCGTAGAGGGCTACATTTCCGATAATGATGTTATTTTCCGCATCGTAGGCAGCTTCTTTTGGTGCTTTTACGATCAATTTTCCACCGGAAAGGCCTTTTCCAAAATAATCGTTGCTGTCACCGGTGAGATTTAATGTCATACCTGCCGGAATAAATGCGCCAAAGCTCTGGCCGCCGGCACCCTTACATTCAATTGTAATGGTATCCTCTGCAAGTCCTTCATGGTGTGCACGTGTGACTTCAGCACCGATCAATGTACCAAAAGTACGATCCACGTTAGAAACCTCAGCTTTTACAACCAATTTTTTGCCTGATTTAATTGCAGCTTTCAGACCTTTTTCCTGTTTCATCAGAATTTCATCTTTCTTGGTTTCCAATTCAAAATCATATACACATGCCGGATCAAATACACATTTTTCCGTGCGTGGTGCAGAAATAATTCTATCCAGAGACACCTTCTGCTCAATTTCACAAAGGCCGTCTTTTTTGGTCAGAAGATCTGTTCTTCCTACAAGTTCATCAATGCTTCTGACACCGAGTTTTGCCATATATTCACGCAATTCTTCTGCGATAAATAACATAAAGTTTTCTACATATTCCGGTTTTCCGATGAACTTTTTGCGAAGTTCCGGATTCTGTGTAGCAATTCCCATTGGACAGGTATCCAGATTGCAGACTCTCATCATGACACAGCCAAGTGTTACAAGCGGAGCTGTTGCAAAACCAAATTCTTCTGCTCCCAGAATTGCCGCAATTGCAACGTCACGTCCACTCATCAGCTTACCATCTGTTTCAATTACAACACGATTACGAAGACCATTTTTAATCAGTGTCTGGTGTGTCTCTGCAAGGCCAAGTTCCCACGGAAGTCCGGCATTATGAATAGAACTGAGCGGAGCTGCGCCGGTTCCTCCGTCATAACCGGAAATCAGTACAACCTGTGCACCAGCCTTGGCTACACCGGCTGCAATCGTTCCGACGCCGGCCTCAGATACCAGTTTTACAGAAATACGAGCATTTTTATTTGCATTTTTCAAATCGTAAATCAGCTGTGCCAGGTCTTCGATGGAATAAATATCGTGATGTGGCGGTGGAGAAATCAAACTTACTCCCGGTGTGGAATGTCTGGTTTTCGCGATCCACGGATATACTTTATTTCCCGGAAGGTGTCCGCCCTCACCAGGTTTTGCACCCTGCGCCATTTTGATCTGAATTTCTTTTGCAGAAATCAAATATCTGCTGGTAACACCAAAACGGCCGCTTGCAACCTGCTTAATTGCCGAACTACGATCATTTTTGGTGCCTGCACTTTCTACACGCTCATCACTCTCGCCGCCTTCACCACTATTGGATTTCCCATGTAAGTGATTCATTGCGATTGCAAGCGCTTCATGTGCTTCTTCTGAAATAGAACCATAGGACATCGCACCTGTTTTGAAACGTTTTACGATTTCAGCTGCACTTTCCACCTCTTCAAGCGGTACTCCTGTTTCCGGATAAACAAAATCAATCAAAGATCGAATGTATCCTGTTTCTTCCTTATCTACCATGGCAGTATACTGTTTAAATTTCTCATAACTACCTTCTCTCGTTGACATCTGAAGCATATGAATCGTCTGTGGATTGTATCTATGACTTTCCCCCTGTGCACGTCTTTTGTGACGTCCCATCGAATCAATTGTCATATCGGTCGTTAAGCCAAGTGGATCAAAGGCACTTGAATGCTGTAAATCTGTACTTTTTGCAATATCCTCGATGGTAATTCCTTCAATTCTGGATACAGTGCCGGTAAAATATTTATCAATTACACTCTTTGAAATACCTACTGCCTCAAAAATACGGCTGCCCTGATATGACTGAATTGTTGAAATACCCATTTTGGATGCAATTTTTACAATTCCCTGAATAATCGCATGATCATAATCTGCAGCTGCAGCATAGTAATCTTTGTTCAAAATTCCATCATTTACAAGTTCTGCGATAGAGGCATGTGCCAGATAAGGATTTACCGCACAGGCTCCATAACCGAGAAGTGTCGCAAAATGATGTACTTCGCGAGGTTCTGCGGATTCCAGAATCAATGACATTGCCATACATTTTTTTGTTGCAACGAGATGATTATGAACTGCGGCAACACCGAGCAGTGACGGAATCGCCACATGATTCTCGTCTACGCCTCTGTCGGACAGAATTAAAATATTGGCACCATCTTTGTAAGCACGGTCCACTTCAACGAATAAATGCTCCAATGCTCTTTCCAATGGAGTACTCTTGTAATAGCAAAGAGATACTTTTGTAACCTTCAATCCCGGTTTCTTTAAGTGCGAAATTTTCAAAAGGTCCAAATCTGACAGAATCGGATTTTTGATTTTCAGCACATTACAGTTTTCCGGTTTTTCCGATAACAGATCTCCATTTTTACCGACGTAAATGGTTGTTGCTGTTACGATTTTTTCACGAACCGCATCGATTGGCGGATTGGTTACCTGTGCAAACAGCTGTTTAAAATAGAAAAATAAAGGCTGATATTTTTTCGATAAAACCGCAATCGGTGTATCTACACCCATGGAACCGATATGTTCGCTTCCGGTCAGTGCCATGTGATAAATCTCATCTTTGTAGTCTTCATAAGAATAGCCAAAAGCTTTCTGAAGACGTGTCAGGTCCTCTTTAGAATATGAAGGAACTTTTTCATTCGGAATTTTCAGATCTTTCAGATTGATCAGATTCGTATCCAGCCACTCACCATACGGTTCTTTACTTGCATACACATCCTTCAATTCTTCATCGGAAATAATTTTTCCCTGTGTGGTATCAACGAGCAAAAGTTTACCCGGATGAAGACGTTCTTTTTTCAAAATATGACGCTCATCAAGTTCAATTGCACCGACTTCGGATGCAAGAATCAATCTTCCGTCATCCATGATGTAATAACGTGAAGGACGAAGTCCATTTCGATCAAGAATTGCACCACAGACATCTCCGTCGCTGAACAAAATAGAGGCCGGTCCATCCCATGGCTCCATCATTGTTGCATAATACTGATAAAAATCACGTTCTTTCTGTGAGATCGTATCATTGTGTTCCCATGGTTCCGGAATCAGAATCATCGCTGCAAGTGCAGGATCCATGCCGCCCATAATCATAAATTCCAATGCATTATCGAGCATTGCGGAGTCGGATCCTTCCTGTGAAACAACCGGAAGAACTTTTGTCAATTCTTCATCTGTGAAACAGGTTGTCTGCATGGTCTCCTCTCTGGCAATCATTTTGTCCACATTACCTTTGATCGTATTGATCTCGCCGTTATGTACAACCAGACGGTTTGGATGTGCACGCAGCCAGCTCGGATTCGTATTTGTCGAGAATCTGGAATGCACAAGTGCAATTGCAGATTCATAGCTTTCATCCTGCAGATCCAGGAAAAAAGTACGAAGCTGATTTACCAGGAACATACCTTTATAAACAATTGTTCTGCAAGACAAAGAAGGTACATAGGTATTATCGTTACTCTGTTCAAATACTCGTCTGACTACATAAAGTTTACGGTCAAAATCAAGATCTGTTTTCAGCCCTGCCGGTCTTTTGAGAAATCCCTGATAGATGACCGGACAGCTTTCCAAAGCTTTTTGTCCGAGAACGTGATCAACGGTCGGAACCTTTCTCCATCCAAGGAAGGTCAAACCTTCTTTTTGTGCGATGATTTCAAACATTTTTTTCGCACGATTTCTCTTCAGCTCATCCTGTGGAAAGAAAAACATACCTGCGGCATATTCTCTCTCTTTTCCAATGCTAAACCCAAGTTTCGCGGATACTTTTTCAAAAAATTTATGTGGGATCTGTGTAAGAATACCGACACCGTCTCCGGTTTTCCCTTCCGCATCTTTGCCGGCTCTGTGTTCCAGATTTTCTACGATTTTCAATGCATCATTTACGATGGCATGACTTTTTTCACCATGTATATTTACGATTGCTCCGATACCGCAGTTGTCATGTTCGAAGCTTGCATCATATAATGTCGGACTTTCCTGTGTTTGTTGTAATGTATATTGATCCATCAAAGTGTATCTCCTTTTCTATAAAGTGCGGCACGTGTGAATCCTTTAAATAACGGATGCGGCATATCCGGTCTGGATTTAAATTCCGGGTGTGCCTGTGTCGCAACATAAAACAAATGGTTTTTCAGTTCTATCATTTCTACAATATGGAGATCCGGTGAAGTTCCGGAGATAACCATACCGTTTGAGACGAATAAATCACGATACTCGTTGTTTACTTCATAGCGATGTCTATGTCGTTCACTGATTTCTCGTGTTCCATATAATTCTTCCGCTTTTGTTCCTTCTTTTAAAACACATGGATATGATCCAAGGCGAAGGGTACCTCCTATATTTTCAATATCTGCACGATCCGGCAATATATGGATTACCGGATTTGTGGTATCCGGTACCAGCTCTATACTTGCCGCATCTTTTAATCCACATACATTTCGTGCGAATTCAACAATTGCAAGCTGCATACCAAGGCAAAGTCCCAAATAAGGAACATTATTTTCTCTGGCATATTTCGCAGCTAATATTTTTCCTTCTGTTCCGCGCGAACCAAATCCACCCGGTACCAGAATTCCATGAACATCCTTCAAATACTCATCCACGCTTGCTTCTGTCAAATCTTCCGCATCGACCCATTTGATCTGAACTTCTGTTTTATTTGCAATACCACCATGCTTCAATGCTTCTACTACACTCAGATAAGCATCATGCAAGGCAACATATTTACCTACAATTGCTATGGATACCGTATTCTGCGGATTGTGAAAATCTTCCACCATCTGTTTCCATTTTGTCAGATCCGGCTCTGGACATGGAATTTCCAGGCATTCGCAAACTGCCTGTGCAAGCTGCTCTTCTTCCATCATTAGCGGAACTTCGTACAATGATTTTGCATCCAGATTCTGCAGTACATGTTTTTTCGGCACATTACAAAACAGTGCTATTTTTTCTCTCATACTGTCATCTACGGGATAATCCGATCTGCAAACCAGAATATCCGGCCAGATTCCCATACTCTGTAAGCTTTTCACACTCATCTGAGTAGGCTTTGTTTTCATTTCACCGGATGCCTTCAAATAAGGAATGAGCGTTACTTGAATCATAATTGCATTTTTTCTGCCTACTTCTGCCTGAAATTGTCTGATTGCTTCCAGAAACGGCTGACTTTCAATATCGCCAACCGTACCGCCGATTTCTATAATTGAAATCGTCTCACGGTCGGCGTCTTTCTCTTTGTAAAAGCGATCTTTGATCTCATTTGTGATATGCGGAATCACCTGAACAGTTCCGCCGCCGTAATCACCGTGACGTTCTTTATTTAAAACAGACCAGTAAATCTTTCCTGTTGTAACATTGGAGTTATAATCCAGATTTTCATTGATAAATCTCTCATAGTGTCCCAGATCGAGATCAGTCTCTGTTCCATCTTCCGTAACAAATACCTCTCCATGCTGAATCGGATTCATGGTTCCGGGATCCACATTGATATAGGGATCAAATTTCTGCATGGTAACATGATACCCTCTGGATTTTAAAAGTCTTCCAAGGGAGGCTGCTGTTATTCCTTTTCCCAAACCGGAAACCACACCGCCGGTTACAAATACATATTTCACCATTTTTTTCGCCTCCCGCTTTATAGTCCGCTTGCACCATAGTTTGAAAGTACTCGAGCGGAAGGATCATTTACATTGCAGCCTTCCCATTCTTTGTTTGGCATCCAGAAGTCAGCAACCATCTCTGCCTGTCCCGGATAATATTTTTCAAAAATCTCTCTGTATAATAATGACTCCTTGGTAAAAGGTGTCGCATAATCGTATTTATTACAGCCTTCTATAAATGCATCTTCTGTATAAAATTCCTCTGCATATGCTTTGAGATGGTCTACCATAGAATGACCAACTGCATCAGAGAAAGCTGCTTTTTCTCTCATCAAAATCGAATTTGGAAGATAATCTCCCTCAAATGCGTGACGAAGAAGATATTTTCCTTTTCCGTATGTATTCATTTTCTTAGTCGGATCAATGCTCATCACATACTCTACAAATTCCAGATCCCCAAACGGAACTCTCGCTTCCATAGAGTTAGAGCTGATACAACGGTCTGCACGAAGTACATCATACATATATAATTCGCGAATTCGCTTAGCAACTTCCTGCTGGAATGCTTCCGCACTCGGTGCAAAATCGGTATATTTATAACCAAACAATTCGTCCGAAATCTCACCGGTCATCAGTACTCTGACATCCGTAGTCTGATGAATTGCCTTACAGATCAGATACATACCGATACTTGCACGAATGGTTGTAATATCATAAGTACCGAGGATAGAAATAACCTCGGGAAGTGCTTCGATTACATCTTCTTTTGTAATAATAATTTCCTGATGCTCACTGTGAATATAATCTGCAACTTCTTTTGCATATTTCAAATCAATGGCATCTGTACTCATGCCAATGGCAAAAGTACGAATCGGTTTCTGTAAAATCTTTGCGGAAACCGCACATACCAGAGAACTGTCCAATCCTCCGCTTAAAAGGAATCCCAGAGGAGCATCCGCATCCAGACGTTTCTCAATGCCGGCTACCAGTTTGTCATGGATGTTTTTGCAGATTTTTTCCAAATCATCCTTTTTGTATTCTGAAACCGCTGTCATATCGCGGTAACATACAAATTTACCATCCGCATAATAATGTCCCGGAGGGAAAGCATTTATCTCTTCAACAATTCCAACAAGGTTCTTTGCTTCACTGCTAAAAATAACTTCTTTTGCTTCTGTATATCCATAAAACAGCGGGCGAATTCCAATCGGATCTCTCGCTGCAATTAATTCGTCTTTAGTTGCATCGTAAATAATGCATGCATATTCGGCATCGAGCATATAAAACATGTTCAAGCCGTATTTTTCATACATTGGAAGAAGGATTTCACAGTCTGATTCACTCACAAATGTGTATTCTTTTTCCAATTCCTTTTTGATTGGGCGAAAACCATAGATTTCACCATTACATACCACTGCGTTTCCATTTAATTCAAAAGGCTGCATTCCTTCTTCGGAAAGCCCCATAATCGATAAACGCTGGAATCCTAAAATCACATCATCCTGATATGTACAGATTCTCATCATATCAGGACCGCGGGACTGTGTTTTTTCCAGTCCGGCTTTAAATATATCAAAGGAAATGGATTTTCCTTTATATCCCATAATTGAACACATTCTTTATCTCTCCTAATTCTTTACACTCTGTTAATCACTATTGTTTCTAATTGTTTCAAAATCATTTCAAATGACAAACGCACAATTTGTATGCAAACCTTTGCAACGCGCTTGCGAACTAAGTTCGAGAAACACTATCTAAAATCTCAGCAAAGGCTTCGATTTTAAGTGTTTCTATGAACTGGATTTCGCAAGTCGCTAAAATCGCAAAGTGAATGTTTGCATATCAAATTTGTGCTTTTTGTCATGAATATTTATGACGATACTTTTTTAAATTTATGTATCTACTTTTTGTATATATTTTTGTGTAACTGTTTTTGAATCTACTTTATAGATCTGCTCTTTTAACATCGATATTTATGAGCTATTCAGTTACTTCACCGATATGTATTTATGCTTTAAATCAATATTTCCAAAACATTGTATGAACGTTACTTCTTACTCAACATCCTGCAGGGCTTCGAAGTTTTCTTCTCCGGTACGGATCTTTACGACTCTTTCTACCGGATATACAAAGATCTTGCCGTCTCCGATATGTCCTGTATACAGTGTTTTCTTTGCAGCTTCGATTACGTCCTGAACCGGGATGCTGCTGACAACGACTTCTACTTTCACTTTTGGAAGAAGTGTTGCATCCATTTCAACGCCTCGATACATTTCTCCGGCACCTTTCTGGATACCACATCCCATAACCTGTGTAACTGTCATACCTGTTACTCCTAAGGAGTTCATTGCTCTTTTCAGTTTTTCGTATTTGGATAATTTTGCGATAATTACTACTTTGCTGATACCTGTTGACGGAAGTGGATTGACTACCGGAACTGCTGCAGCAACTTTTGCAGGGCTTGCTTTTTCGTATTCATCTGTACCGAGGTTTGTGTTTTCATTGATGTCCATTGTCATTGTATTGGAGATATCCATGATGCTGAAACCAGAGTATGCACTTGCAAGACCATGCTCTGTAGGATCCAGACCTGTGATTTCTTCTTCCTCTGTTACACGAAGTCCAACGATTGCTTTGATTGCGTAGAAGCAAATTGTAATCGTTACGACTGTCCATGCGATTACTGCAAACATGCCTTCCAGCTGAAGACCAAGTAATTTAAATCCGCCGCCATAGAATAAACCAACCAGTTCTGTTCCATTTGCATCTGCGATGGAATATCCAGGAGCTGTATTCGTTGCAAAAAGACCAACTGCAATAGTTCCCCAGATACCGTTCAGGCAATGTACTGCAACGGCACCAACCGGATCATCGATATGTAATACATAATCAAGGAACCAGACTCCAAAGCAAACCAGAAGACCTGCAACTGCTCCGATGATAATTGCTCCGGCTGCATCTGTTACATCACAAGGTGCTGTAATTGCTACCAGACCTGCAAGTGATGCATTCAAACACATGGAAACATCCGGTTTTCCATATTTGATCCATGTAAAAACCATACAAACAACGGTTGCGATTGCCGGTGCGATTGTGGTTGTTACAAATACAGATCCGAGCTGTTCTACGCTTGTACAAGCAGCGCCGTTAAATCCATACCAGCCAAGCCAGAGAATAAATACTCCAAGTGCACCGATCAAAATATTATGTCCAGGGATTGCATTTACTTTTTTTATTTTTCCTGCTTCATCCGTCTGGAATTTTCCAATTCTAGGTCCCAGAATTTTTGCTCCGATCAGTGCTGAAATACCACCAACCATGTGAATGGCACAAGAACCTGCAAAATCATGGAATCCCATCTGTGACAGCCATCCGCCACCCCAGATCCAGTGTGCTTCAATTGGGTATATCAGAGCAGAGATCACACCTGAATAAATGCAATAGGAAAGAAATTTAGTACGTTCTGCCATAGCACCTGAAACGATGGTGGCTGTGGTCGCACAGAAAACCAGATTGAAAACAAAATTTGACCAATCAAAGGAAGCATAATTCGTAAAAATGTCAAATCCCGGTTTTCCAATAAGACCAACCATGTCTTCTCCTAACAGAAGACTAAAGCCAATTAAAATAAAAGTTACGGTTCCGATACAAAAATCCATCAGATTTTTCATCAGAATATTTCCTGTATTTTTTGCTCTGGTAAAACCTGCTTCTACCATTGCAAATCCGGCCTGCATCCAGAAAACCAATGCTGCACCGATCAGGAACCATACACCAAAGACCTGTGCGTTGACCGCTTCGAAAATTTCATTTGTCATAATAATAGACCCCTCTTTCCTTCTTTACTTTTTTTAAGGCACGCCTCCCACGAATCGTGGAAAACGCGCCTTTGCGTAAAGAATTATGTATTCATCTCAGTTAAAGTAGAACTTCAACTGTTATGAGCTTTTGTAAGATACGATTCACAATCCTATATGTGTATTCGAATCTTTTTTATACATAGAACAACATCTTTGCATATGTCGGATATGGGATGACGTCTTCCGGAAGATCCGCTTCTACTTCATCCGCAATCGCTCTGATGTTTTCCATATCTTTGATTACTACATCTTTATAGAAATCTGCCATTTTCTGAGATTCTTCAATTCCTTCTGCTTTATCTGTATCTGCTCTTAATACCTGAAGCAGTTCATAGATCTGATCGTATTTTTCAGAAAGCTGTTCGATGTATGTTTTTTCCGTCTTGCATGTAAGGCTTTCGGAAAGCTGTTTTTTCTTCAATGCAAGTGTTGCAATCTTGTCAATTGCTTCTGCAACTGCCGGAAGGAACTGATGACTTACCATATCCTCAAGCGTTCTTGCTTCGATATGAATCGTTTTGCAATAATCTTCCAGAAGAATTTCATATCTGGAATCGATCTCAGATTCTGTGAAAATATGATGTTTCTGGAACAGTGATTTATTTTTTTCTGCAATAAATACAGGAAGAACATCCGGAGTTGTTCGGTAATTGTATAAGCCTCTCTTCTCAGCTTCTTCTACCCATTCGTCTGTATAACCATTTCCGTTGAAAATGACACGTTTGTGTTCAACGATCATTTTCTTGATATAATCATGAGCTTTATCTGCAATCTCTTCTGCAGGAACATCTTTTAATGCCTCATAAAATTCGCTGAGTTTTTCAGCAACCGCTGTATTCAGGATTACGTTTGGTCCGGATACAGATAAGGAAGAACCAAGAGATCTGAATTCGAATTTATTTCCGGTAAATGCAAATGGTGAAGTTCTATTTCTATCTGTTGTATCTTTGAAGAAATGTGGAAGCACGGTAGCTCCTGTTTCCATTTCTACTTTTTGTGATTTTCCAAATAAAGTATCATTTTCGATAGATTCAATGACACCGGTAAGTTCATCTCCGAGGAAGATAGAAATAATAGCCGGTGGAGCTTCGTTTGCTCCAAGTCTGTGATCGTTTCCTGCTGTTGCAACGGAAAGTCTCATCAAATCTGCATAATCATCAACTGCTGCAATTACGGATGCGAGGAATACAAGGAACTGAACATTTTCAGCCGGTGTCTTGCCCGGATCCAGAAGGTTGACACCTGTATCGGTTGTCATTGACCAGTTGTTATGTTTTCCGGAACCATTGATGCCATCGAATGGTTTTTCATGAAGGAGACACACAAATCCATGTTTGTCTGCCACTTTTTTCATAATTTCCATTGTCAGCTGATTGTGATCAACTGCAACGTTTGTGGTATCAAATACCGGTGCAAGTTCATGCTGGCAAGGAGCAACTTCATTATGTTTTGTCTTTGCCGGAATCCCCAGTTTCCAAAGTTCTTCGTCCAGATCATGCATGTATGCTGCTACTCTCGGTCTGAGTGATCCAAAATAATGATCCTCCATTTCCTGTCCTTTCGGAGGCATATGTCCGAGAAGTGTTCTTCCTGTGAAAATCAGATCTCGTCTCTGTTTGAAATCTTCTTTGTCGATCAGGAAGTATTCCTGTTCAGGTCCTACTGTTGTAAGAACATTTTTTACTTCTGTATTTCCGAGAAGATGAAGTACTTTTACAGCTTCTTTGTTCAGTGCTTCCATGGATCTCAGAAGCGGTGTTTTTTTGTCAAGTGCTTCTCCGCTGTAGGAACAGAATGCAGTTGGAATACAAAGTGTTCCGTCTTTGATAAATGCAGGAGATGTAGGATCCCATGCTGTATATCCTCTGGCTTCAAAAGTAGCTCTCAGTCCGCCTGACGGGAAGCTGGATGCATCCGGTTCTCCTTTTACAAGTTCCTTTCCTGAAAAATCCATAATCACTTCACCATTTCCTACCGGTGAAATGAAGCTGTCATGTTTTTCAGCAGTAAATCCTGTCATAGGCTGGAACCAATGTGTAAAATGTGTAGCACCGTGATCAACCGCCCATTCCTTCATAGCAACTGCTACTGCATTTGCTACATTTACTTCAAGGTGTGTATTCTGATCAATTGTTTTGCGAAGTGCCTTGTAAATATCCTTTGGGAGTTTTTCTCGCATCACCTTGTCGTTAAATACGAGACTTCCATACGTTTCAGGTACTGACATATTCATAACTTATTCCTCCTTAAGATAAACTGCGAAATTTATTATTTAAATTTTTTATGTATCCGTCTTTCATATACTAAAAAAGGCACTTTGAACAAGATGTTCAAAGCGCCTTTGCTTAAATAATTTCCACAGTATAAATTTTAATTTCGCGTCCTTGCGGATAACTTTTATCACAGAAAACAGAGTTTCCATGAAACGAAAAAAGCGCTTCGAAGATCTACTCTTCAAAGCGCCTTTGCTTTTATGTGGCATAATATAATACTTTCACGAATGATTGTCAAGGCTTGAATTGTATTTAAATCCGTACAATTCTCTTCTTTTCTAGAATATCGTGGAGACTTTGATGGTCAGTTCTTCCAGGACATCCAGGAATACTTTTACCGTATCAAGAGAGGTAAACATTGTCACATTGTTCTCGATTGCGCAGCGTCGGATTGCTTCTCCATCTCCATAGTGAACGCCGGAAAGGATGGCTCTGGTATTGATCACATAGCTGACGTATCCGGAGCGTATGGTGTCCAGAACTTCCTGACTTCCCTCGCTTAATTTATGGCGGAGTCGTACTTTGAATCCATGGTTTTTCAAGAATTCCGCTGTTACTGTGGTGGCCTCGATGTTGAAGCCCATCTCGTAAAAGCGTTTTACCAGAGGCAGACATTCCTCTTTGTCTTCGTCTGCCAGTGTAAATAATACCGTTCCATAATTTTGCAGTTTGATTCCGGACGCCAGAAGTGCTTTATACATTGCTCTTGGAAGTGTTTCATCATACCCGATGGCTTCCCCTGTTGATTTCATTTCCGGCGATAAGTAGGCATCCATCCCCTTCAATTTTGCAAAGGAGAATGCAGGTGCTTTTACACACCAGCGTGTTCTTTCTTCCGGGTATAATTCAAAAATGCCCTGTTCCTTCAAAGAGATTCCAAGGATTGCCAGCGTTGCGATATCTGCAAGCGGATAACCTGTTGCTTTTGAGAGAAATGGCACTGTTCGTGAGGATCTTGGATTTACCTCAATTATGAACACTTCATCATTCTCATCCACGATAAACTGAATATTATACAGTCCGACAATGCCAATACCCAGCCCCAGTTTTTTCGTGTATTGCAAGATAGTACCTTTGACTTTATTGGAAATACTGTACGGAGGATAGACACTGATAGAGTCTCCGGAATGCACACCGGTACGTTCTACCAGTTCCATAATTCCCGGAACAAATACATCTCTGCCGTCACAGATCGCATCCACTTCTACCTCTTTGCCTCGGATATAACGGTCAACCAGAACCGGTTTATCGATATCTACTTCTACCGCCGTTTTCAGATAATGACGCATATCTTTTTCCTTGGAAACGATCTGCATCGCTCTTCCACCCAGAACGAAGCTTGGACGTACCAGAACGGGATAGCCTATCTCTGCAGCTGCTTTCACTCCATCCTCGATGCTGGTTACCGCCACACCTTTTGGCTGTGGAATGCTCAGCTCTTCCAATAATTTTTCGAAAGAATCTCTGTTTTCTGCACGGTCAATGGCTGCACAATCTGTTCCGATAATTTTTACACCATATTCTTTCAGAGGATCAGCCAGGTTAATGGCCGTCTGCCCTCCCAAAATTGCAATGACGCCTTCCGGCTGTTCCATCTCAACGATATTGATTACATCCTCCACGCAGAGTGGTTCAAAATACAATTTGTCTGAAGTTGTATAGTCCGTGGATACTGTTTCCGGGTTGTTATTTATAATGATTGCCTCATAGCCGGCCTCTTTGATGGTCTTTACCGCATGAACGGTCGAATAGTCAAATTCCACTCCCTGTCCGATACGAATCGGACCGGATCCCAGCACGATGATTTTTTTGCGGTCGGAAATAATGGATTCATTTTCCTCTTCGTAAGTGGAATAAAAATACGGTATGTAGCTTTCAAATTCGGATGCACAAGTGTCAATCATTTTGTAAACAGGGAAGATCCTTGCTTTTTTTCGAAGATCAAACACTTCTCGCTGTGTCATATTCCAGAGTTCCGCAATTTCGCGATCGGAAAATCCGAGTTTCTTTGCTGATTTCAATACTTCAATATTCCCCGGATCGGCTGCGGTGATACGCTCCTGCTGCACGATAGACTTCATTTTTTCAATAAAAAACGGATCGATTCCGGTAAGAGAAGCCAGCTTCGTTCCCGAAACTTCACGGCGCAAAAGTTCCATCATTGCATAGATTCGGTCATCCGTACCTATTTTGATGTATTCCTCTAACTCTGTCGTCAAAACATCATCAAACTTTTTGTGGTGCAGATGATATACACCAATTTCCAGAGAACGAACGGCCTTTAACAGACTCTCCTCAACGGTTCGTCCGATACTCATGACTTCTCCGGTAGCTTTCATCTGCGTTCCCAGACTATTGTTTGCATCATTGAATTTATCAAATGGAAAACGCGGCATCTTTGATACAACGTAGTCCAGTGCCGGTTCGAAAGAAGCAAGAGTATTGGCGATCATAATCTCATCCAGACGCATACCAACACTGATTTTTGCAGATACTCTGGCAATCGGGTAGCCGCTGGCTTTGGATGCAAGTGCCGAAGATCTGGAAACTCGTGGATTTACCTCAATCAGATAATACTGAAATGATTTCGGATCCAACGCAAACTGTACATTACATCCTCCTTCAATTTTCAGTGCACGAATGATTTTCAGTGCACTGTCACGAAGCATATGATATTCCTTATTTGTGAGTGTCTGAGAAGGGCAGACAACGATAGAATCTCCCGTATGAATTCCTACCGGGTCGATATTCTCCATGTTACAAATGGTGATAGCGGTATCGTTCGCATCACGCATTACCTCATATTCGATTTCTTTGTAGCCCTTGACACTTTTTTCAATCAGTACCTGATGCACCGGAGATAATGCCATCGCGTTTTTCATAATTTCGCAGAATTCTTCTTCGTTCTCCGCAAAGCCGCCCCCGGTTCCTCCTAACGTAAATGCAGGACGTACGACAAGCGGATAACCGATATTTTTCGCTGCTTCCATACCCTCTTCCATACTGTTGGCAATTTCAGACGGAAGCACCGGTTCTCCAAGTTCAATACAGAGTTCCTTAAACATTTCACGGTCCTCGGCACGTTCAATACTCTCTATTTTTGTTCCGAGAAGTTCCACATTACACTCTCGTAAAACGCCTTTTTTCTCCAGCTGCATAGCCAGGTTTAAGCCTGTCTGCCCTCCGATTCCGGGTAAAATTGCGTCCGGTCTTTCCATTCGTATCACACGGGCAATAAATTCCAGTGTCAGCGGTTCCATATATATTTTATCTGCAATCGATTCATCCGTCATAATTGTTGCCGGATTGGAATTACACAAAATAACCGTATAACCTTCTTCACGAAGAGCCAGACATGCCTGTGTGCCTGCATAATCAAATTCCGCAGCCTGACCAATGACGATCGGTCCGGATCCGATAACCAGTACTTTTTTTATATCTTCTCTTTTTGGCATTACTGTTCACCTCCCTGCTTCTGACTACTTGTAAAATACGACGCACTATCTAATTCAGACCCTGATATTTTGTCCGCAGTATGCTCTGTTGTCCAACGTTTCATATTTTCTATAAAAATATCAAAAAGATAAGAACTATCCTGTGGTCCCGGCGCACTTTCCGGATGATACTGCACCGAAAATACAAAGTCCTTCTCACAAGCAACTCCTTCAATTGTTTGATCCAGCAAATTGCGATGCGTTGCCTCTAATAGTGTATTGCTCAGACTTTCCTCATTCACTGCATAGGAATGATTCTGCGATGTGATTTCAACTTTATCCGTACGCAGATTTTTGACAGGATGATTTCCTCCACGATGTCCAAATTTAAGCTTGTATGTCTTTGCTCCATATGCAAGAGAAATAATCTGATGGCCAAGACAAATCCCAAATATCGGACATTTACCGATACTTTCTCGAATTGTCTGTATCGTTGTTTCTACATCGGTCGGGTCTCCCGGTCCATTGGAAATAAAAATTCCATCCGGCTGTAACTCCTGAATTTTCTGTGCAGAAGTATCCCAGGGAACAACTGTTACACGCAAACCTCTTTTTTTCATCTCACGCAGAATATTTTTCTTGATACCACAGTCAATCGCAACAACATGATACGGTTTGTTTTTCATCTCTGCATTTGTTTGTGCATCCGCCTCTTCCGTAAATTCATAAATTGTCTTTGTACTGACTCTTGCAACTGCATCCGTGCGTGGTATCCACTCCTGCAATTCTTTTTTTGCAGCTTCCAAATCATAATCTTCCGAAACGATAAAGGCTTTACAGCTTCCGAAATCGCGGATATGACGCGCCAATTTTCTCGTGTCAATTCCCTCAACTCCGACAATATCATACTTTTTCATAATTTCTTCGAGCGTATGTGTCGTACGGAAATTCGACGGCGTATTGCAATTTTCTCTCACGATTAATCCGGAAATGGTAGGAATTTCTGTCTCATAGTCTTCATCACAGATTCCATAATTTCCAATCAGCGGATAGGTCATGACTACCATCTGATCTGTGTACGAAGGATCTGAGATGATTTCCTGATACCCTACCATCGACGTATTAAATACAATTTCCACTTTTTTGTTGCTGAATGACCCAAATCCGGTTCCGGAATAAACACTTCCATCTTCCAGAACTATTTTTCGAATCTTTTGGTCTATACTCATTGCTTTTTCCTCCAGAAAATTAATACAATATCTTTTTTTTACATGAATCTTGAATATGAGTTTTCAATACGAACCTTGAAAAGACTCTCTTTAAATCCAAGTTAAATCCCAGAATTATATCGGATTAAATCGGATATTGCTCATCAAAACAGGCTTTGCAAAGCGGCAGATCTCCGGTCATTTCGCTTAGGTCTTCCAGATGCATATATTCCAGCGAATCTGCACCGATACGTCTGCAGATTTCCTCTGTTGAAAAAGAATTCGCGATCAGCTGCTGATTGTCCGGCACATCGGTTCCATAGAAACACGGATACAAAAATGGCGGGGAGCTGATACGAACATGCACTTCCAGAGCACCTGCTTTTCTCATCATCTTGATCAAATTTGCGATGGTTGTTCCTCGAACGATCGAATCATCGATCAAAACAATTCTTTTTCCTTTTACCACACTTTCGAGAATGCTAAGTTTCATATGAACCGCGGATACTCTCTCATCCTGCGACGGCTTGATAAAGGTGCGCCCGATATAACTATTTTTGTGAAATGCAAGTTTAAACGGGATACCGGATTCTTCAGAGTAACCCATAGCTGCCGGCAGACCGGATTCCGGTACTCCCGTCACAACATCGGCCTCTACCGGATAACGTCTCGCCATTGCCTTTCCGCCTTTAATTCGGGCATCGTACACCTTGATGCCGTCAATCATGGAATCCTGACGGGCAAAATAGATGTATTCGAATATACAATGTGCTCTTTTTTCCTGACGAAGGCTATAGTCAGAATGAATACCTTCTTCCGTAATTGTAATCACCTCTCCCGGCTCAATGTCTCGGATAAATTCGCCGCCCATTGCCACGATTGCCGCACTTTCAGATGCCAGCAGATAGGTATTCTCTTTTTTGCCGAGGCATAATGGCTTTAATCCCAGCGGATCTCTGACTCCTACCAGTTTCTGTGGACTCAGAATCAGAAGTGCATAGCCGCCCTTTAATTCTTTTGAAACAGAGATCACAGCCTCCTCGACTGAATTGCTTGTAATCCGTTCCAGAGCAATTTTGTATGCTATAATTTCCGAATCTGTGGTGCCGGAAAAAATCGCACCATTTTCCTGCAGACCTTTCTGAATTTCTGCTGTGTTCGTAATATTTCCATTATGTGCAAGCGCCAGCGTTCCCTTCATATAATTCAGAAAAACAGGCTGTGCATTTTGCACCTGACTAATACCGGTCGTTGAATATCGCACATGACCGATTCCGATATTGCCCTGCATACCATGTAGTTTTTCCGAAGAAAAAATTTCACTGACCAGCCCCATTCCTTTTTCGGTACTGATATTTCCCAGCGGACCTTTCGTATCACATACAACGATTCCTGCCGATTCCTGACCTCTATGCTGAAGAGCAATCAACCCATAATACAAAAGCTCCGACGCATGCATTTCATCGCTCCACACACCAACTACGCCGCATTCTTCATGCGGTTTATCCATATGCAAGATATCCATATCTGCCTCCTAAATCTCGTAAATGTATTTCTGCATTAAGTCTTATATGCCTGACAAAAAGACTTTTCATCGTCACGTATTTCTACTTATTTCTTTTTTCCACAAATCATATGATTTTTCACAGCATCCAGCCAGCTATACAAATTTTCCACTTCGTACACCCGTATCATTGATTCAAATTGTGGATAGGTTTCTCCGCAAATATCCAAATAAATATCTTTTTCCTCTTTTAGATATTCTTCGTTGTAACGAATCGTTTTGGCATTGTTGTAAACCGCATGATAGCGAATTTCCGCTTCCACCAGATCCTGGAACATATGACTTCCATAACTTAATTCCGGCATATAACCGGCACGTGAATCCGATAATTCACAAATTTCACTAAAATTAGAAATATCTCCAAACGCAACCGGCACACCGAGCTCCGGAGATGAAGTTCCGATTCGCCCCGGAGAAAGCAGCATGATATGTTTGTTGCTGTTTGCATAATATCGATTAATTTTTCCAACTGCCGCAGCTACATCATATTTTTTTGCGTATGGATAATTATAATAAAGGACAGGATCGATCTGAATCACAACATCGATTGGTGTTTTTCCTGAATAACCCATCGAGGATTCCTTTAATTCCATAAATATACTATCCGGTTCAAATATCTTGGGACTTGCTTTTTCCCCTTCTTTTCCAATATATAACGGACGACATTGCAGGAGGTTCACAACAAAATCTCCTGTTTTGTCCATGTTAATTGCATATTCAATGTCAACCGGATTCTCATACACAGCATCCAGCGTCTTCAATATTTTCTGCATCAGATCTGTAAATTCTTTTGTTTCAAGCAATTTCTGACAACTTACAAACCAGACATCTTTTCGCAGTCCGCTTTCACGCAAACGATACTCTGCATCCATATCATGCTCGAGAACCATTCGTTTATACCAGTCCGGAAATACTTCCAACAGCTGTGTCATATGAATTTCTCTGTACTTATTCTGTCTGCAATCCAGTACATCGATATACCTCTGCGAATATTTATGTTTTTGTTCTGTCGTGGTATAAATAGTGGCTGCCGGCCGATCCAGCGAACATAATCTCGGATAATCTTCCTTAGTTCGATCTACGGCTTTTGTGCCCAGACCAATAACAAGCCTGAGCATTCCGGCTTCCGGATCCATTTCCTTAAACATTTTGTACGCACTATGACTATATCCAACGCCAGCGGCACCCGGCATATAAAAATCTCCATAGTATGATCCCGATACGCGCTGAACCAAAATAGCCATCTGCTCATCCAGCTTATCCAGTCCACGTCTGCGGCGATATTCCAATGCCGAGTAATCCATCGTACTTGCATAGACCGTTCTGACTGCCTGCATAAATGCTTCCAATCGTTCTTCCGGATTTCCCCTATTTACGCAAAATACCGATTCATATTTTCCTGCAAACGCATTTCCAAATCCATCTTCCAAAAAGCTGGAAGATCGCACAATAAAGCAGCTTTGACCATAATATTCCAGTATATTGAGAAACTGCTCTTTGATATTATCCGGAAAAATACCGGTTTCCAGTTTTTCTTTTAACTCTCCGGCATATGCAAAGTATCCTTCTTCCGTTCTTTGTTTGATTCTTAAATTCCAGTTTCCGTTTGCAACAATATAGGTATAAAACACATCCGATCCAATATAAAAAGAATCATGTGCTTCGCTGTGTTCTGCAAATTCCGGAATTTCCGTTTCAGAAATTTTACGGGAAAGAAGCATTCCACAGGCTTTTCCACCTATGGCGCCACTTCCCACCATTCGATCTCGAAGTGCAAAATAATCCTCCGGCTTGAAATATCGTTTCACCAGTGTTTTCAATCTAGGATCTTTCGTCATCGTACTGTCGATGATCTGATTCTCATCATTTTCTGAAAATATTCCCATAGAATGTTTTAATTTTGCTGTATTAAAAAATCGATCATAACTGTCAATTTTCTGGTCTTCACTTTTTTCTTTAAATTTCTGGATTATCTGATAATAACGGTTGAAATCCACTCCATTTTCAACAAAATGCACTTCTCCGGTTTCTTTTTCACACTGATGCGGCAAAAACATCTTCTCGGAGGTTCGTTTCCAGACTTTCAAAGGATGCAGGTACAGATAGCGATCACCGGAATACACATCCAAAAGAAGCTGCGTCGTATCTCGAATTCTCTTCATTGCATCAAAAGAATGTCTGCCTCTTAGCACAGGAAAATAAGCCACCGTATCCAGTTCAAACAGATATGGACAGGTAACGCGGAAAAAATTTCCCATCATCAAATCCGTATACCATACAGACTGTAATTCAGACAGGCAGTCAAACACATAAAACGCATCGCGCCCCTGTCTGGTTATCTCCTCATGAATCTTTACCGTGAAGGATTCAAATCCTTCATCCGGATTGAATTTGCACACCTTTATCCCGGTTAAATCTTCCAACACCGGTTCATGCTGAGCGAAACGAATGTATATCACATTTCTCTGATCTTTCACCGCCTGTCTGGCAAAACGTTCCGCAAAATATTTAAATTCCCGAATGTCATTTACCTGCCAGACTACATTATCCCCCAGACGAATATAATCCAATGCCTCATCCACACCGGACAACCCACATTCAATTTTATCAAAAGCTGCCATAAAAACCTCCTTTTGAAACATAGAAACAAAAGTAACTGTTCAATATAGCCCAAAGCGTTTACAGGTATAAAAGGACGAAAAAAAGGGCACTTTGAATTTCTTCAAAGCGCCCTTGCTTTTATGCCGAATAACATTATTGATAATGAAGCATTATAATATGAATAACAATACCCGTCAATAGACAAATTTGTATCTGAAATATCACTTGAAAATGATTAATCTTGTTCAGATATCCCATTTCACCGTGAAAAATACTTTTCAACAGGCTTTTCAAGTGTTAAAATATCTAGCGGTATAATGAAATTTTTTATTATCTATTAAAGAATTATGTAGATCAGCTGCCCATCGGCAGCAGAATGGAGATTGTTATGAAAAAACCAAATATAGTACAGACTGTATTGTCTGTTGCAGCGTGTAAATTCACGCGTTTCGTGCTTCGTAAAACCGGTCGCGGCGGCACAGCCATTCCGGGAATCGTTGCTATGAAAGTATCCAAAAATATTCTATGTAAAGTATCCGACGGAATGGAAATTGTTGTTGTAACAGGAACAAATGGTAAAACAACCAGCTGCAACATGATCGAACATTCCCTGACAAGCGGCGGACATGTATGTCTTCTGAATAAATCCGGTGCCAATCTGCTTCACGGTATCGCATCTGATTTGATCTGCAATGCGACCTGGACCGGAAAACCGAAAACACACTATGCTGTTCTTGAATGTGACGAAGCAGCTCTCAAACAGCTCGTTCCGTTTATCAATCCGAAAGCCATCGTTGTTACAAACCTGTTCAGCGATCAGGTAGACCGCTACGGTGGTGTTCAGAACACACTGAAAGAGGTTCGTACCGGTATCGAACGCAGTCCTAAGTCAACTCTCGTTCTCAATGCAGAAGAACCATTATCCGCTTCTCTTGCACTCAATGTTCCAAACAAAGTGGTATGGTACGGACTGGATTCCACTGTAGGTGTACAGGGAAATATTGATCTTTCAGATGCAGGTGTATGCCCGAAATGCGGCGGCGAATATGAATATGATTATCATATTTATGCACATCTGGGTGGATTTCGCTGCAAAAAATGTGGTCACAAACGTCAGACTCCGGATGTATCCGTTACTTCCATTGACAAAATCACTTCCAAAGGAAGTCTTATCCACGTTAAAGTTCAGGATAAAGTTCAGGAAGTACGTGTTGCACTTCCTGCTGTATACAATGTCTACAATGCAGCTGCTGCTATCGCAGCCAACATTGCTATGGAACTCCCGACTCAGGAAGCGATCGACTCCCTCTCCAGCGTACGTTCTGCATTCGGTCGTTTGGAAACTTTCGATTTGAATGGCAATCAGCTACAGATGATTTTGGTAAAAAATCCTGCAGGCTGTAATCAGGCATTCTCATACCTGACAAGCTTCGATGAAGATTTCACTCTGGTACTTCATCTGAACAACCGTACCGGTGACGGACACGACATTTCCTGGATCGAGGATACCGATTATGAAAAAATCTGTACCAATCCACATGTAAAGAAAATTTATGTAGGCGGCGACTGTGCCAAAGAACTCTCTGACCGACTTAGAAAAGCCGGTGCAGGTGATGATCTCCAGGAAGTCGTAACCGATTACAACAAATTACTGGAACTGCTCAAACAGGAAAAATATCCTATCTTCTCACTTCCGAACTATACTTCAATGATGGAAATGAGAGCCGTTCTGAACCAGGCTACCGGAAACAAAGAATTCTGGCAGTAAATACATAGAACAGTAATGCACATATTATAGAATTAAAGATATAAATGAATAAAGAATTTAGCTTCTATAATAAATAAAGAGGTCGGCATTTATGCTTTCAAATTTGTGATTGCGAATTTGATTCATAAACGCCGACCTGTTTTGTTTATACTTATATTTTTCTTATACTATTTAACTTATTTCTTCTGGCTTCTTCTATATAACTTTTTCTATATACCCTATATCTATTCTTTCGCTTTGATAAAAGCCCCTACCAGAAGTCCGATTGCAACACAGATTGGGAAACAGATGCCAAGGCGAACAAGATGTGTTGCATAGATACCTGCTCCGACAACCGCTCCAACAATTACTCCTATTGAGGTATATCTTTTTCCCGGTCTTTTTTCCTGTGTCAGCTGTAATCCCAGAAATACGATGATTAAAAACAATACTGACAGCCACGGCAGTATTTCCTTTATGATAGTTCCGATATTTTCCAATGTTCTTCTCCTTCTCTATGATTTCATCTCATACGAGATTCGCATTCTTTTCTCATTGTACCATATTCACGTACTGAAAAAAATACAATTATTCATTTGCATATTTTTCAAATAGGAGTATAACTAATATGGTTGGTTTTATCATAATCTTTATTCGGAAAGTATATTATTCAATCGTAGTCTTCATTGGAGGAATTTATTATGAGCAACAAAAAAATGATTGACCTTACAGTTGGAAATCCTTCTTCGGTTCTCTGGGCTTTTTGCCTTCCACTGTTTGGAAGTATCATATTTCAACAACTTTACAACATCGCAGACAGTTTAATTGCAGGCCGTTTCATCGGAGAAAATGCACTGGCTGCCGTAGGCAACAGCTATGAAATCACCTTGATTTATCTGGCATTTAGTTTCGGATGCAACATCGGCTGTTCCATTATCGTAAGCTTTTATTATGGAGCAAAAGACTATATCAATCTGAAAACTACGATTTCAACTACCATCATTGCCTCCGGTATTCTCTGTGCAATACTGGTCGCTTTCGGATTGCTTTTTTCCGGCAATTTGCTGCATCTGATTAATACACCGGACAATATTTTTTCTGATTCCAAAGTTTATCTGCTGATTTATACCGCAGGTTTTCCGTTCGTCATGTTTTATAACATCGCAACCGGTATTTTCTCAGCACTTGGAGATTCCAAAACACCATTTATGTTTTTGGCATGCTCTTCAGTCGCAAATATTTTCATGGATATCTATTTCGTGGCAGTTTTGAAAATGGGCGTTGCCGGCGTTGGCTGGGCAACATTGATCTGCCAGGGAATCAGCTGTGTTACTTCCCTCTGGGTGGTTTGGCGAAATCTTCGAATGATTTCATGCAGCAAAAAGCCTCCGCTTTTTTCTTTTTCCATCCTGAAACAGATTTCCCAGATTGCAATTCCGAGTATTCTGCAGCAGAGTTTTATTTCCATCGGAAATATCATTATTCAAAGTGTCATCAATCAATTTGGAGCCGGCGTTATTGCAGGCTATGCTGCTTCCGTAAAATTAAACAATCTGTTTATTACCGCACTGACCACGCTGAGTAATGGTGTTTCCAATTATACCTCGCAAAACATCGGTGCCAAACAGTTAAAGCGTGTGCGTGAAGGCTTTCGTGCCGGCATAAAAATGGTATGGCTGCTGTGCGTTCCGATTCTAATTTTGTACTTTTTCAAAGGCGACCTGCTCATTCGTGCTTTTATGACAGATCCTACTGCCGATGCAATGAAAACAGGTGTAATATTCCTGAAAATTCTGGCACCATTCTACTTTGTCGTTGCCTCAAAATTAGTGGCAGACGGTGTTCTAAAAGGTGCACAGTTAATGAAGTACTTCATGATTGACACCTTTACGGATTTGATTTTACGAGTTGTGCTGGCAATTCTTTTCGCCAAAACCTCTCTGGGTTCTACAGGAATCTGGATGGCATGGCCATTCGGATGGTCAATTGCCACAGCACTGTCTATCTATTTTTACTATAAAGGTCCATGGAATCAAAAGACTGTTATCTCCCATTGATTCCATACATAAATGCGATATAACATGCGAAATCTCCAATTCGTTTTCGACGTATATCCTCGCCCAGATCATCTCTCCAGGAGTTATCTGTACCTTTTGACTCCTGATAACGAGCCAAGATATTAAATCCACGAATTACAGAATTATGTATGATTGTGCGTCCTTCGTCTTCTTCCATTCTCTTATTCCTGGACATGACGGAAAACCATCTGCTGCGAATGGATGCATAATCCATAATTCTTTCTAATAAATCCTGAAATAATTCAATCTCATCCTCATCATTTCGATCTATACTTTCTCTCAATCGATGATAAATATCTTCACATTCATCAAATGTAATAATGTCAAATTCCCGTAAATAATCCTGATATTCAAACATTCAAATGACTCCTTTTTCACTTATTCTGAACGGTTATTTCT
>JAUNCI010000005.1 GCA_030526665.1 Eubacteriales bacterium
AGAGCTTATAAAGTTCGTAAGCAGTCTAAAATGAACGCAAAGAAATATTTGCTTGCAAGCTTATGCAGAGCTTATAAAGTTCGTAAGTAGTTTGCCTGTAAGCCTAGAATACGATTCCGACGAGATCAATTAATACGCCCCAGAATACACCGAGTACGTAGAGTACGCCGAGTATTTTTAAGTCTTTGGAGCGGTCATGGTTCATGCGGAAGAGAATGAGGAGTCCGACTCCGGCGTTTACGAGGAGGCCGGCCATCATTGTGCCTGCACTGATCACATCGCTGAGATATAATTGTGTGATGAGAACGGATGAAGCACAGTTTGGAATCAATCCAATCAGGGCTGCTGCCATTTGACCAATTACCGGAAGTCCGGAGAATAGCTGTGAGATCTGTGCCTCACCGATTGTTTCCATCAGGATGCTTACGGAAAATGTTATTAAAAATATGTAGATGTATATTTTGACCGTATGTTTGAAGGCTGATAGATAGGGACCGTCTTCGCAGTGGCAGTCTTCGCTTTCGCATAGTTCATGAATATGCATGCGATGGATTCGACCGCGGAATATTTTTTTGTTTGCGTAGTTTACGGCAAGTCCTGATAAAATTGCAATGCCGCATTTGCAAAGCAAAATATGAAAGATCGTGGTAAAAGGCACTGCATTGGATACCATGATTGGAAACATTTCATCGGAAGTAGATAAAAAAATTGCCAAAAGTGTTCCGACTGAAATTACTCCGCCCGCATAGAGGCTGGAGGCTGCCGCAGAGAAACCACATTGCGGAACGATGCCAAGGATTCCGCCCCAGACAGGGCCTAAGCGACCGGCTTTCTTTATTTTTTCATTCATGGATGCACTGGAATGATGCTCAAGGAGCTCCATGGCCAGATACGTGATAAATAAAAATGGTAATAGTTTTACACTATCTAAAAAAGTATCTTGTAATATATCGAACATAAAATACACCTCACATCAAAAAAATGCAAATCATTTGCAAATTGCATTATCATGGAAAAATTTCGTTCTGTCAAGTCGAAGTTCAGATTTTTGACAAAATGCAGCATATAAGTTAAATTACTGCGCAGTGGGAATTTGTTTTTACGTTGAAAATGCTATTCTTTTCTCGTATAATAAAAAAATAATAGGTAATTATGCTGGTATCTGTAAAGATACTAAAAATTCGATATAAACGAGAGGTTAGTATTCGATGGGCAAGACAAAAGTAATCTGCTTTACAAATAATAAAGGTGGAAGTGGAAAATCGACAACCTGTTCAAATCTCGGTGCAGCTATGGCCCGTGCAGGGAAAAAAGTGCTGTTGATTGATGGAGATATGCAGTTAAATCTGTCATTGTCTTTTTTTTCTGAGGATTGGGTTCTGGAGCAGGCCTCCGGAGAAAAGAATTTGTACCATGCAATAGGGAAACAGCAGGATTTGACAGATTTTGTAGTACATACTCCTTATGAGAATCTGGATTTGATTCCGTCATCTACGTTGATGAGTTCGATTGAGTATGAGCTGTTTACGAAATGGCAGAGAGAGTTTATTCTCAAAAAATGTCTGCAAAAAATCAAAGAATCTGATTTTTATGATTATATTCTAATCGATGCACCGCCGACGCTTGGCGGATGGGTGATGAATATACTCTGTGCATCTGACCGTATCATCATACCGGTGGAAGCCAGTCCATGGGGGATGTTCGGCCTGGCAAATATGTTTGATTTTCTAAACGAAGTGAAGCAGATCGCACCGGATCTGGATGTTTTAGGAATACTTTTAACAAAAGTTGATACAAGAAAGAACTATTTCAAGCAAACGCTGGAAACCTTGAATGAAATTCAGGCTGCATATGTTTTTGATACCTATATACGAGTGGACAGTTCGATAGAATGGGCTCAGGATAACAGTGCACCGGTCATTGAATATAGAAAGAGCAGTAGAAGTGCAAAAGAATACACAGATTTGGCAGAGGAGGTTATGAGGTTATGTCATTAGGAAAGGAAAGCATTAAACGTGCGGCAAATTCCGGTGCTGCAAAAACAACAAAAAAAGCAGTAACAAAAGTGGCTGCTTCAGAAAATGTTGAAGTGAAGGAAAATGCTGCAAAAGAAAATACAGCAGCTGTAACAGAAACAGTGGTAGAAGAAAAAACAACAGCAAAGAAACCGGCAGCAAAGAAACCGGCTGCAGCGAAAAAAACAACGGCAGCGAAGAAGCCGGCCGCACCAAAGAAAACAGCAGCAAAGAAACCGGCTTCAATGAAAAAAACAGAGGTGAAGGAAGAGGCACCGGTAACAGAAACAGCTGTAGAAAAAACAGCTTCTAAACAGAAATTTGTTCATATTAACGATCCGCTTCCGATTCATTTACTGTAATTGGAAGGAGAATTGTATGGAAGAATTATATAAAACAATAGAAGCAAAAATTAAAGGCAGCGGATATCCGAGAGCAATCTCCGGAGAACGGGTATACGAAGATATCTGTGATCAGATTGAAGACAAGGAAAATGGAACCTACATTTTGCTTTCAAAATTTGATGATGATGTGATTTTTGAATATCATATTACGATTATGGACGATGCGTTTAACCTGGGTGTTTTGACAATGAAAACTCCGGACGGTGTATTTGAAACAAATTTTGATGAGTAGGAAGCAAAGGTCCATATGAAAGAAATTAACGGAAAAACATATATTGAGAAAGCACCGCACAGTATGGAAGAATTGTTGGAAATTGTAACGATTCTTCGAAGTCCGCAGGGATGTTCCTGGGATCGGGCGCAGACACATGAATCCATGAAACAATGTTGTATTGATGAAGCACAAGAGGTTTTGGAAGCAATCGATCATAAGGATGATGAAAATCTATGTGAAGAGCTTGGAGATGTTCTTCTTCAGGTTTTGCTGCATAGTGAGATTGCAAAAGAAAGAGGGGCTTTCGATTTTTATGATGTTGTACAGGGAGTTGCTGAAAAAATGATTCGTCGCCATCCACATGTATTCGGTGATGTGAAAAATCCTGAGACAGAGGCAGAAGCACTTGCTTTGTGGAAAAAAGTTAAAGCAATCGAAAAAGAGCAGAGATAGAAATGGTTCATATGAGTGGAGAGATTATAGAAGAAATTTTTAGCGGATATTGCAAGAGCAAAAATCTGACACAAAGTATTATCTGTGAGTATGAACAGCTTGCATGTGGATTAAGCCTGCTCTCAGTCAGCTGTGACTTTGAAAAATGTCTGTATAATAAGGATTGTACGGTTGTGCAACAGGCATTGGCAAAGGAAGACGAGTAAAAAACAGCAAAAACATCAGCAAAAAACAGCGAAAAAATAGCAGTTAAAATAGCAACAGAAAATAGCAACTATATATGTAGCTAAAATAAAGGGAAGAGGATGTTCTGTATCATAACAGCAAACAGCCTCTTCCCTATTCTTTTCTCATATGAAGTCGTTTAGCAGACTTTAATTGGAAATCAAGTGCCGGATACTATCTCCTTACATACAGTTGAGGATATGCTCAGGTTTGCGAGAAAATTTGTGCATATCATACACCGCGTGTAACAAAATATCCGGTGCCTGAATTTATTATGTTTTAAAACAATACGCCGATTTTAGTAATTGCAGGCCCCCTCAAAACGATAGCAGCTCTCCTTTTTCATAGATTTATGCTCGCACTTACTGCAGCGGTCGCAAAATTCCTGCTTGTAGCACAGAGAACAGCAGCAGTCGCGACAAAGTGTACGATCGTATTCCGGAGAAAGGGAGAAAGGCTCTTTTCTGGAAGTGTTATGTTGTTTACTCATAAAGATGCTCCTTTCTTGTCAGCCATACAATGATATGTGAAGCGCGAAGAAACTCTTTGTTCGCTTATTCTTTGCGGCACCAGCGGCCGGAAGCTCCACATGGAAGTACAAGCCCATTGCCGGAAACCGGAAGACCGATTTCCTGAGAATCTACAACACCGTTATATTTTTTGAGTTCGGTTGAGATCATATAGGTTAATACGGCAGGTGCAAGACCTGTAGTATAGGAATTGATCAGGAAAAACAGAGGGTCATCACTCAAAATCTGTGTACATAATTTGATCAGAGGATGAATGGCGTCTTCGATTTTCCAGATTTCTCCTTTGGGACCTCTGCCATATGACGGAGGATCCATGATAATAGCGTCGTATTTGTTTCCGCGGCGAATTTCACGTTCGACAAATTTTACACAGTCATCTACCAGCCAGCGAATTGGTGCATCGGCAAGTCCGGATGAAACAGCATTTTCTTTTGCCCATGCGACCATCCCCTTTGATGCATCCACATGAGTTACGTTTGCACCGGCAGCGGCAGCGGCAAGTGTGGCACCGCCTGTATAAGCAAATAAATTCAGAACTTTTACAGGTCGTCCCGCTTTTTTGATTTTTTCCCCAAACCAGTCCCAGTTAGTTGCCTGTTCCGGAAACAGTCCGGTATGTTTGAAACTGAAAGGTTTCAGATTGAAAGTCAATGTTTTGTCAAAGGCTTTGCTTTCATATTGAATGGTCCATTGTTCCGGAAGATGAAAAAACTCCCATTTGCCGCCGCCTTTTTTGCTGCGGTGATAATGTCCGTTCATTTTTTTCCAGCCACGCTGTGTTTTAGGGGTGTTCCATATTACCTGCGGGTCCGGGCGAACCAGAATATAATCCCCCCAACGTTCCAGTTTTTCACCACAGGAAGTGTCGATTACTTCGTAATCTTTCCAGCCATCAGCTATCCACATAAAATATATACTCCTTTATATACAAAAATGGTTATTTCTATCAATATATTTGTTTGATTAAAATCAGTATAGTAGAAAACGGAGGGTGGTGCAAGGGTAAAAGGAAAACACTTGACAAGAATTACTTTAGCATACTAAAATTAGAAGATATAAATTTTAATAATTATAGAAGTAAAGCAACTATTCAAAATAGTTTGATTCATTTATTGCTGAGACTGTAAAAAACATGATTCAAAGTATATTGAGAATTGAGAGCGACGTGGAAATGTTGAAGAGTTTGAGGAGAAAATTATGAAAAATTATTTGGAAATGACAAAAGAGGAACTTTTGGCATTAAAAGAAGAACTGGATCTGCAATTTGAGGAAGTTAAGGGAAAAGGTCTTTCGCTTGATATGTCCCGTGGTAAACCGGGGGCAGAACAGCTGGACATTTCTATGGGTATGATGGATATATTGAACAGCAGCAGCGATCTGAAATGTGAAACCGGTGTGGACTGTCGTAATTATGGTGTTCTGGATGGTATTCCGGAAGCAAAAAGACTGATTGGAGAAATGGCAGAAGTCAATCCGGATGAAATTATTATTTACGGAAACTCAAGTTTGAACGTGATGTATGATACAGTTGCGCATGCATATATTCATGGTGTTTGCGGAAATACTCCATGGTGCAAACTTGATAAAAATGTAAAATTCCTTTGTCCTGTTCCGGGATATGACAGACATTTCCGTATTACAGAATCATTTGGTATTGAAATGATTAATATTCCAATGAGTCCTGACGGCCCGGACATGGATCTGGTTGAAAAATACGTAAGTGAAGATCCAATGGTAAAAGGTATCTGGTGTGTTCCAAAATATTCAAATCCACAGGGATATACCTATTCAAGAGAAACAGTTGCCCGTTTTGCGAGATTGAAACCGGCAGCTTCTGATTTCCGTATTTATTGGGATAATGCATACTGCGTACATCATTTATATGATACAAATCAGGATTTCCTGGTAGAAATTCTGGGTGAATGTGCAAAAGCCGGAAATCCGGATATGGTATATAAATTCTGTTCTACTTCAAAAATCAGTTTCCCGGGTTCCGGTATTGCGTGTGTAGCTGCATCTCCGGCAAACCTGAAGGATCTGCTTGCAAATATGACAGTACAGACAATTGGTCACGATAAGCTGAATCAGCTTCGACATGTAAAATATTTCAAAGATATGGATGGAATTCGTCAGCATATGCGTAAACATGCAATGATTATTCGTCCAAAATTTGAAATTGTTCTGGATACATTGGATAGAGAACTTTCCGGACTTGGAATCGGAACATGGACGAATCCTCATGGAGGTTATTTCGTATCTTTTGATTCTCTGGAAGGCTGTGCAAAGGCAATTGTTGCGAAAGCAAAAGAAGCAGGCGTAACTATGACAGGTGCAGGTGCAACGTATCCATATGGAAAAGATCCAAAAGATACCAATATTCGTATTGCACCGACATTCCCAAGCGCAGAAAACCTTAAAAAAGCAGTTGATATCTTCGTATTATGTGTAAAACTGGTAAGCGTAGAAAAACTGCTGGAGAAATAAGACGTTAAGTATCTGCAAAGGTACTGAATAGATATGACATTAAATTGAAAATGGAGAAAATTAATATGGCAAAGCCGTATTCAAAAAAAAGTGCCAGAATAAAAAGAACTCTGCTGTTGACGTTATTTTTCCTGATTCTGACTGCGGGAGCTTATGGTTTTGGAGTATATTATTTTACAAATCATTTTCTCCCGGGTTCTGTTGTGAATAATTTTAACTGTTCTTATATGACGGTGGAAGAAGCTGAAAATCTGTTATCCAGACAGGTGGATGCATTTGTCATGGCAGTCGAAACCCGAAATAACGGAGTTGAAAGTATCAGTGCATCTGAGGTCGGATTGAAGTATGTTTCGGATGGCAGTATTCAAAACATGATGAAAAATCAGAATCGTTTTCAGTGGTTTTTAGCGTTTGAACAGCAGAAACGATATGATAAGACGGTTACAACACAGATGGATGAGACAGCGCTGGAGCAGGTTGTTGATAAGCTGAATTGTATGCAGCCGGCAAATATGACTGCTCCTGCAAATGCCGAAATCGTGGAAACCGTTGAAGGTTTTGCAGTGGCTCCGGAAGACCGAGGAACCACGCTCGATCCAGAACTGGTTCATCAGAGTGTGAAAAATGCAATGGCGACACAGCAGCCGGTTTTAAACCTTGAAGAAAGCGGATGTTATATCGATCCCGCAATCCTTCAGAATGACGAAAAAATAAACAGACAATGTGAACAGATGAATGAATTGACCAAAGCGTATATTACATACGACTTCGGTGATCGTTCAGAACTTGTAGAACGAGGTTTAATCAAAACCTGGCTGACAGAGGACGCCAATGGTGATATGCAGCTGGATGAAACAAAAGTTGCAGAATATGTCAATTCATTAGGATATAAATATGATACGTTTGGCTGTACACGTACATTTACTACCTCTTATGGATATGATATCAGTATCGGCGGTGGAGATTATGGCTGGGCAATTGATCAAAGCGCGGAAACAGCGGCTCTGATCGAGGCGGTCAAAGCACAGACAGTTGATGTGCGAGAACCGATTTATGCCTTCAAAGGATTATGCAGGGATACCAATGATATAGGATCTACTTATGTGGAAGTGGATCTGGCTAATCAGACAATGTTTTTCTACAAAGACGGAGAACTGCTGGTTGAGACAGAGGTTGTTACCGGAAATTCGACAATTCCGGGAAATGAGACACCGACAGGCGTATATGCGATCGATGCAATGAAATCGCCGGCAACACTGGCCGGTGAAAACTATTCATCGGATGTTACGTACTGGATGCCGTTTAACGGAAATGTTGGTATTCACGATGCACCTTGGAGAGATGAATTCGGAGGAACATTGTATCTCGAAGAGGGTTCTCATGGATGTGTAAATACACCGTATGAATATGCAGAGATTATTTATAATAACATTGTCATCGGAACACCGGTCGTAGTATATTAGTAAATAGAGTTATAAAAATTAGAATAAAATTTCTATAAAGGAGTCTGAACATGAAAATTGTTGTTTTAGCAGGTGGAACAAGCACAGAAAGAGCGGTATCCATCGTTTCCGGAAGCGGTGTCTGTGAAGCCTTGCGACAGAAAGGTCATCAGGCAATCCTTGTGGATGTATTTGCGGGATTGGAAAATGTGAATTTTGAAGATCCGTTTCCTCAGGAATATGATACGCAGGCTGCTGCTGAATTGATTAAAAGCTATGACAATGAGCTGGATAATATGATTGCATCCAGACGAAACTTTTTTGGACCAAATGTAATTCGTTTATGTGAAATGGCAGATTTTGTATTCCTTGCACTTCATGGATCAAATGGAGAAGATGGCAGATTACAGGCTGCATTTGATCTGATGGGAATTCGTTATACCGGATCCGGATATCTGAGCAGCGCCATGGCAATGGATAAAGGAATTACAAAACAGCTGTTTTTGCAGAATAATATACCAACACCAAAAGGTATTTCTATGGTAAAAAATGAGCAGATTCGAGAATTTGCGAAACTGAACATGGAATTTCCGGTCGTTGTAAAAACATGCTGCGGCGGTTCCAGCGTAGGTGTGTATATCGTACATTCACAGGAAGAATATGAGAATGCTCTCGATGAGGCATTTTCTTATGAAAATGAAGTTGTTGTGGAAGAATTTATTGAAGGCCAGGAATATACAGTGGCCGTAATCGAAGATAAAGCGCTTCCAATTGTTGAAATTACACCGCTTGCCGGTTTTTATGATTTCAAAAATAAATATCAGGCAGGCTCGACCAGAGAAATCTGTCCGGCACCTCTGAGTGAAGAACTTACAGCACAGATGAAAAAATATGCGGTAGATGGAATGAAAGCGTTGGCATTGGATGCCTATGCACGTTTCGATTTCATTATGAAACCGACCGGTGAAATGTATTGCCTGGAGGCAAACACACTTCCGGGAATGACACCAACAAGCTTGATTCCTCAGGAAGCGGCTGCGATTGGAATGGATTATCCGACACTGTGTGAGGAACTTATCAAGGTTTCAATGAAAAAATATGAGTCAAAATAATATACATAATACCGCTGGTAATGCCGGCGGTATTTCTTGTATAATAGGAACTGCGTTTCCTGTTATTTAAGTTATATGGAATGTATGGGAAACTGCTTTATTATTGGAAATCAGGAGAAATAGATATGAAAAATTTAACATTACGCAATATTGCGAAAGTGTGCGGCGGTACTTATGCCGGTCCGGATACACTTATAGATATTGAAGTAAATAATATTACAACGGACAGCCGTCAGATTGAAAAAGGAGGCTTGTTTGTTGCAATCGTTGGAGAACGAGTAGACGGACATAAATTTGTTTCACAGGTAATGGAAAAAGGTGCCCTTGCCGTATTGGTAGAACAGAAACCGGAAACGGAAGAGTACCCTTATATACAGGTAAAATCTTCTCTGCAGGCAGTAAAAGACATTGCGGAATTCTATCTGGAGCAGTTGAATATTCCGGTCGTGGGAATTACCGGCAGCGTTGGAAAAACAAGTACAAAAGAAGTAATCGCTTCTGTTTTGAAAGAAAAATACAGAACACTGAAAACACAGGGGAATTTCAATAATGAACTTGGACTTCCGCTTACGGTATTTCGTCTGAGAGATGAGGATGAAATTGCGGTTTTGGAGATGGGAATCAGTGACTTTGGAGAAATGAGCAGACTTGCCAAAATCGCAAAACCGGATATTTCGGTTATTACCAACATTGGAACCTGTCATTTAGAAAATCTGGGAGACCGTGATGGTGTTTTACGTGCAAAAACAGAAGTATTCCGATATGTGAAAGACGGCGGACATATTGTGTTAAACGGGGATGATGATAAACTCTCAACAGTAAAAGAGTCAAATGGAATTACTCCGGTCTTTTTTGGTCTGGATGAGAAAAATGAAATTTATGCAACAGATATTGTCAGTCGTGGATTAAAGGGAATGAGCTGCGAGATCCATATCAAAGAGGAACATTTCCCTGTACAGATTCCAATGCCGGGAATCCATATGGTTTCCAATGCACTTGCTGCAGCTGCAGTTGGCAAAATTTATGGTCTTACCAATGAGGAAATTGCAAATGGAATTGCAAGTCTGGAAGCAATCAGCGGAAGATTTAAAATGATAGAAACGGAAAACCTTCTGATCGTGGATGATTGCTACAATGCGAATCCAATGTCTATGAAAGCATCTCTGGATGTTCTGCAGGATGGAGCCGGACGTAGAGTTGCTATTCTGGGGGATATGGGTGAACTTGGAGAAGATGAGATCGCTCTTCATGAAGAAGTTGGAGCACATGCCGCAGCTGCGAATATTGAAGTGTGTATTTGTGTCGGAAATCTTTGTAAATATATGGCCGAAAAAGCAAAAGCAGCAAATACCGGATTGACGGTGATTTATGAACCGAATCGAGAAAGTCTGCTTGCAAATCTGGAATCCTACATAAAAAAAGGAGACACCATTCTTGTGAAGGCATCCCATTTTATGCAGTTTGATAAAGTTGTAGAAGCACTGCAGAAGTTTTAGTCTTCTTCAATGACCTGAAGCTCCAGATAATCAAAATCAATCTGTTCGATAAAACTGTCCTGGTTAAAACGGACACGAGAAAGACGTTTGAAATTTTTGATATTGGAGTCCAGCCAGATTGGTTTACTCAGGTCGAAATCATAACATATTTTTTCAAGGGCATTGAAGACTTTATGAGTACGGGTATCCTGCGATTCGTCGCAGACTACCATATCTCGAAGCATATGATTGTCTTTCCATATTTTTCCCCATATTCGCATGGTGTTAACCTCCGATAATACATTATGAATGTCATTTTACGGGATGTGAAGTTTTGTGTCAACGCTTTCGGGATTCGAAGATAAAATCAATTACAGTTCACGTTATACATGAGCTGTAACTGGAAATGCTGCTTGAATTACTCGCTGTAAAGTGCTAAAATTTTGTCCAATATTAAAGGAACAAAGGGATTATATATTATTTATTTGAAAACATGGAGGAATACTGATGAAACTTTACGAATCCGGAGTATATCTTGTAGATGGTACTCAGCTGGTAGAAGAGAACGGAGCTGCTTTTCCGGTAAGCAAAGCGGAAGCTGCGGCAAATACGATCGCATATAATATTTTGAAAGAACATAATACTTCCGGTAACATGGAAAAGCTGCAGATAAAATTTGATAAATTGACATCTCATGATATCACATTTGTAGGTATCATTCAGACGGCGAGAGCTTCCGGACTTGAAAAATTTCCGGTACCATATGTCCTGACAAACTGCCATAACTCTCTGTGTGCAGTTGGTGGAACGATCAATGAAGACGATCATATGTTTGGACTTACCTGCGCGAAAAAATACGGCGGCATATATGTACCGCCTCATCAGGCTGTTATTCATCAGTTTGCACGTGAAATGCTTGCCGGCGGCGGAAAAATGATTTTGGGATCGGATAGCCACACTCGTTATGGTGCGCTTGGTACCATGGCAATGGGAGAAGGCGGTCCGGAACTTGTAAAGCAGCTTCTGTCTCAGACTTATGATATCAATATGCCGGGTGTTGTTGCCATTTATCTGACAGGCGCACCACGTCCGGGCGTTGGACCTCAGGACGTTGCCCTTGCAATTATCGGAAAAGTTTTTGCAAATGGTTATGTGAAAAATAAAGTTATGGAATTTGTCGGACCGGGCGTTGCAAATTTAAGTGCGGATTTCCGTATCGGTGTCGATGTAATGACAACAGAGACGACCTGTCTGTCATCTATCTGGCAGACAGACGACAAGATTGAGGAGTTCTATGCAATCCACGGAAGAGTGGACGAATACAAAGAACTCAAACCGGGAAATATTGCTTATTACGATGGCTGTGTGGAAATTGACTTAAGCGAAATCAAACCAATGATTGCTATGCCGTTCCACCCAAGTAATACATATACGATCGATGAAGTAAAAGCAAATCTGGATGATATTCTGGATGATGTTGAGAAACGAGCACAGGTCAGTCTGGATGGAAAAATTCCGTATTCTCTTCGCAGTAAAGTAATTGATGGAAAACTTTATGTGGATCAGGGAATTATTGCAGGCTGTGCCGGCGGTGGATTTGAAAATATCTGTGCTGCTGCGGATATCCTGCGCGGAAGCAGTATCGGTGCGGATGCATTTACACTCAGTGTATATCCGGCAAGTACTCCAATCTATATGGAACTGGCGAAAAATGGCGTATTGGCAGACCTGATTGGTACCGGTGCAATTGTAAAAACCGCATTCTGCGGTCCATGCTTTGGTGCCGGAGATACACCTGCAAACAATGCGTTCAGTATCCGTCACTCTACCAGAAACTTCCCGAATCGTGAAGGTTCCAAAATCCAGAATGGTCAGATTTCTTCTGTGGCACTTATGGACGCACGCTCGATTGCAGCAACTGCAGCAAACAAAGGCTTCCTGACATCGGCAGAAGAATTTACAGGCGATTTCAGAAATCAGAAATATTACTTTGACAAAACGATTTATGAAAATAGAGTATTTGACAGCAAAGGCGTAGCGGATCCTTCTGTTGAAATTCAGTTCGGACCAAATATCAAAGACTGGCCAAAAATGTCAGCACTTCCGGAAAATATGATTCTGAAAGTGGTTTCCGAAATTCATGATCCTGTTACAACGACAGATGAATTGATTCCATCCGGAGAAACTTCATCTTATCGTTCTAATCCGCTCGGACTTGCTGAGTTTACACTTTCCAGAAAAGATCCGGCATACGTCGGAAGAGCAAAAGAGATTCAGGCGGCACAGAAAGCAATCGAAGCAGGAGAATGTCCGACGGAGGCTGTCGCTGAATTGAAGCAGGTGCTTGATGTGATTCATCAGACATATCCGGGTGTAAATAAAACAAACCTTGGAATCGGAAGTACGATTTTTGCAGTAAAACCGGGAGATGGTTCGGCTCGTGAACAGGCTGCATCCTGCCAGAAGGTTCTGGGCGGATGGGCAAATATTGCCAATGAATATGCAACCAAACGTTATCGCTCCAATCTGATCAACTGGGGAATGCTTCCATTTTTGATTGAACAGGGAGAACTTCCATTTGCAAACGGTGATTATCTGTTCTTCCCTGAAATCCGCAAGGCTATGGAAGAAAAAGCAGATGAGATCAAAGGATTTGTGGTTGGAGAAGACACAATGAAAGAAATTACGCTGACTGTCGGGGAACTGACAGAAGACGAAAGAGAAATTATTCTGAAAGGCTGTCTGATCAATTACAATCGTAAGTAATTATAGTAAAGAGTATAAAAATCATGAAAACAAGACTGGCAGCACCGCAGGATGCGGAAGTACTTTTGGAAATATACAGGCCCTATGTGGAAAAAACAGCGATTACATTTGAATACGAGGTACCGACTGTGGAAGAATTCCGAGAGCGTATTCAGGAGACTTTGAAAAAGTACCCATATGTCGTGCTGGAAAATGAAAATCAAATTTGCGGTTATGCATATGCATCAACTTTTAAGGGACGGGCTGCATACGACTGGTGTGTCGAAACCTCTATTTATATTCGTGAAGATGTCAGAGGAGAGGGCTATGGACGGAGATTATATGAAGTTCTGGAACAGTATCTGAGCCTTCAAAATGTAAAAAATGTAAATGCCTGCATTGCTTACACAGAAGTAGAAGACGCACATTTAACAAAGGGAAGCGTGAGATTTCATGAAAAAATGGGCTATCAGATGGTAGGTCAGTTTCATCAATGCGGATATAAGTATGAGCACTGGTATGATATGGTATGGATGGAAAAAATGATCGGAGAACATGAAGCCCATCCGGGAGCATGGATTCCGTTTTCGCAATTAAAAAACATGGAGTTATAATGATAAAAAATATTTTATTGGATCTCGATAATACATTGCTGGATTTTGATAAGGCAGAGCGTATCGCTCTGTCTTATACTCTAAATGCACTGGGTGTTGAACCCTCAGAAGAAATACTGGAGCGTTATCATGAAATTAATATTCGCCAGTGGCAGCTTTTGGAACTGGGCGAAATTAACCGTGATCAGGTAAAATTGCTGAGATTTCAGTATCTGTTTGAAGAACTGGGGTGCCCAGAGAAAGCAAAAGAGGCAGCAATTCTTTATGAGGAACGCCTTGGGCTGGGACATCATTTTATAGAAGGCGCGGAAGCGTTACTGGATACGCTGAGTGATACGTATCGTCTTTATCTGGTAACCAATGGTACGACAAGTGTTCAGAGAGGACGAATTAAAAGCTCCGGAATCAAAAAATACTTCAAAGGAATTTTTATTTCAGAATTAATTGGGTATGATAAACCGGATGCACGATATTTTGAGGCTTGTTTTTCAAAGATTTCGGATTTTCGATATGAGGAATCGATATTGATTGGGGACAGCTTGTCATCGGATATTCAGGGCGGCGTGAATGTCGGTATAAAAACGATTTGGATGAATCGTAAAAAAGAAGAAAATAAGACGGAATTACATCCTGATTTTGAAGTTTCGCATTTGGATGAGATTCCTGCAATACTAGAGGAGCTGTAAACGCATGTGGAAAGGGAATATTCAGGATCGAATCATATATGAAGATAAGGCGCTGATCGTTTGCCATAAGCCGGCAGGAATAGCGGTTCAGCATGCGAAAATGGGTGTGATGGATCTGGAAAGTATGCTGAAAAACTACCTTGCAGAAAAAGGTGAGTCACCTTATCTTGCGGTTATTCACAGATTGGACCAGCCGGTGGAAGGTATTCTGGTATTTGCCAAAACACCGGCAGCAGCCAAAGAATTAAATCGTCAGTTGACATCTTCACAGATCGTAAAGGAATATCTGGCGGTTACAGTTTCAAATCCATCTGCCGAAAATGGAGAACTTGTCGATTTTCTTGTAAAAGACAGCAGGACAAATACGTCTAAAGTAACGACAGCGACCGACAAAAATGGCAAAAAGGCAATTTTGTATTATCAGATTCTGAAATCTGTAAATTCGCCGGAAGATACACAAAAGTCTTTTTTGATAAAAATTCGTCTGAAAACAGGTCGCCATCATCAGATTCGAGTACAGATGGCGAATGCGGGAATGCCGCTGCTTGGAGATCGCAAATACAATACGACCGACAAAAATGAGGTGAGTCTTGGATTATGTGCAGCACATCTCAAATTTCAACATCCATTAAACAAAAAAGAAATGGATTTTGAGATTCAGCCTGAAGGCAATGCATTTTTGAGATTTTTGTGAAAAAAACGTGTAAATGCTTTTCTGTACAAATAAAACCTAGTATAATACGAGCTATAAAGCGATAGGGAATAGAGGCATCCTTGCCCCTAATACAGCTTAATAATTTGAATACAGGGTATAATTATATGAGAAAGATAATAACAGCATTGTTTGCGGTCGTACTGTTTGCCGGATTGACAATTGGTATGCATTCTTATCAGGAAAAACCGGCGCAGGCAATGGAAAAAACGGAGGATCAAACGGCAGATGCCGCAGGTGATGCGGCAGAACAAAATGCTACATTGGAAACGACGGAAACCGGAATTGACATGTCAATGAAACTTGAACCGGGAAGTCGGGTTGCCGTGGTCAGCAAAAAAGTAAATGGTGATTTCTGGGAATTGATAAAAAAAGGAATGGAGCAGGCACTTTCAGATGTCAATGATGCATATGGATATGAAAAAGATGACAAGATAACGATGACATTTGAAGGCGCATCCGATGAATTGGATGTGGAAACACAGATTAATACATTGGATGCAGTCATTTCGGAAAATCCGGCGGTACTATGCCTGAGCGCCAGCGATATGGATTCCTGTCAGGCGCAGATGGAAGCTGCCAGAGAGAACGGGATACCGGTAGCGATTTTTGATTCTAATGTAGTGAATACGGATCTTGTTGGCGCATATAGAGCTTCCGATAATAGAAAAATCGGACAGATCGCTGCTGAAAAAATGGTAGAAGTATTGCCGGATGGCGGTAAAATTGCCGTGTTCGGTATTCAGGAAAAGACACAGACAGCCAAAGATCGAGTGGAGTCTTTTGTAGAAACCATTAGCGAATATGACGGATATGAGATCGTAGAGGTTATCTATGAAGATCAGGTAGAGGATTTTAAGGGCGCTATTCAGGGTACTTTAGAAGAAAATCCTGATCTGTCCGGAGTTTTTTGTGAAAATGCGGATTCCACTTCTGCATATCTGGAAGTGACACAAAAATCAGAGAATTCCCTGCCGATCATGATCGGTGTAGATGGTACAAAGCAGCAGATAGAAGCAATCAAAGAAGGAAAAGAATATGGAAGTGTTTCACAGAATCCATACGCGATAGGATACCAGACAATGCTTGCAGCGCTTGCAATGGCATCCGAAACAGAATGTAATGTGGAACAAACCGTTCTATTAGAGCCAAAGTGGCTGGATGCAGGTAATGTTGAGAATCCGGATTCTGCGGCGTATATCTATAATTAACCGTTGAAACGAAAAGAGAATAAAATCTGTAAACGAAAAAGACGAAAGAGAGCACAAAAAGGTGTTCTCTTTTTTATTTTGGTGATTTTTAAACGCATTTTTTAACGTGATTCAAAAGGTGATTCATAAATGTAATTGAAAATCTGTAATGTAAAACCGGATTTAAAAGTTTGTGAAAAAAGTAACTTTTGTCCCGATTATTGCCATTTCTATGGTGATATGATACAATTTCTACTATATGATATCAGTTAAATTGCTTGATTTTAACCGAATAAGTTATTAGATAAGAGAGGTATAAAAAGGATGAAACAGTGGACGGAAATATTTAAAAATATTACGATGCTGGGTCAGTTCGGCCTTTCTTTTATTATGCCGACTTTGATGTGTATACTGCTTTGCTGGTGGCTGAATGCGAAGGTCGGTGTGGGTGCCTGGGTCTATATTCCGGGGTTTATTCTGGGAATGGGCAGTTCCTTTATGGTTGCATATAAATTTTATCGTGCCGTTATGCAGCGTGAAAAAAAGGAAAAAAACAAAAAAGGCATTTCTTTTAATGATCATATTTGAGGTGTAATCTATGAACAAAATTTTTAAAAATGTGCAGCCGCAGGTTGCAGAACAGACCCAAAAGGTCGCTATGATTACAGGGGGCGGCGTGATTCTGATGTGGATCGCTTTTTTTGTACTGCATTTGGTGATTCCGGAGAAGGTGGCGTTTGATTATACAGTCTTTTTGGCAGGAGCGATTGGCGGATTAGTTGCGGTGCTTGTATTTTTTCTAATGGGACTGACCGTTCAGAAAGTTGTCGCAACGGAAGACGAAAGTCATGCAAAGGCTTTGATGCGTGCAGGATATTCAAGACGTATGATGATTCGCGTGTTATGGGGGATTTTAGCACTTGTTGCACCGTGCTTTCATCCCGTGGCAGGAATTTTACCTTTGATCTTCCCTAATACAGGAATTAAATTATTCTATAAATGGATGGCAGGCGTTAAATAACGCATCTTTCATTTGTGAAATAATTAAAATTTATATAAATTTCATAGATAGGAGGTGGATAAACCGATGGAATTGGATATTTCCGGAGCAAAGGTCTTTTTTACGGTGCCGATTGATTTCCCGTTTTTTGGCAGGATTCAAATCAGCGAGACCATTGTGTACAGCTGGCTGGTTATGCTGATCATAACAGGACTTTGCATATGGCTTACACATGACCTGAAGGAGGAAAACATATCCAAGAGACAGGCACTTGCAGAAATGCTTGTGGAGATGGCGAATAATTTTGTTACCGGCAATATGGGTGAAAGATTTCGCCATTTGATTCCATTTGTAGCAGCACTGTTTACGACAAGTTTGGTTTCAAACATGATCAGCCTTGTGGGACTGAGAAGTCCGACAGCAGATCTGTCAACGGAAGCTGCCTGGGCAACAATCGTTTTCATTATGATTACTGCACAGAAAATTAAAACAAATGGAGTTGGCGGCTACCTGAAGGATTTCACAACGCCGATACCGATTATGACACCATTTAATATTTTGTCAGAACTTGCCACACCGGTAAGTATGGCATGTCGTCATTTTGGTAACATTCTTTCAGGCGTAGTAATCAATGGATTACTCTACACAGCACTGGCGCTGGCCAGTTCTGCATTATTTGGATTGATTCCGGGTGTTGTCGGGGATGTTCTGGCAAAGATTCCGTTTTTGGATGTCGGACTGCCCGCAGTATTGTCTGTATATTTTGACTGGTTTACCGGTGTAATGCAGGCATTCATATTCTGTATGCTGACAGTTATGTATATTGCAAACGCAGCAGAGGAATGAGAATAAGTATCTAGGATGGTTCTGAATAGATACGAAAAATCGTAATTAAAAAGTGCTGAATAATTACGAAGGCTAAATTTTGATTATAATAATTCAGGAGGATTTATATTATGGATTTTACAGTACTCGCAAAAGGTATTGCACTTGCAGGTTGCGCAATCGGATCAGGTTGTGCTTTGATTTCCGGTATCGGACCTGGTATCGGTGAAGGTAACGCTGTAGCAAAAGCACTTGAAGCAATCGGACGTCAGCCGGAATGTAAAGGTGATGTTACTTCTACCATGCTTCTTGGTTGTGCTGTTGCAGAAACAACAGGTATTTATGGTTTCGTAACAGGTCTTCTTCTGCTTTTTGTAGCTCCTAACATGTTCATGAATCTTCTGGGCTAATCATTGTCGGAAAATTCTCTATATACACAGTGTTTAAACGGTATTGTGTTTTGAGAATAAGAATATTTATGAAAGGGCGCAAAGCGCCGGATTAACAGGAGGTTACACACATGGATGCACAGAATTTAGTTGGTATCGTGCCATGGACTTTTGTGGCGCAGATTTGCAACCTTTTTATCCAGGTGTATCTCATTAAGCGTTTTCTTTTTAAACCGATCAATGAAATGCTGGCTAAGCGTAAAGCAAAAGCAGATGCGCAGATTCAGGATGCGGTAAAGGCAAAAGAAGAAGCACAGGCTATGAAAACTGAGTATGAACAGAATATGCAGGATGCAAAAACAAAGGCTAACGATATTGTTGCACAGGCACAGAAAACAGCTTCTATTGAGAGCGAAACAATGATCAGAGAAGCGCAGCAGCAGGTTGCGGCAATTAAAGCCAAAGCAGAAGCTGACATAGCTCAGGAAAAACGCAAAGCGGTTAATGAGATCAAAGATGAAATCGGTGATATTGCGATGGAAATTGCCGGTAAAGTGATTGAAAGAGAAATCTGTGAAGACGACCATACAAAATTAATTGATGAATTTATTGCGAATGTAGGTGAGACATCATGACACAGACTGCCAGAGTATATGGCGGCAGTATGTATGATCTTGCCGTCGAGGAAAAGATTGCGGATGCAGCATTAGAGCAGCTGACTCAGATTCGTGTTTTATTCCGTGAGAACCCGGATTATTTAAGCTTACTTTCCAATCCGGCTATTCCTAAGGAAAAAAGAACGGAAATGATTGACGAAGCATTTGCAAATCAGGCAGAAAAATATATTGTGAACTTTTTGAAGCTGCTGTGTGAACGTGGTATTCTGCGTGAATTCGCAGGGTGCTGTGAAGAGTTTACACGCCGCTACAATGCAGATCACGGCATCTCTGAGGCAATCGTGACAAGTGCGATTGCGCTTAGTGAGGTACAGATGAATACTCTCAGAGAGAAACTGGAAAAGATGACAGGGAAAAGAATTTCTCTGATTCAGAAAAAAGATGCATCCGTTTTGGGAGGCCTGAGAGTAGAACTGGAAGGAAAACTGTTAGACGGAACGGTTCAGGGACGTCTTGCGGGCATTTCCAAGAAACTGGATGAAATCATTGTTTAACACATTGTATAAAAGGATGGAACGGAAAAATGCAATTAAAACCTGAAGAAATATCCAATGTCATCCGAAGCCAGATAAAATACTATGAAAATACGATTCAGCAGAACGAGACCGGCACGATTCTCACGGTAGGTGATGGTATCGCCAGAGCAAGCGGCCTTGTTAACTGTATGGCAGGCGAGTTGCTGGAATTCGAAGACGGAAGCTTCGGAATGGCACAAAACCTGGAAGAAAACAGCGTATCTATTGTATTGTTTGGTTCAGATGAAAAAATCGGAGAAGGTCAGACAGTAAAACGTACCGGAAAAGTTGTATCGGTTCCGGTAGGTGAAAATATGATCGGTCGAGTTGTAAATGCACTTGGACAGCCAATCGACGGAGCCGGACCGATCGTAACAGACACATATAGAGCAATTGAAAGCCCTGCACCGGGTATCTGTGAGAGAAAATCCGTACACGAACCGCTGCAGACCGGAATCAAAGCGATCGACTCAATGGTTCCAATCGGACGTGGACAGCGAGAATTGATCATCGGTGACCGTCAGACCGGTAAAACAACAATTGCGACAGATACAATCATTAACCAGAAGGGAAAAGATGTAATCTGTATTTATGTAGCTATCGGTCAGAAACGTTCAACCGTAGCGACACTCGTAGAAACACTTTCTAAAAATGGTGCGATGGATTATACCATCGTTGTTGCGGCTACTGCATCTGATGCAAGTCCGCTGCAGTATATTGCACCATATTCAGGATGTGCAATGGGTGAATATTTCATGGCCCAGGGAAAACACGTGCTGATTATCTATGATGATTTAAGTAAACATGCGGTTGCATATCGAGCACTTTCGCTGCTGATTCGCCGTCCGCCGGGACGAGAAGCATATCCGGGTGATGTATTCTATCTGCACTCCAGACTTCTGGAACGTGCGGCAAAGCTTGATGATGAACATGGCGGTGGTTCTTTAACAGCACTTCCGATCATTGAAACACAGGCAGGGGATGTATCTGCTTATATTCCTACAAACGTTATTTCCATCACAGACGGACAGATCTTCCTTGAGACAGAGCTGTTCCACTCAGGTGTTATGCCTGCGGTAAACCCGGGTATCTCCGTATCTCGAGTTGGTGGTAATGCGCAGATCAAGGCAATGAAAAAGGTTGCCGGAACATTGAAACTGATTTATTCACAGTATCGTGAACTTCAAAGCTTTGCTCAGTTCGGATCCGATCTTGATGCGGATACCAAAGCGCGTCTGGATCAGGGTGCACGTATTGTGGAGGTACTGAAACAGGATCAGAACGAGCCGGTTCCGGTAGAAAAACAGGTTGCTATTTTATATGCTGTAACAAAGGGAATCCTTTCTTCCGTTGCAGTAGCGGATGTTCGCAAATATGAAAAAGAACTTTATCTGTATCTGGATCAGAATGCGGAAGGATCTGCGGTCATGCAGGAAATCCGTACATCAGGCAAGCTGGAAGCAGATACAGAAGAGAAACTGAAAACAGTTCTCGAAACATATACAAAAGAGTTTTTAAATCGAAAACCAGAATGATGTGATGAAGGAGGAAGCCTATGGCTGCAAATATGAAAGCGGTAAAGCTGCGAATCAAAAGTGTGCAGAGCACGATGCAGATTACCAAGGCAATGGAACTTGTAGCATCCTCCAAACTGCGTAAAGCAAAAGAAAGAGCAGAAACCTGCCGTCCTTATTTCCGAACACTTCACAGTACACTGAAATCTATTGCAGTGGGAAATACTGATTTTATGTCTGTCTATGCAAAAGAAGCTGAAAATCAGAAAGTCTGCTATGTAGTAATCGGTGGAGACAGAGGTCTTGCAGGCGGATACAATTCCAATCTGTTTAAGTGCCTGGAAGCGGACAGTAAGGGAAAAGAATATGTTGTTCTTCCGATTGGGAAAAAAGCATTGGAATATTTTCAAAGACGCGGAGTTGAAATTGTGACAGAAGAATATGCAACGGTAGCTGATGTGAACGTTGCAGATTGTTACACAATGGCCAAAATGCTTTGTGAAAAATTCCGTTTGGGAGAATTCGGACATATTGAATTGTGCTATACAAATTTTATTTCTATGTTATCACAGCAGCCGGAAGTTTTTTCAATGCTCCCATTGAAAGATCTGACTAAGGATGAAGATGATAAAACAAATGAACCGATTAAAGAATTGATTCTTTATGAGCCGGATAGTACGACTGTTTTTGATGCAATCGTACCGGAATATCTGGCAGGATTAATCTATGGCGGCGTTTGTGAAGGCCTTGCAAGTGAGTTGGCAGCAAGACGTACAGCCATGGATGCGGCGACAAAGAATGCCGGCGAGATGATCGATAAGCTGAATCTGTATTACAACAGAGCTCGTCAGGCAAGTATTACGCAGGAAATCACGGAGATTGTTGCAGGCGCAGAAGGTCTGTAATGAGATAAAAAATATTACACTATTTAGTTAAGGATTAAGGAGATTCATAAATGAGCGAAAAACATATAGGTGAAGTCGTTCAGGTTATTGGTCCTGTATTGGATATCCGTTTTGCATATGATGAATTACCGGCACTTTTGAATGCAATCGAAATTGAAGTCGACGGCAGAAAAGTTGTTGCAGAGGTAGCACAGCAGATTGGTGATAATACCGTACGCTGTATCGCTATGAATTCAACAGACGGTATGGTGCGTGGTTCAAAAGCATTGGATACCGGCGGACCGATCACGGTTCCGGTAGGTGAGGAATGCCTTGGACGTGTCTTCAACTTATTAGGGGATCCGGTAGACAATATTCCTGCTCCGGATGCAAAGGAACGCTGGGCAATTCATCGTCCGGCACCTGCATACGAAGAGCAGACACCGGCTACAGAAATTCTGGAAACAGGTATTAAGGTCGTAGACTTGATTTGTCCATATGCAAAAGGTGGAAAAATCGGTCTGTTTGGTGGTGCCGGTGTAGGTAAAACCGTATTAATCATGGAATTGATTCACAATGTTGCAACTGCACATGGCGGACTTTCCGTATTTACAGGCGTTGGTGAACGTACACGTGAAGGAAATGACCTTTACAATGAAATGAAAGAAAGTGGAGTTATTGATAAAACCGCACTGGTTTATGGTCAGATGAATGAGCCGCCGGGAGCACGTATGCGTGTCGGTCTGTCCGGACTGACTATGGCAGAATACTTCCGTGATGTAAAAAATCAGGACGTGCTGCTGTTTATTGATAATATTTTCCGTTTTACACAGGCAGGTTCCGAAGTATCAGCACTTCTTGGACGTATGCCGTCAGCCGTAGGTTATCAGCCGACACTGGCAACAGAGATGGGTGCGCTTCAGGAACGTATTACTTCTACAAGAAAAGGTTCCATCACATCTGTTCAGGCCGTTTATGTACCGGCAGATGACTTGACAGACCCTGCTCCTGCTACAACATTTACACATCTGGATGCAACCACTGTATTATCACGTGATATTGCCAGTCAGGGTATTTATCCTGCAGTTGATCCGCTTGATTCTACAAGCCGTATCCTTTCACCTGAAGTTGTAGGAACAGAACATTACGAAATTGCACGTGCAGTGCAGAGAGTACTTCAGAGATACAAAGAACTTCAGGACATTATTGCTATCATGGGTATGGATGAACTTTCAGAAGAAGATAAAACAGCGGTTAACCGTGCACGTAAAGTACAGCGTTTCCTGTCACAGAGCTTCTCTGTAGCAGAGCAGTTTACAGGTATGCCGGGACAGTATGTGCCGTTAAAAGAAACACTTCGCGGATTCAAAATGATCCTCGATGGTGAATGTGACGACATTCCGGAAAGCTGCTTCCTGTTTGCCGGTTCCATCGATGAAGTCTTTGAAAAAGCAAAGAATATGTAAAGGAGAATGCTTATGAGCACCTTTATGCTTCAAATAGGAACACCGGACGGACTTTTGTTTGAGGGTGAAGTAGAACGTGTAGTTTGTCGTTCTATTACCGGAGACCTGGCAATCATGGCAAAACATATCAATTTCTGTACCGCTCTCGGTATGGGAAATGCGCATGTTGTTATGGCTGACGGGACGCGTAAAAGTGCGGCCTGCATCGGTGGAATGCTTACCGTTATGAATGGTGAATGCCATTTGCTTGCAACGACCTGGGAATGGGTTGAAGATATCGATCAGGAAAGAGCACAGCGTGCAAAAGAAAAAGCAGAGGCACGTCTGGCAGAGAAAAACCTGTCCGAACAGGAATATCAGGTTGCCAGAGCAAAGCTTCAGAGAGCTTTGGTTCGTCTTGGAGCAAAATAAAATAGATTTAAATTTTGGTTAGGAGAAAATTATTATGATCGCAGAAAAAATGAAACCATTCGTTCAGAATAATTCTGCAATTCGAATGATGTTTGAAGAGGGAAATCGACTCCGCTCTATCTACGGAGCTGACAAAGTATTTGATTTTAGTTTGGGAAATCCGTCGGTACCGGCGCCGGATTGTATACGTGAAGCAATCATTGAACTTGTAAACGAAGTGGAGCCAACCGTTCTGCACGGCTATATGAGTAATGCCGGATTTGAAGACGTACGCCAGACAATTGCTGAGTCATTAAATAGAAGATTTGGAACTGCTTTTTCTGCGAAAAACCTGATCATGACAGTTGGTGCTGCCAGTGGTTTAAATATTATTCTCAAGGCAATTACAAATCCGGGTGAAGAAATCATTACATTTGCACCGTATTTCCTGGAATATGGTTCCTATGTCAGAAATTACGATGGAAAACTTGTGACAATTTCACCGGATACCACAACATTCCAGCCTAACCTCAAAGAATTTGAGGAAAAAATTACTGCAAACACCAGAGCAGTAATTGTGAATACACCACATAATCCAACAGGTGTTGTATATTCAGAAGAAACAATTAAAAAACTTGCGTCAATTCTGGAAGAAAAACAAAAAGAATTTGGTACAGTTATTTATCTGATTTCTGATGAACCATACAGAGAGCTTGCATATGATGGAGTAGAGGTTCCGTATTTGACAAAATACTATGCAAATACAATTGTTGGATATTCATACAGTAAATCCCTGTCACTTCCGGGAGAACGTATTGGATACGTTGTAATTCCGGATGAAGCAGATGGAAGTGAAGAATTGATTTCAGCAGCAACGATTGCAAATCGTATCAACGGAAGTGTAAATGCACCTTCTCTGATGCAGAAGGTAATCGCAAAATGTGTCGATGCGGAAGTAGATGTGAGTGCATATGATAAAAACCGTACTGCGCTGTATAATGGGCTGAAAGAATGTGGATTTGAATGTATCAAACCACAGGGGGCATTTTATCTCTTTGTAAAATCACCGGTTGAAAATGAAAAGGAATTCTGTGAGGCCGGAAAGAAATACAATATTCTCATGGTACCGGGAAGTTCTTTTGCATGCCCGGGTTACGTAAGACTTGCATATTGTGTTTCTTATGATACGATTATAAATTCATTGCCTGCATTCAAAAAACTTGCAGAGGAATTTGGATTATAAAATCAGAAACAAAGATAAAAATAAGAGTAACAATAACAAAAAGGCGAATCATGCATCAGCATGATTCGCCTTTTTGTTATGTGCCATACGGCATCTATGTTTCTATGTAGTATCAGCTTTTTCTGAATGCAGCTCTTTTACGTTCACGAGGATCGAGAATTCGTTTTCTGATACGAAGACTGCTTGGTGTTACTTCGAGAAGTTCGTCCTGATCGATGTATTCAATAGACTGTTCCAGACTGAGAATTCTAGGTGGAACGAGTTTGAGGGCTTCATCTGCGGAGGAAGAACGTGTATTGGTCAGATGTTTTGTCTTACATACATTTAACTCAATATCTTCTGTTTTTCCGTTCTGGCCGATAACCATACCGCTGTATACTTTTTCGCCAGGTCCGACAAATAGTGTACCACGTTCCTGAGCAGAGAACAGACCATAAGTAACAGTCTCACCATTTTCAAAGGCAATCAGAGAACCCTGTTTACGATACTGGAAGTCTCCGCGATATGCTTCATATCCATCAAAAATGGTATTCAAAATACCGGTACCTTTTGTGGATGTCAGGAAATCGCCTCGGAAACCGATCAGACCACGTGACGGAATACGGAATTCCAGACGAATGGAACCATCGCTGGCAGGAGTCATAGACTGAAGTTCGCCTTTACGTTCGCTGAGTTTCTGAATAATCGTTCCGGAAAATTCCTCCGGAACATCAATGTATGCAATTTCCATCGGCTCAAGTTTTTTCTGATGATCATCAAATTTGAAAAGTACTTCCGGTTTGCTGACTGCAAATTCATATCCTTCGCGGCGCATGTTTTCGATTAAAACAGATAAGTGAAGTTCTCCACGGCCGGATACTTTGAAACATTCAGTGGTTTCTGTATCTTCAACACGAAGGCTGACATCCGTGTTTAATTCACGATAGAGACGATCACGCAGATGACGGGAGGTGATATATTTTCCTTCCTGTCCTGCAAGCGGGCTGTCATTTACCAGGAAATTCATAGCGATGGTAGGCTCTGAGATTTTCTGGAATGGGATGGCAACCGGGTTATCGCCGCCACAAAGAGTATCCCCGATGTGAATATCTGAAATACCTGAAATTGCAACGATGGAACCAACGGAAGCTTCTGTTACTTCCACTTTGTCCAGACCTTCAAATTCATATAATTTGCTGATTTTTACTTTCTGACGTTTGCTTTCATCATGATGGTTTACCAGAGTAACTTCTTGATTTACGCGAATGGTACCATTTTCTACTTTACCAACACCGATACGTCCAACGTATTCATTATAATCAATTGTGCTGATAAGAACCTGTGTATCTGCTTCTGTGTCACCCTGTGGAGCAGGAATGTATTTCAAAATTGTTTCAAACAGTGGTTCCATGCTATCCGGTGTATCAGCCAGGTCAAGTACGGCGTGACCTGCTTTAGCAGAAGCATACAAAAATGGGCAGTCAAGCTGTTCGTCAGATGCTTCAAGGTCCATAAGAAGTTCAAGAACTTCATCGATTACCTCATCCGGTCTGGCTTCAGGACGGTCGATTTTGTTGATACAGACGATTACATGAAGATCGAGTTCCAGTGCTTTTTTCAAAACGAATTTTGTCTGTGGCATTGCACCTTCAAATGCGTCAACGAGAAGGATGACACCATCAACCATTTTTAAAACACGTTCTACTTCGCCGCCGAAGTCTGCATGTCCTGGTGTATCAATGATATTGATTTTGGTATTTTTGTAATGAATGGCTGTGTTTTTGGAAAGAATGGTAATTCCTCTTTCGCGTTCCAGGTCATTGGAGTCCATGACACGTTCTGCGACAGCCTGGTTTTCACGGAATACACCGCTCTGATGTAAAAGCTGGTCAACCAGTGTCGTTTTACCGTGGTCGACATGAGCGATGATTGCAACGTTACGAATGTCTTCTCTAACTGTATTCATAAATGAATCCTTTCTTTCAATATAAAATAAATAAAACAAGTTAATATGTGTAGGATCTTTCGTACAGGAAAAGGGCTTCCTGTGTATCCGATTTTTTATTTCCGATTTTTCAGTTTACCACAATTTTTTGGAATTACAAGATAATACATGCGTTTTTCTTATGAAAATAGCGATTTTCGTAGAACGAATTGAGTTCTAATATCAAATTTTTTTGCATATATACAGTGTACAGGGACTTTTAGATACCCTAGTATACAAAGAGAGAGAGGAACTCAAAATGTTAGAAACAATGATTCCGGAAAACACAATGGAATACAACCAGGTAATGATCACCGGGCAAATCGTATCGGAATTTGCTTTTCACCACACGGCTTTTCATGAGGATTTTTATATGGTGAAGGTTCGTGTGGGAAGAATGAGCGAGACGGTTGATTTAATTCCTGTTATGGTTTCAGAGAGGATTTTGGATGTAAATGGCAGCTATAATGGAAGGTATGTGGAAATTCATGGACAGTTTCGTTCTTATAATAGGAAAGAAGAACAGCATAATCATCTGCTTTTATCCGTGTTTGCCAGAGAAATCTATTTTGTGAAGGATCGAAAGATGATAAAAGAAAAATTATCCATGAATGAAATATTTCTGGATGGCTATATCTGTAAACCGCCCGTTTACCGAAAAACACCATTGGGACGAGAGATTACGGATATCATGATGGCAGTAAACAGATCTTATGGAAAAGCAGATTATATCCCCTGTATCTGCTGGGGGCGAACCGCAAGATATGTAGCAGGGTTCGAAGTGGGCGCTCGGGTGGTGATCCGTGGACGTGTACAGAGCAGAGAGTATATTAAAAAGGATGAAACACAGCATCCGGATAAACACATAGCATATGAAGTCTCTATCAGTAAGCTGGAATGTCGCTGCTGAGAACGGACAGAACTGTGAGATTACCCGATAAAGGCACATCATCCGGGGCTCAATAGAAATTAGAACGGTTCCGTACTTGCATTTATAAATAAACTGCGTTATTATTAACGAAATATGAAGATATTTTTTTAGTAAAGAATAGTAGTGAAGAGGAAATACTTATGGAAAAAGAGTTGCTAGAGGCTTACTGCGGATCTGGCCACGGTAAAACAATGTTAGCGATCGGTCAAAGTATTCAGGCTGCAGTAGCAGGCAAAAAGGTCATTATTATCCACTTTTTGAAGGGAAAAGAACAGCAGGATACAATGCTTTTTGAAAAACTGAATGATTTGGATATCAATGTTTTTCGCTTTGAAAAGTTTGATAAGTACTATGAAGAATTGTCTGAGCAGGAAAAAGACGAGGAAAAAATCAACATATTAAACGGTCTGCATTTTGCAAACAAAGTTATTACAACACAAGGCTGTGATTTTTTGATTCTTGATGAAATTCTGGGTCTTCCGGATTGCGGAATCGCTTCTGTGGAATGTATCGCAGATATACTGAAGGGGAAAGATGACAGTATGCACATCTGTTTGACAGGCAGAGTGATGCCGGAGGAATTACGGCAGTATGTTGATCGAATCACGACGATTACTACAGAACAATAAAAAAATAAAAAATAAAAAACATAGATAAAATATACATGAAATCAATAGCAGAAGTATAAATAATACGAGAAGAGATGTAATATAAGGAGGAACAAACATGGCAATTTTTAAAGGAGCCGGTGTTGCAATTGTAACCCCAATGTACGAAGATGGATCCGTAAATTATGATAAACTGGCAGAATTGCTCGAGGAGCAGATCGCAGGTGGAACAGATGCGATTATTATTTGTGGAACAACAGGAGAATCTTCTACATTAACACATGGCGAGCATCTGAAGACAATCAAATTTGCAATTGACACGGTTGCAGGACGAATTCCGGTTATTGCCGGTACAGGCTCTAATTGTACAGAAACTGCAATTATGATGTCAAAAGAAGCTGCTTCCTACGGCGCAGATGGTCTTTTGATCGTAACTCCATATTATAATAAAGCGACACAGAACGGGTTGATCGCACATTATACAGCAATTGCCAATGCAGTACCTGAAACACCTATTATTATGTATAATGTTCCAAGCCGTACCGGATGTAATATTCAGCCGGCGACAGCTGTTGCACTTGCAAAGAATGTAAAAAATATTGTCGGAATCAAAGAAGCAAGCGGAGATTTGTCACAGATCGCAAAACTGATGTCTATGGCAGATGGATGTATTGATCTGTATTCCGGAAATGATGACCAGGTTCTTCCGGTACTTTCACTTGGCGGTCTTGGAGTTATTTCTGTATTGTCAAACGTTGCTCCAAAAGAAACACATGATATGGTTGCAAAATTTATGGATGGAGATACCAAAGGTGCTGCAGAGATTCAGCTGAAAGCCATTCCGCTGATAAACGCTTTGTTCTGCGAAGTGAATCCGATTCCGGTAAAAGCAGCATTAAACCTGATGGGCAAAAACGTCGGATCACTTCGTATGCCTCTGACAGAAATGACAGATGCGAACAAAGAAGTACTTGCAAAAGCAATGAAAGATTTTGGAATTGGAGAATAAAATAAATGGTAAGAATTATTATGCATGGCTGTAATGGCCATATGGGACAGGTAATCAGCGGACTGGTTGCACAGGATCCGGATGCGGAAATCGTTGCCGGTATCGATATTGCTGATTCCGGAAAAAATCCATATCCTGTATATACCAATATGGATGAATGTGATGTAGAAGCAGATGCAATTATTGATTTCTCTTCTGCAAAGGCTGTGGATCGTTTGCTGGATTTCAGTGTAAATCGTCAGATTCCGGTTGTAGTCTGTACAACAGGTCTGAGTGAAGAACAGATGAAAAAAATTGATGAGACAGCTCAGAAAGTTGCCGTTTTGAAATCTGCAAATATGTCTCTGGGAATTAATACACTGATGAAACTTCTTCAGGATGCGGCAAAAGTGCTTGCAACAGCAGGATTTGATATTGAAGTTGTGGAAAAACATCATAAATTAAAACTGGATGCACCAAGCGGAACTGCTCTTGCACTTGCAGACAGTGTAAATGAAGCTATGGATAATCAGTATCACTATGTATATGACAGAAGTCAGAGACGTGAACAGCGTGACGCAAAAGAGATTGGAATCTCTGCGGTTCGTGGGGGCACAATTGTTGGAGAACATGATGTGATTTTTGCGGGACCGGACGAGGTTATTACATTCAGTCATACAGCATATTCTAAGGCAGTGTTCGGAAAAGGCGCAGTAGAAGCTGCAAAATTCCTTGCGGGTAAACCGGCCGGCAGATATGATATGAGTCATGTGATCAATGGCTGAAAATCAGATATTAAAAAACTGAGAACTATATACATGAAATGATGAAAAGGGCATAATCGCATATGGATTATGTCCTTTTTTCAACCAGAAAATCGACTATAAATTTATTTTATAAATCTTATATGTTTGTAATGGCGAAAACTTGTTTTTGCAGCGAGGAGTTGGAAGTAATGAAATTTAGACCTTGTATTGATATCCATAATGGAAAGGTGAAACAGATCGTCGGCGGCAGCCTGACAGATGTGCAGGATCGTGCACAGGAGAATTTTGTATCGGAACAGGATGCAAAATTTTATGCCGAATTATATCGTAAACATCAGTTAAAAGGCGGACATATCATCCTGCTTAACGGAGCAGACAGTCCCTATTACAGCGCAACTAAGGAACAGGCAATGCAGGCGTTAAATGCCTATCCCGGTGGCATGCAGCTTGGGGGAGGCGTGAATCCCCGAAATGCGGCGGAGTTTCTGGATGCCGGTGCGAGCCATGTGATCGTAACCTCATATGTCTTCAGAAACGGAGCAATTTCATGGGAAAATCTTGAAGCCTTAAAAAAAGAAGTCGGTGCTGAGCGATTGGTACTTGATCTGAGCTGCCGAAAAAAAGAAGGACAGTATTATATCGTGACGGATCGCTGGCAGAAATTTACGGATGAAATAGTTACTCTTGAAATGTTAGCACGATTAGGTGATTATTGTGCGGAATATCTTGTTCATGCCGTAGATGTAGAAGGAAAAGCAAACGGTGTGGAAGAGGAACTGGCGTCACTTCTGGGACAATATACGGATAAACCGATTACCTATGCGGGCGGTGTAGGCAGTATGCGGGATATGGAAATTCTGAGAATGTGCGGACAAAATCGACTGGATGTAACGGTAGGAAGTGCATTGGATCTGTTTGGAGGTTCAATACCATTCGAGGTATTGAGAAACTGGCATTAACGACGGCTGTCTTTGGGGTAAATTAGAATAGGGAAGTATGTAGAAACGAAATATTCTAATTAAAATACGGAAAAACCAACAAATGTTCTAAAAATATTGCTGTTTTATATTAATTATCGTGCAATTTGCTTGAGATTTTATGAAAAAACGGGTAAAATAAAAATGTGCAAACACATGCAGTGCAGAGTGTTACAGGAGTATTGAAAATACCCTGATGATGCACAAATGAAAGGGGATGGCTGTATGAAGATTACAATTTTTGGAAAAAATATTACGGTTACCGATAGCCTCAAAGCTGCAGTAGAAGACAAACTTCAGAAACTTGGTAAGTATTTTACAGAAGATACAGAAGTTACGGTTACCCTGAGTGTTGAGAGGGAAAAACAGAAAATTGAAGTGACGATTCCTGTGAAGGGAGGAATCATTCGATCTGAACAGACCAGTAATGATATGTATGTATCCATCGATCTTGTAGAGGAAGTAATCGAACGTCAGGTACGTAAGTATAAAAAGAAAATTATTGATAAACATCAGGCTCAGGCCAATTTCCAGAAACAGTTCCTTGAAGAAGAGTATGAGGACGACAGCGAAATTAAAATTACCAGAAACAAAAAATTTGATATTAAACCGATGTATCCGGAAGATGCATGCGTACAGATGGAGCTTCTCGGACATAATTTCTTTGTATTCTGCAATGCGGAAACAGATCAGGTAAATGTGGTATATAAACGAAACGGAAATACATATGGCTTGATTGAGCCGGAAGATTAAAGGGAAAAGGAAAAAAGGAGATGTCACTTTAGGTGACATCTCCTTTGGTTTATAGCGTTTATGTTGTGGAATCAACTACGACAGAAGACGCATCGGCATCTTCGGAATCATCGTAAGTCGGTTCGACGGATTGATTACCAACAGCTTCAATGACTACTCTGTTAGGAAGACAAACGATCATTCCGCCGTTTGCATCAATTGGACGCTGCAGCATACATAAATGATCCGGACAGGTGGCCACGATCATGCTTACTTTATGATCCTGTACCAGGCAGGTGTTTAAATCGTCGATACGAATCGTCTGATCCTCATCAAAAGAATATGTTCCAAATTCTTTTCCTTCGACCATGATGTGAAACTGAGCGGCATCCTTTGGCTTTGTGAAATTTAAATATCCCCAAAGGGCAAGTGAAATAACAAGTGCACTTGCAATTAATATAAGTGTGCTTTTTTTCAAAATATGAGTTCTCCTAATAGATTTTTTGTAAAAACTGTATGAAATATTTTATTATTTTATAAATGATAGCATAAAGGTGAGGGTTTGTAAAATGCGCAGCTCTGACATCATAAAAATTATGAAAGTACCAAAAGACTTGAGTACAGAAAGATTTGAAAAAGAGATAGAAAAAAGACCTGAAGCATAAAAAAGACTTGAAGTGAAAAAACAAGTTTGTTAAAATTATGTCGCAATAAAATAATTGTAGTTTAGAAAGGGGAAACTATGAGAAACAAAACAGTTATGGCGTTAGTTGGTGCTATGGTACTTTCTATGGCATCCGGTATGGTTGTATCTGCAGAAGAAGCCGTTGGAAGTGCGGATGGTTTCGGCGGAAAAGTTACAGTTACAATCACAAAAGACGGTGACACGATCACTGATGTAGCAATTGATGCCCCAGACGAAACACCAACTGTCGGCGGAGCGGCAGTAGATGAACTCGTAGAACAGATTTTAAGTGCACAGAGTGCAGAGATTGATGGCGTTGCAGGTGCATCCATCACATCAGAAGCAGTTAAAACAGCTGCAGCAGCAGCTCTTGCAGGTGGAGCAGGAGAAGAAGCTGAAGCAGCAGAAAGCGGAGATGCCGCAGAGCTTAGCTTTACAGCAGGCACATATACAGGTGTTGGAGAAGGTTATAACGGACCGGTTTCCATCGCAGTTACATTTACAGATTCTGCAATTGAAAGCATTGAAGTTGTAGAAAGCAACGAAACAGCTCATGTTGGAACTCCTGCATTTGATATCATGTTTGAAGATATGATCGCAGCAAACGGTTCAGGTGTTGATACTGTTTCAGGTGCAACATTTACATCCAGAGCTGTTAAATTAGCAGTAAACGATGCTGCTGAGCAGGCTGGCGCAACAGATATGGATACATTTAAATCCAATACTGTAGTTCATGAAGCACAGGCTGATATTGAAGAAACAGTTGACGTAGTTGTTGTAGGTGCAGGTGGTGCCGGTATGGGTGCTGCAGCACAGGCTGCAATGAACGGAGAATCTGTTCTTGTTATGGAAGAAAATGCTGAAATCGGTGGTAACACACTTGTTTCAGGTGGTCAGTTCCAGGCTACAATGCCATACCTTGTATGGGATGCAGCTGATCCTGATGCAACTCAGGCAGTTTGGGAATACGATGGACAGACATATGACAAAGTTATGTCTACACAGGGTAATATCGATGTCCTGAAAAAGATTGCGGAATGGTCAGAAGAAGAATTCAACGGCGATTATTTCCTCGATCATGAATATGTTGCAGGTGAAATCGATGAACTCAGCAAACAGGGGGTTCACGGAGAATATCTCCCGGTACTTCAGGCTCTGAAAGCGGAAATCAAAGAATACCTTGACTGGGCACAGCCAAAACTTGATGCCGGTGTTCCGGAAAATGAAATTACACTGTTCTCTACAGACAACCTTCATATTTTCCAGACATACTATGGCGGACTTCGTCAGAGTGCAGACAAATCTGAATGGATCTATGGCGACGTTGAACTTGTAACACAGTTTGTAAAAGGCGGATATGATCTGAAAGTATGGCTGGAAGATCAGGGCGCTAAATTCGCTGATGAAGATGCTCTTATCCTGATCGGTGCTCTCTGGTACAGAGAAAACCGTCAGCTTGGCGGCGACATCGATGGCGATGGCGAAATGGAAGAAAGCGGAAACTGGGGCGCATATTTTGCACCAACAGTAAATACACTGCTTAACACTTCTGAAACAGCAGCTGATAACAAGATTATGACTCGTACAAAAGCTGAAAACCTTATTGTAGAAGATGGTAAGGTAACAGGTGTTGTCGGAACAATGTACGATGGAACAAAAGTAACTGTTCATGCAAACAAAGGTGTAGTTCTTGCAACAGGTGGTTATGCAGCAAATATCCAGATGGTTCAGGATACAAATGCATACTGGGATCCAAGCTACATTACAGATGCTACAAAAACAACAAACCGTTCTTCACTTGTAGGTGACGGTATTGTAATGGGTCAAGAAGTCGGTGCAGCTACAGTCGGAACAGGCTGGGCACAGATGATGCCGATCTCATGGATCGACAATGGTAACCTTGCATTCGGCGGCGGACAGTATGCTGCTTATATCAACCCAACTACAGGTAAACGTTTCGTTAACGAATCTGCTGAGCGTGATGTTCTTTCTCTCGGTGAATTCCAGAATGGTGTTGAAGTAAACGGAGCACAGGGCGTATTCCTTGAATTCTCTAATGGTGATGTTCCGATCGGAAGACCATATCCATATGATGATTATTCAACAGGTACACCGGTTGCAAGCCATGACCAGGTTGATGGAAGAGTATACTTCGTAAGCAGCCAGGAAGAACTTCAGGAAGTTCTTGATCAGTTTGGAATGGAAGCAGATCCTGCAACAATCTACGAAACAATTGAAGCTTATGACCGTGCTATCATGGCAGGAGAACAGCCGGAAGTAGCAAAAGCTCAGGCATCTAACCTGATTGGTCATGCTGATCTTGATGATACAGATAACTATGATCCTGAAACATACACATTAGATGGTGTTCTTCTTCGTATTCGTATCATGGCTCCATCTACTCACCACACAATGGGTGGTCTTTCTGTAGATACAGATCGTCACGTACTTGATGCTGATGGAAACATCGTTGAAGGTCTCTATGCAGCAGGTGAAGTAACAGGTGGTATCCATGGCGGTAACCGTCTTGGCGGTAACGCAATCGTAGAAATCTTTGTTTCCGGTAGAACAGCTGCAAACACAATTACTGCAGACAATCAGTAATATCGGTTATAAAAAAATATAATTGTTTAACAGACAATAACAGCCCTTCGGGAGCTTCGGCTTCCGGGGGGCTTTTTGTATTGTCAATAAATACGCAAAATGTTAAAATAATAATTCGGAATAGTCTTTGACAAAAGAGAAACAAAAGGAATGAAACAGTTATGAAAAACAGAAAAAAAATAGCGGGGATTCTTTGTGGTGCAATGCTTTTTTCGACCGGTGTACAGGCAAAAGTACAGAATTACACGGCAACAGATTTCCTGATGGATACGTTTGTAACACAGAGTATTTTTACAGAAGGGGAAGACATTACCGGGGCTATCGCGCAGGAAATCCAGAATGTTGAGACCAAAACACTGTCCTGGACAAATACAGAATCGGAAATTGCCTTGATCAATCAACATGCAGGAGATCCGGAAGGAGTAGAGGTCACAGAGGAAATGGCTTCCTATCTGGAGACGGTGCTTCAGCTGGCAGCAGACAGCGACGGTGCCTTTGATCCTACACTGGGAGAAGTAATTCGTCTGTGGGATATCGATGGAGAAAATCCACATATTCCGGATGAAGCAGATCTGGCTGAAAAAATGAAAAATGTAAATTATAAAGATGTCCGGATCGAAGGAAACAAAGTATATTTAAAAGAAGGCTGTACGTTGGATCTGGGTGGAATCGGCAAGGGAATCGGTTCAGATTTATCCAGAAAGATTATGGATAAAGATTCGGATATTACAGGAGCACTGATTAATCTCGGCGGCAGCAGTGTGATGTCTTACCGGGAAAAAACGGATCATTCTCCATGGAAAATCGGTGTTACGGATCCACGAAATCCGCAGGGGGATTATCTCGGAATCGTGCAGCTGGAGGGAACCGAGTTTTTGTCGACCTCCGGAGATTATCAGAAATACTTTATGAAAGATGGAGTTCGTTATCATCATATACTTGATCCGAAAACGGGAAGCCCTGTTCAAAATGGAATCGCAGCAGTTACGGTTGTCTGCAATAACGGAGCCTTTGCAGATGGATTATCAACGGCATGCTTCGTGCTTGGTCCGAAGGGTGCACAGCCATTGCTGGAAAAATACGATGCGGATGCACTGTTTATAACCGGTGAGCATGAAATTTATCTGACCGAAGGAATGCAGAACAGATTTCAATTGGTTTTCGATGAATATACGATTTTAGACTGGCCGAAATGAGTATTATTGATAAGTTTTGATTGTTTTTATATGGATTTAATGGTAAAATATTATATCTATGAGTGTTAAATCGAAAGAATACAGGAGTGATTAAAATATATGAGCATGTTTACAAAAATCTTTGGGACGAGAAGTGAGCGCGAAGTAAAGCGTATCATGCCGTTGGTTGAAAAGACGGAAAGTCTTCGTCCTGAAATGCAGAAACTTACAGATGAACAGCTTCGAGATAAAACAAGTGAGTTCAAAAAACGTCTTTCAGAAGGCGAGACATTAGATGATTTGCTTCCGGAAGCATTTGCAACAGTACGTGAGGCTGCAAAGCGAGTGCTTGGAATGGAACATTATCGTGTACAGATCATTGGTGGAACCATTCTTCATCAGGGACGTATTGCTGAGATGCGTACCGGTGAAGGTAAAACACTGGTATCAACTCTTCCTGCATACTTAAATGCTTTGGAAGGAAAAGGTGTACATATTGTTACCGTAAACGATTACCTGGCAAGTCGAGATGCTGAGTGGATGGGCAGAGTTCATGAATTCCTTGGACTTACTGTTGGTGTTGTATTGAATGATATGAAACCGGAAGAACGTCGTGCAGCATACAATTGCGATATTACCTATGTTACAAACAATGAACTTGGCTTCGATTATCTGCGTGATAACATGGTTATCTACAAAGAACAGCTGGTACAGAGAGATTTACACTACTGTATCATCGATGAGGTCGACTCGGTTTTGATTGATGAAGCGCGTACACCGCTTATTATTTCCGGTCAGAGTGGAAAATCAACAAAATTATATGAAGTTTGTGATATTCTGGCAAAACAGCTGGAGCGTGGAGAAGCCAGTCATGAAATGACAAAAATGGCTGCTATCATGGGAGAAGAAGTTATTGAAACAGGCGATTTCGTTGTTAATGAAAAAGACAAAATCGTAAACCTTACTGAACAGGGTGTTCATAAAGTTGAGAAATTCTTCTCAATTGAAAACCTCGCAGATCCGGAAAACCTGGAGATCCAGCACAACATCATTCTTGCACTGCGTGCTCACAATCTGATGCACAAAGATCAGGACTATGTTGTAAAAGATGATGAGATTCTCATCGTTGATGAATTTACAGGCCGTATCATGCCGGGACGTCGTTATTCAGATGGTCTGCATCAGGCAATCGAAGCAAAAGAACATGTAAAGGTAAAACGTGAGAGCAAAACACTTGCAACGATTACCTTCCAGAACTTCTTTAACAAATACGACAAAAAAGGCGGTATGACAGGTACTGCTATCACAGAAGAAAAAGAATTCCGTGATATCTATGGAATGGACGTTGTCGAAATTCCTACAAATAGACCGGTACAGCGTATCGATCATGAAGACGCTGTATACATGACAAAGAAAGAAAAATACAATGCCGTAGTTCAGGCTGTTTTGGAAGCACATGCAAAACATCAGCCGGTACTGGTTGGTACAATTACAATCGAAACTTCTGAACTTCTCAGCCGTATGCTGAAGAGACAGGGGATTCCGCATAATGTTTTGAATGCGAAATTCCATGAAATTGAGGCGGAAATCGTAGCAAAAGCCGGTGAGGCAGATGCTGTAACAATCGCAACAAACATGGCTGGTCGTGGTACCGATATTAAGCTGGATGATGTGGCAAAAGCTGCCGGCGGTCTTATGATCGTTGGTACTGAAAGACATGAATCCAGACGTATTGACAATCAGCTGCGTGGTCGTTCCGGTCGTCAGGGTGACCCGGGTGAATCTCGTTTCTACATCTCTCTTGAGGATGATCTGATGCGTCTGTTTGGTTCTGAGAGATTGATGGGTGTATTCCAGTCTCTCGGTGTTGCGGAAAATGAACAGATCGAACACAAAATGCTTTCCAATGCAATTCAGAAAGCACAGGAAAAAATCGAGTTTAACAACTTTGGTATTCGTAAAAACCTGTTGGATTACGACCAGGTTAACAATGACCAGAGAGAAATTATTTACAAAGAGAGACGCCAGGTACTTGATGGCGTAAATATGCGTGATGCAGTCTTCAAAATGATCGATGACATTGTTGAGAGAACTGTTGACATGGTATTCTCAGATGATGTGGATTCCGATGAATGGAATTTGGAAGAATTCAATTCCGTTCTCACACCAATCATTCCAATCGAGCCATTGACAGCGGAAAAAGTTGCTGGCAAGAGAAAAAATGAGATGAAGAAGATCATCAAAGAAGAGGCTGTGAAGCTTTACGAAGAAAAAGAAAAAGAATTCGAAAATCCGGAACAGCTTCGTGAAATCGAACGTGTTATTCTTTTGAAGAGTATTGACAGCAAATGGATGGATCATATTGACGATATGGAAATTCTTCGTCAGGGTATCGGACTTGTTGGATACGGACAGAGAGATCCGGTTGTTGAATACAAGATGCAGGCATTTGATATGTTCAATGGAATGACCGACGTGATCGAAGAAGATACGGTACGTATGCTGTATCATGTTCGTATTGAACAGAAGATTGAACGTGAACAGGTTGCAAAAGTTACAGGAACAAACAAAGACGATTCTGTTGCGAAAAAACCGGTTCAGAGAAAAGAAATTAAAGTTTATCCTAATGATCCGTGCCCATGTGGAAGCGGAAAGAAATATAAACAGTGTCACGGACGTAAACCTGTTTAATCGCATTCAGGAAATCCCCCGCAAATATGCGGGGGATTATTTTTTGTCATTTTCGGTGGCGGTCGGTTTATGACCGAATTGTTTTTTGTATGCGCGTTCAAAGGTAGAATAGTCATGAAAACCACACTGTAGTGCAGCTTTTGTGACGGGGATTTTTTGAGCGATTAATTGCTGCGCCCAGAGCAGACGTTTGTTTTGAACATAGCTGTGGACGGTATAACCGGTCTCAGCCTTGAATTTTCTCATCATATAATATCGGCTGATGTAGAACTTTTGAGAAAGACGCTCGATAGACAAATCATCGGACAAATTTTGGTTTATATAAGAAAGAATCTGATCGATCTGCGAATCGGAATGGTAGATGTGCTGATCTACGATATATTCTTTGTTTAAAAAGATTCTGTTTAAATAAACCATGAACTGTGTAAAAAGAGCATCTTTTAAAAGATCGGCACCAAATGCGGTATCCTGTTCGGCTTTGCGAAGATTTTTCAAGAGTTTTTGAAGATCTTCACCGATTTCGTCATACAGACGAACCAGATTAAAACTGCGGTCATTGGCTTTGGCAAAGCAGCGAATCAGATCGGAGCGATCGATGTCATCCCGAATCCAGAGAATGATTCGTTCATAGGGAACGGAGGAATCGATTTCCGGTTTGTGGATGGCATGACGGCTGACCAGGAGAATATCACCCGGCTGCAAAGGGTAAGCTTTTCCTTCAATATGGTAAGTGACCTTCCCGGAGAGAAAAACAATGACTTTATGAAAGTCATGGAAGTGATACGAATAAGCTTTCTCCGTTTGATCTTTAATGTGAAATAAACGATAAGATTCGTTTAGATAACCTGTTTTTTCATAATGCCCAAAAGAACTCATTTCCGTGAGCTGCTGTGTGGATGTTGTCATGACATAGAAACCTCTGTTTATGTAGTGTGGTTGTAACTTCTCTCGCCTTACAAGTAATCTGGCTACCATATATCATAACGGATGAAAGCACTATTTGCAATATTTATCGCATTTATCCTCATATACATGACAAAAATATGCTATATAATAGAATTATATGAGACCGAAAGTATATTTTGGGAGGAAAAATAAAAATGAGAGACAGTATTGTAATGGTTAAATACCAGGGACTGGGAAATGATTATTTGATTATAGATGCCAATAAAAACCGTATGCAGCTTCAGGGAAAAAAGGTTTCCTTATTATGCCAGAGAGGATTTGGACTTGGAGCAGATGGTGTTCTGTACGGACCGGTTGATATTAATGGAAAAATGGGAGTTCGTATTTTTAACTCCGATGGAAGTGAATCGGCAATCAGCGGTAATGGGGTTCGTATTTTTGCGAAATATCTGATCGATCAGGAATATGTAAAAGAGTCAACATTCGAAATTGAAACACTTGCAGGTACAATTGAAGTGGAATGTCTGAACAGCCGTGCGACGGAATTTAAAGTAAAAATGGGAAAAGCATCTTTTATTTCAGAAGATATTCCGGTTTCCGGTGGTGTTCGAGAAGTAATCAATGAAACTTTTACATTTAACGGAAAAGATTATAAGGCAACCTGTCTTACCATTGGAAATCCGCACTGCATTATTTTTATGGATGCGGTAAACGAGCAGACCGTCAAAGAGCTGGGACCATATGTAGAAATGGATGATGCATTTCCGGAAAGAATGAATCTTCAGATCTGTAAATTGATCGACAAGGGAAATATGGATATTGAAATCTGGGAAAGAGGTTCCGGTTATACAAAAGCATCCGGAACGGGCAGCTGTGCGGCATTTGCAGCGGCATATCGTCTGGGGCTGGTAGAATCGAGAGTAAATGTAAATCAGCCGGGCGGTATGATTCAGATCGACATAGAAGAAGATGGCAGCATTTATATGACCGGAAGTGTGGGATATGTAGCAGATATGTCCGTAGCTGAAAGCTTTTTTTCATGACAAATGCCTGCATGATGAAGTGGAAATGTGAAGAGCATAATGAAATAGGCAGGAAAATTATGGAGATATCTTAAATTTGAGATATCTCCTATTTGTATTTTGAAATGGAATATGATATTCTGAGATATGTGTATGTGCGTCACTGAAAGACATCGGATACAATGTGACGCATGCAGATTTTATAGAAAGAAGGTGAAGCTGTGGTTGAATTAGATCAGTTCAAGTCAATACTTGCAACATACACGGAACCATTAGTGGAAGTGAGGGATTCACTTTGACCTCGCTAACAAAGAGCAGAGGATTGAAGAATTAGAGCGTGAAATGGAAGCGCCGAATTTCTGGGATGATGCAGAAGCCTCTCAGAAAAAAATGAAAGAACTCAAAGATATGAAAGATGACATGGAGACATATCAGAATCTTGTTTCTCAGATGGAAGATATGGAAACCATGATTGAAATGGGATATGAGGAAAATGATCCGGATCTGATTCCTGAAATTCAGGAAATGCTGGATGAATTTATTCAAAGCTATGAAGAAATCCGTGTGAAAACACTTTTGTCAGGCGAATATGATTCCGAAAATGCCATTATAAAATTGAATGCGGGTGCCGGTGGAACAGAAGCCTGTGACTGGTGCAGCATGTTATATCGTATGTATAGTCGTTGGGTGGATCGAAAAGGATTCACAATGGAGGTTCTCGATTATCTGGATGGTGATGAGGCCGGAATTAAATCGGTTACTTTCCAGGTGAATGGAACAAATGCATATGGATATTTGAAATCTGAAAAAGGTGTTCATCGTCTTGTACGTATCTCACCGTTTAATGCTGCAGGAAAACGTCAGACATCTTTTGTTTCCTGTGATGTTATGCCGGATATTGAGAAGGATCTGGATGTTGAAATCAATGACGATGATATTCGTATCGACACCTACCGAAGCAGTGGTGCCGGCGGTCAGCATATTAACAAAACTTCTTCTGCAATTCGTATCACACATTTCCCGACGGGAATTGTTGTACAGTGTCAGAATGAACGTTCTCAGCATATGAACAAAGATAAAGCTATGCAGATGCTGAAAGCAAAATTATATCTTTTGAAGCAGCAGGAAGCACAGGAGAAACTTTCCGGTATTCGTGGAGAAGTTACAGATATCGGCTGGGGAAATCAGATTCGTTCTTATGTTATGCAGCCATACAAGATGGTAAAAGACCTTAGAACTTCAGAAGAAACAGGAAATGTGGATGCCGTTATGGATGGTGGTATTGATATTTTTATTAATGCATATCTGAAATGGCTTGCACTTGCCAAAAAGTCTGAATAATAGAGTAGAACGCGAGGAATTTCGATGTCAAAAAGAACAGACGGAAATAAGTACTATGTGCTGAAAGAACATGCTGTTCCGGAAGTACTTCTGAAGGTCGTAGAAGCGAAAAAGCTTTTAGATTCCGGAAAGATTGATACGGTGCAGGAAGCAGCGGAACTCAGTGGGATCAGCAGAAGCTCGTTTTATAAATACAAAGATGATATTTTTCCGTTTTATGAGGATACAAAGGGCAAGAAAATCACATTTCTGATTCAAATGGACGATGAGCCGGGATTGCTGTCAAATGTTCTTCAAAGTATTGCAAAGGAAAATGGAAATATTTTAACAATAAATCAGAGTATACCGATCAATGGTGTTGCATCCCTGACACTGAGTGTAAATATTTTGCCGGAAAAAGGCGACTCAGAGTCAATGATTGAGGCGATTCAAGCCTGCGAAGGGCTTCACTATGTCAAGATTCTGGGAAGTGAATAGATGTTTTGGGCACTTTCGAACGAGACGAGAAAAGAATAACATGATTTGAAAATCATGGAAGAAACAGGTGGATAAAATGTTAATAGTTAAAAAATTTGGCGGCACATCTGTTGCAAACAAAGAGCGGATTTTTTATGTCGCAAGTCGATGCGTTGAAGAGTATCTCAAAGGAAACGATGTGATCGTAGTCGTATCGGCTATGGGAAAATATACGGATGAGCTGGTTTCTCTTGCGCAGGATATCAATGAAAAACCTCCGAAAAGAGAGATGGATATGCTGTTTACGATTGGTGAGCAGATGTCTGCGGCATTGATGGCAATGGCTTTGAACAAATTAAATGTTCCGGCGGTTTCATTAAATGCTTTTCAAATTGCAATGCATACGACAAGTGCGCATGGGTCTGCCCGTTTGAAACGTATCGATACGGAACGAATTCGAAGAGAACTGGAAAATCGCAAAATTGTTGTGGTAACCGGTTTTCAGGGTGTAAATAAATATGATGATTACACCACATTGGGAAGAGGCGGATCAGATACAACAGCAGTTGCACTGGCGGCAGCTCTTCATGCAGATGCGTGTGAAATCTATACAGATGTTGATGGCATTTATACTGCAGATCCTCGAAAGGTACCATCAGCCAGAAAACTCAAAGAGATTACATATGATGAAATGTTGGATCTGGCAACGCTTGGCGCCGGCGTTCTTCACAACCGTTCTGTGGAGATGGCCAAAAAATACGGAGTGCCGCTGGTTGTGCGTTCAAGCATGAATAATAGTGAAGGTACTGTGGTTAAGGAGGAAGTTTCAGTGGAAAGAATGTTAATCAGTGGTGTCGCTTTAGACACAGATTCAGTTCGAATTGCTGTGATTGGTTTAAAAGATGTGCCTGGTATGGCATTTAAATTATTTGATCTGCTTGCAAAGAAAAACATCAATGTGGATGTGATTCTGCAGTCAATCGGTAGACATGGAACAAAAGATATTTCGTTTACGGTGAATGGAACAGACTTTGATGATGCAGTGTCAGTCCTTGAAGCCGGAAAAGCAAGACTGGGCTATGAAGAACTCCGTGCAGAGAAAAATATTGCAAAACTTTCTATCGTTGGAGCCGGTATGATGAGTAATCCGGGTGTAGCGGCAAGAATGTTTGAGTGCCTGTACAATTCAGGGATTAATATCAATATGATTTCTACCTCAGAGATTCGTGTTACGGTTTTGATAAACGAAAAAGACGGTGTTCGAGCAATGAATGCCGTACACGATGCGTTTGATCTGGGAGATTGATTGCAGGAGAAACGTACTCAGGCAGAATAGAAAAGCTAAAATAATGAGCTCTGCGGGGATACGCAGAGCTCGACTTGAGTTGGATTTTATTTCTGAGGTATGAAAGAATGAAAAATGGAATTCGTGCATGGAAGCAAATTGCGAAGAGAAGTCTGAAGGGAAATTACAGGCTTCCGATTATGGCAGCAGTCATTCTTCTTTTGTTAAATGTGATTGGAAGTGATTTTGCTGTTCGATTGTTTCCGGGAGATGATGCACTCACGATTGCGGTATCCCAGATTTTTGCTTTTATTGTGTCATTGTTGATCACGATCTACACAACCGGTGTGGGATACATGTATTTACATATTTCGCGAAAAGAACAGGCCTCAGCGGCTGATTTGATATATTTTTTTAAGCACCAGCCGGATCGAATTCTGCTGTCGGCATTTGTTGTTTCTGTGATTGAATATGTTATGACGATACCGGCAAGCTATTATGGATTTACGCATACGACAGGCGCAACGATGGAGGAACTGCGTGTTTGGATGATGCATATTATGATGTATTCCTTTGCGTCACTTATCCTCACATTTATTTTTACGCTGCCATTTAAACTTACGTTTTATTTATTGGCAGATGATAAAGAACTGGGCAGCTTTGAGGCTTTGAAGCTTAGCTGCGTATATATGAAAAAAAACTGGGGAAAATATCTGCTTTTGGAGCTTAGTTTCATTCCCTGGATGCTTATTTGCTTATATCTGACATTTGGAATTGGATTTTTATGGCTCATACCATATATGAAAATGTCGGAGACCGTATTTTACAGAAACATAAGAGGTGAATTAGATGGATATTTTACAGATGATAACGAACGAATTGAAGGTGGACAAATGGCAGGTGGAAGCGGCCGTCAAATTGATTGACGAAGGCAATACCATTCCTTTTATTTCACGTTATCGTAAAGAAGTAACAGGTGCTTTAAATGATGAACAGCTGCGAAATCTGCATGAGCGTCTGACATATCTTCGAAATCTGGAAGAACGAAAAACTGCTGTTTTATCCAGCATTGAAGAACAGGGAAAATTGACCGAAGAACTGAAAAAACAGATTCTGGAAGCGCAGACACTGGTTGTGGTTGAGGATCTGTACCGCCCATATAAACCGAAACGCCGAACCAGAGCAATCATTGCAAAAGAAAAAGGTCTCGAACCACTGGCAAATATTATTATGCTTCAGATGACGAAACAGCCAATTGAAAAAGAAGCCGAGGCATTCCTTTCTGAAGAAAAAGAGGTACTGACTGTTGCAGATGCAATTGCCGGGGCAAAAGATATTATTGCAGAACATATTTCCGATGAAGCGGACTATCGTATTTATATTCGAGATTTAACGGTGAAAAACGGAAATGTTTCTTCAACAGCGAAAAATCCGGAAGAGCAGAGTGTATATGAAATGTACTACGAGTTTGAAGAACCAATCAAAAAACTCGCCGGTCACAGAATTCTCGCATTAAACCGTGGTGAAAAAGAAAAAATCTTAACGGTTAAGGTTAACGCTCCGGAAGAAGATATTCTTCGTTATTTGAGAAGCCAGGTAATCACAAATAAAAACGAGTACACAACACCAATTCTGGAAGAGGTTATAGACGACAGTTACCATCGTCTGATCGGGCCGGCCATTGAAAGAGAAATTCGCAGTGACCTGACTGAAAAAGCAGAAGATGGCGCGATTCATGTATTCGGTAAAAACTTAGAACAGCTTCTTCTGCAGCCACCGATTGCCGGACAGGTTGTCCTGGGATGGGACCCTGCATTCCGTACGGGCTGTAAGTTGGCAGTCGTTGATGCAACGGGAAAAGTACTTGCAACGACCGTGGTATATCCTACGGCGCCGACCAATGAAACAAAGATTCGTATGGCAAAAGAAACCGTCAAAAAAATGATTGATAAATATGGAATTACTTTGATTTCTGTAGGTAATGGAACTGCTTCAAGGGAGTCTGAGCAGGTGATCGTTGAACTGTTGAAAGAAATCAATAAACCGGTGCAGTATGTCATTACAAACGAAGCCGGTGCATCCGTATATTCAGCAAGTAAACTAGCGACAGAAGAGTTCCCTAATTTTGACGTTGGACAGAGAAGTGCGACTTCCATTGCGAGAAGAGTACAGGATCCACTGGCGGAGCTGGTAAAAATTGATCCGAAATCCATTGGTGTCGGACAGTATCAGCATGATATGAATCAGAAAAAACTGGGAGAAGCGTTGACGGGGGTTGTAGAAGATAGCGTTAACAAGGTAGGCGTTGATCTGAATACTGCTTCTGCTTCACTTTTAGGTTATATTTCCGGAATCAGCAAAGTAATCGCAAAAAATATCGTTGCTTATCGAGAAGAAAACGGCCGTTTCCTCAGTCGTAGAGACCTTTTGAAGGTGGCAAAACTCGGACCGAAAGCATTTCAGCAGTGTGCCGGCTTTATGAGAATTGCCGGAGGCAAAAATCCACTGGATGCAACGAGTGTACATCCGGAAAGCTATGACGCGGCAACAAAGCTTCTGGAAAAACTTGGTTATCAGACTTCGGATATTACAACAGGCGGTCTTGCCGGTATTTCCAAAAAAGTAAAAGATTATAAGAAACTTTCTGAGGAACTTGAAATTGGTGAAATGACCTTACGTGATATCGTGAAAGAACTCGAAAAACCGGGTAGAGACCCGCGTGATGAGATGCCAAAACCAATCCTTCGTACCGATGTTCTGGCGATGGAAGATTTAAAAGAGGGAATGGTTCTCAAAGGAACCGTGCGTAACGTGATTGACTTCGGTGCATTTGTGGATATCGGAGTGCATCAGGATGGTCTGGTACATATTTCTGAAATCTGTGAGCGTTTCATTAAACATCCGCTGGAAGCTGTCAGTGTAGGTGATATCGTAGATGTTCGAGTACTCAGTGTGGACATGAAAAAGAAAAGAATTGCGTTATCCATGAAAGGTATTGCAAAATAAGATTGAAATCATATATAGTTGCATTAAAAGAACTTGACCTGAATTCTGGGAGAAAGGAAATGCATTATGAAAAATTACAGAGCGGAACTTACAGGCGTTTTTGGTGACCCGGTAGATGACAATCCTACCTGTGTGATCGAAGAAGCGGCATACGAAGCAAAAGGATTGAACTATCGTTATCTGACGATCAAAGTATTGCCGGAAGATCTTGAAGCTGCAATCAAAAGTGTACGTGTTTTTGGCATGAAAGGAATCAACCTGACGATGCCGCACAAAATTCAGGTCATTCCATTTTTGGACGAACTGACAGAAGCAGCTTCTATCATTGGTGCTGTAAATACTGTCATAAATAAAGACGGAAAACTGATAGGAGAAAATACAGATGGCAAAGGCTTTGTGTCTTCTCTTCAGGATTCCGGTGTTTCACTGAAGGGGCAGATCGTAACTATTCTCGGTGCCGGCGGTGCTGCCAGAGCGATTGCGGTAGAGTGCGCACTTGCAGGTGCAAAACATATTAATGTTATCAACCGAACAGCATCGAAAGGACAGGAACTGGCAGAACTTGTAAAAGAGAAAACAAATGCAGAAAGTGCATTTCTTCCCTGGGATGAAGCCGTTCAGATTCCGGAAAATACGCAGATCCTGATTAATGCGACTTCAATTGGATTGAAACCATATCATGATCAAAAACCGGATATCGATTATCATTCAATCAAAGAAGGTATGGTTGTGTGTGATGTTGTGTTTAATCCGGAAGATACACTGTTCCTTCAGGCTGCTCGTGAAAAAGGTGCACGCACCTTCAGCGGTCTGGGAATGCTTACCGCACAGGGCGCTTTAAACTTTACACTCTGGACAGGCGAGGAGGCACCTGTAGATCTGATGTTTGAAGCACTGAAAAAAGAGTTTGAAGAGTAAATGTGCCGATAATACATGAATCATAGGACAGGCAGAACCTGTTTACCGGTTTTTATGGAATTTGTGCATAATGTCTAATGATACACTTGCATTCTTGTAGAGTATGTAATATAATGCGTATGTAAACAATCTTCGGGGATGGGTGACTGAGGTTTGCATAAAGTATGAACCAAGGAATTCCCTACCGGCGGTAAAGTCCGCGACCCGCTTCGGCGGCTGATTTGGTGACTTGTTTTGATGATCCGAAAATAGGATTTTTCATAATAACAGGAATTCCAAAACCGACAGTAAAGTCTGGATGAGAGAGGAACATAGCATATATTTGAATGTTCATTTAGACCCTGAATCATTGGATTCGGGGTCTTTTTTGTATAATAGAATCTTTTATAGGATTCGCAGTTTTATTTTAAGTTATACGAAAAAAAAGAAACGAAACATCACTTTCTGCCATGACCGAAGAAATATTGAAAACGGGAGAGAAAAACATGAAAGACACAAGAAAAATCGCAATGACCGGCATGCTTGCCGCAATCGCAACTGTACTGATGTACCTGGAATTTTCCGTTCCGCTCGTACCATCTTTTCTGAAATTTGACTTTTCAGAACTTCCTGCATTGATTGGATCTTTTTCTATGGGACCTTTGTATGGAGTGCTGATCTGTCTGGTAAAAAATCTTCTGAAACTTCCTTCAACAGGAACCGGCGGGGTTGGTGAACTTGCAAACTTCACACTTGGTGCGATCTTTGTTTGCATTGCAGGATTTATTTACAAGAGAAAGAAAAATCGTAAAAACGCATTGATTGGTGCTCTTGTGGGAGGCGTTGCAATGGCAGTACTCAGTGTTCCGATCAACTATTATATGACATATCCGGTATATACCAAATTTATGCCGATCGAAGCAATTGTAGGAATGTATCAGGCAATCAATCCAAAAGTAAACGGACTTTTGAGCTGTCTGATTATGTTTAACGTTCCGTTTACCTTTGTAAAGGCTATGCTTTGTACATTGATCACAATGCTGATCTACAAACGCATTTCACCACTGATCAAAGGAAATGCTATACGATAACTCTCTGTGATGTGCTATAATGCATCTACAGGAGGAAAATGATTATGGGAATTATTCATTCTATCGAAAAACAGACAGATAATCGTTTCGTGAATTTATATCATGTAAAAGCGACGAGCGTCCATAATACTCCGGTGAATTATTTTGTTGCATCCAGAGCAAAATGTGTTGAGCAGATGAAAATCAAAACACATAAAAATAAACCGGATGGTGTGATTATCTATGCGGTAACCGGAGAAAAGAAAGACAAGGTCGTTCTGATTCGGCAGTACCGTTATACCATTGGAGATTATGTATATGAATTTCCGGCAGGGCTGGTTGAAGATAATGAAAATTACAAAGAAGGCGCAGTTCGAGAGATGCTGGAGGAAACGGGACTTGTTCTGGAGCCAATCGATCCTGCACCGGAATATGAAAAACCATTTTTTACAACGGTTGGCTTAACAGATGAATCCTGTGCGGCCGTGTACGGCTATGCGTATGGAGAAATCAATAAAGACGGACAGGAAGATTCAGAGGAAATTGAAGTTGTACTTGCCGATAAAACGGAAGTACGAAGAATTCTTCGGGAAGAAAATGTCGCGATAATGTGTGCATATATGCTTATGCACTTTTTGAAAGATGAATCACCATTTTCATTTTTAGAAGAATAGAAAAATATTACGGCTATGAAATCAAAATAACAGATTTCATAGCCGTTTGTTATATACTATGTGATACAGCTGTTCCTGCAAGGAGCAGAATATGATTCCCATACGTCCGATTGCCTCGATAAATGGTTTGTGATATGATTGATTTACATAACTATAAATAAAAATGAAACGAGAGTATGAAAATGAAGCAGTTATATACGAGATGGGGAAAACAATTAAATCATGAGCGGGTATTACAGGAGTATCCTCGTCCGTCTATGACCAGAAAAAGTTATATTAATTTAAACGGATATTGGGATTATTGCTTTACGGACGCGGACGAGGAAATGATTCCACAGCAATATGAAGGAAAAATTCTGGTACCATTTTCGCCGGAGGCTTTGCTGTCCGGTGTCAATATTCAGCTGGATCCGGAGGGATCGCTCTGGTATCATCGCACTTTGCAGGTGGAACAGGAAGCATTGGCAAAAGGCGGACATTTGCTGCTGCATTTTGGTGCAGTAGATCAGCGCTGTCAGATTTTTGTGAATCGGCAGCTGGTTGGCCGGCATGAAGGTGGATATCTTCCGTTTACGATTGACATCACAGATCGTGTTCTGGAAGCCCAAAGTGATACTTCTTTTTATGCCAGAGGAAAACAGAAACTTAAACGGGGCGGTATGTATTATCTGGCACAAAGTGGAATCTGGCAAAGTGTCTGGATGGAATATGTTCCGTTAAATTATATTCGAAAAGCAGAAGCGGAAGCGGTTTTGGAGGAAAAGAAGGTTCGCTTTATCATATCTTCCGATTATGATACACCTGTTACAATTCGTCTGCGTAAGCCGGAAATCTATGCGGAAGAGCGGCAGGACGAAAAGAATAAATCCTTGGATAATCAAAAAATGATTACGGATCGGGAGAAACAAAAATTAACAAAACAGTCAGGTACTCTCACGCATTCTGCAGGAAACAGAATAGCAAGACTTTATGTTTATGATGAAGAATCCGGAAAATGGATTCCGGATCCCAAATATACCGTGAGAGAAAGCAAAACACTGGCAACTGTTCGTGGAATGACCAATTCTCCTATTGAAGTAACGTTGGAAGATATTAAGCTCTGGAATTGTGAGGAACCGTATTTATATTATTTTGACGTAAAAACGGAAAACGATAAGGTGAGCAGCTATTTTGCATTTCGCTCATTTACGATTGAAAAAGATGAAAAAAATATTCCGAGAATCTGTTTGAACCATCAGCCGATATTTCTAAACGGTGTTCTGGATCAGGGATACTGGTCGGATGGATTGATGACAGCGCCATCGGAGGAAGCTTTGCTCTATGATATTAAAATTGCGAAGCAGATGGGCTTTAATATGATTCGAAAGCATGTCAAGGTAGAATGTGAACGATTTTATTATCATTGTGACAGACTGGGAATGATCGTATGGCAGGATATGGTAAATGGAGGCGATTCCTACAAGGACTGGTATGTAACATATCTTGCAACTGTGTTTGCTGCATTTAATAAAAAAGCGGGAGATCATCATCAGAGATTATTATCCCGTAAAAATCATACCGGAAGACAGATTTTCATTCGTGAAATGCGGCAGACGGTTGAGCACTTGAAAAAATATCCCTGCATTGCGGCATGGGTGATTTTTAATGAGGGATGGGGACAGTTTGAAACAGAAAAACTGACTGCCATGGTGCGGCAGCAGGACCCCACACGTCTGATTGATTCGGCAAGTGGCTGGTATGATGTCGGCTGCGGTGATTTTAATAGTTTTCATAATTACTTTTTCAAAATGAAAATCCCGACTGATAAGAGATATCAGCGAAAAACCAAGATAAAAGAAAGTCGTGCTGCGGTATTATCGGAATACGGTGGATATAAGCTGGGAATTCCGGAACATACTGCAACGGAAAAATCATATGGTTATGGAAAATGCAAATCAGTACAGGAACTGAAAGCACGTTTTCAGAAACGTATGCAGGAAGTACAGAAGCTGATTCCCCAGGGATTATGTGCAAGTGTATATACACAAATCTCGGATATTGAAGATGAAGTAAATGGTATTTTAACGTTTGACAGAGAGATAATGAAATTCTCAGAGCAGGAGGAGAAACATGAATGAGAAAAAATTGATAGAAAAGGCTTTCGAGGCAATGGAATATGCCTATGTTCCATATTCGCATTTTCGTGTGGGTGCTTGTGTTTTAACATCCGATGGAAATTATCTTCCGGGTGCAAACATTGAAAATGCTGCATATGGATCTACAATGTGCGCCGAGAGAAATGCCGTGTTCGGTGCCTATTGCAGAGGCTATAGAAAAAACGAAATACAGGCATTGGCAATCGTATGCGAAGGAAAAAGACCGGCTGCACCATGTGGATCGTGCAGGCAGGTGCTGTCGGAACTGCTTGATCCGAAAACACCGATCTATTTATCAAATGGAGAAATTACGATTGAAAAAACGATTGCCGAACTTCTTCCTATGAGTTTTGGTGAAGAAGATCTGAAAGAAGAACAGGGAGACTGATTATGAACATATGTGTATTTGGCGCATCCAGTTCCGACATTGATACAGAGTATATTTTGCAGGCGGAAATTCTGGGACGGAAAATGGCACAGCAGGGACATACACTGGTATTTGGCGGAGGAGCCACCGGACTGATGGGAGCCGTCGCCGACGGTATCAAAAAAGAAAAAGGAAAATTGATTGGTGTTTCACCTGAATTTTTTAATAAACCGGGTATTCTGGATCAGGAATGCACGGAGTTTATCTGGACGAAAACAATGCGAGAAAGAAAGCAGATTATGGAGGAGCGTTCAGATGCAATTGTAGTACTTCCGGGCGGAATCGGGACATACGAAGAATTCATGGAGATGCTGACACTGAAACAGCTTGGACAAACCAGAAAACCAATCATACTTTATAATATCTGCGGATATTATGATATTATGGAACAGCTTTTGAAGCATACAGCCCAAAAAGGATTCATGGATGCGGAATGCCTGAAATTATGCAGAGTTTCTTCTGATCCGGACGAGGTTTTGGAACTTATTAAATTGAATGAGGATTTTAATCTTATTAAATGGTAAAGCTAAGGGGAGATAAATGAATAAGAAAAAAAAGAAAAATAAAGTACTGCGAGTGACTTTGTTTATGATTGTTATTCTCATAATAGCCGGAATCAGCGGTTTTTTGTTTTATAACAAAGCAAATCGTGATATCTTTGCAAAAAATACCAACATTAACGGCTACAACATGGGCGGAAAGACAATCGATACGGCTTTCGATGTGTTGAATTCGGAGTTCGCTCAAACCAGGCTGATCATAACTGAAAATGAACAAACGATCTTTAACGCACCGCTTTGTGAATTGGGATTTTCACTTGACCGGGACGGAGCTGTTACACAGATGCAGGCAATTCTGAAAGAAAAAGAGGAGCATCCGTTCTCTTCCATCGTGGATGAGAAAGTTTATAATATAGATGTAGCTGTGAATTTAGACGAAGAATTGTTCGGAAGAGCCGTTGTACAGAATGCAGTAATTGTTGAGCGAGTTCCATGCGAAAATGCGTATGTGACATACGATGAAACAGGAGCGCATGTTACACCTGAGGTTTACGGTACAACCTTCCGAAATGAGAAATTGCAGCCATTGGTCAAAGAAAAAGCACTTGATGTGCTTAAGGACTCCATTACAACAAATGTTGAAGTTGCACTTCCGTCCGACATATATGACCTTCCGGAAATTTGCAGCGATGATCCTTCCATTATTGAAAAAGTGAATCAATACAATAAGCTGATGAATATGACGATTACCTATCAGTTCGGGACACAGACAGAAGTTCTTGACTGGTCAAAAATCAAAGATATGACATTTATGGAAAATGACCAGGTGAAGCTGAACGATGCGGCCATTTCAGAATATTTGACTTATACACTCGAGGCGAATTATAATACGATTTATTATGAACGCACGATTCAGACCTCTTATGGAACATCGGTGACACTTCCGAGCAATGACTATGGATATCAGATCGATCATAATGCGGAACTTGCATTGTTAAAAGAAAATCTATATGCATTGGAGAGTGTAGCCAGAGAACCGGTGTATGCGATCAAAGGCTATCAGAGAAATGGAAGAGATGATTTGTGCGGCACTTATGTGGAAGTCAATTTATCTGCACAGCATCTGTGGTTTTATATTAATGGAGGGCTGGTTGTAGAGAGTGACTTCGTATCAGGTCTCCCGACTGCGGAACGAGAAACCGTACAGGGGGCTTTCCCGATGCCATATAAGGAAAGTCCGTCACATCTGGTTGGTGCAGGTGTATCCGGAAACTGGGATGTAACCGTACAGTACTGGATGCCATTCTGCAATGGTCAGGGACTTCATGATGCATCGTGGAGAAGCAGTTTTGGCGGAACTATTTATCAGTCCAACGGAAGTCACGGCTGTGTAAATCTTCCAACAAATGTTGCTGCGGTAATATATGAGAATATTCAGCCCGGTATGCCGATTATCCTGTATAAATAAAACGGCGGTATACTACAAAAAAGAGTATTGTAATATACCTTGTTGAAAATGTTATGACAAATGGAAGAATGATAGTATAGTGAAAACGGATACGAGAATAACAGGAGGAAAGTATGATAAAAGAAAAAGCATATAAAATTACAAAAGAATTGATTGAAACTGCGGGGATGAAACCGGGGATGCTTCTGGTTGTCGGCGGATCAACAAGCGAAGTGATTGGAAGCAAAATCGGAACGGATTCTGCTCCTGAAGTCGCAGAAGAAATGGTGACAGGTATTTTGCAGGCAGCAGCGGAAAAAGGAATAGAAGTCGCTGCACAATGCTGTGAACATTTAAACAGAGCTTTGATTTTGGAGAGAGAAGCGGCAGAACGCAGAGGATACGAGATCGTCTGTGTGGTTCCGAAACCGAAGGCCGGCGGTTCATTGGCAACAAAGGTGTATGAAAAACTGTCTGATCCTGTAGCTGTGGAACATATAAAAGCAGATGCGGGTATAGATATCGGTGACACTCTGATTGGAATGCATTTGAAGGAAGTGGCAGTTCCGGTTCGACTCAGTGAGAATACTCTCGGAGAGGCGAGAGTAGTATGCGCCAGAACAAGACCGAAATATATCGGCGGAGAACGCGCGAAATACGAATAAATTTTTCCTATTCACAATCGTTTCTATTTGGATATAAAAACAAAATAAAGATACAAAAGAATCGCCATATCAGTGAGAGAAATGCATTTTATTTCTGTTCTTTCACGGTATGGCGATTTGACTTTCGAGAAGCAGAGAACTATACTATTGCTATGACACACATTGACAAAATGTGTGATTGATTTATTAAAAAAGGAAGGAGACGGAATTATGAAAAAAAGGAAAATTCCGGCTGGAATCGTAGTACTGTGTCTGGTACTTGCAGGATTACTGGCGGGAATTATTCGAACCAATCATCCCGGAGAAAAACATGAAACGATCAAACAGGCGATGCGCGATGCAGTGCTTCATGAAGATGGAAAGATTCATTTGCTTGGAATAAAGAATGTGAATCCGGCAGTTATTTCGGCAATTACAATAACGGTCATTTTGCTGCTGATAGCATTATGTATTCGTGTGTTTGTAATTCCAAAATTTCAATTGGTTCCGGGAAAATTTCAGCTTTTGCTGGAAGAACTTGTTGGATTGTTTGATGGACTGGCAAAATCAAATAGCCCACACAGAAATGGTTTTTTGGGGGCATACATTTTTGCTGCCGGAGTTTATATTTTTACCAGTACGATTTTCGAATTGTTTGGATTGCAGGCAATCACAGTAGCGGGACACTCGATTGCGCTTCCGGCTCCGTTATCTGATATAAATGCTGCGATTGCAATGGGATGCCTGTCGTATCTTATTATTATGTCCGGTGGAATTGCCGGAAACGGATTGAAAGGAATCGGACTTACTTTAAAAGATTTTTCACTGCCGATTTCTATGAGTTTTCGATTGTTTGGAGCTCTGTTAAGTGGATTACTGGTAACGGAACTGGTATATTATTATATCCATTTGAGTTTTGTGCTTCCGGTAGCTGTAGGCGTATTATTTACGCTTCTTCATGCTTTGATACAGACATATGTTTTGACAATGCTTACGGCACTGTTCTATGGCGAGGTATCTGAACCGCATGCGAAAAAACCAAAGAAAGACAAGAAAAATAAGAAAAAAACAAATCAGATAGAAGTAGCATAAGGGTGAACAGGAGGATCTAAAATGAAAAAAGTAATGAGTAGAGTGTTTGCAGCGATGATGATGCTGATGGTGTGTATGGCTTTGGCAGCTCCGGTATATGCAACTGAAAAAGAAGAAACAACGAACACAGAAGCGGCCGTTAATGAAGGAACAGAAGCAGTAACGATCGAAGCAGCAGATAATTCAACCGGAGCAAAAGCAATCGGTGCTGCTCTTGCAGTAGGAATTGCAGCCGCAGCCGGTGCTATCGGTATGGGTATTGCAATCGGAAAATCTGTGGAAGGTATTTCACGTCAGCCGGAAGCAGAAGGAAAAATCAGAACAAGTCTGATGCTTGGTCTTGTGTTTATTGAAACAGCAATTATTTATGCATTGATCGTAGGTATTTTGATTATCTTCGTATTGTAAGGAGTGAAGTATTATGAATATCCCGTTAAATATCGACTGGCAGCAAATTTTACTGCATCTGTTTAATTTTGGAATTCTTGCTGCCGGGCTGTATTATTTACTGTATAAACCGGTAAAAGACTTTATGGCAAAAAGAGAAGCTTATTATCAGCAAATGGAAAGCGAAGCAAATAATAAAATCGAAGAAGCGAATGAGCTGCACAGCAAATATGAAAATCAGCTTGCGGCCCTGGACCAGGAAATGGAACAGAAACGTTCACAGGTGTCCCGTGAAATTGATGTTTTGCAGGAAAAAGAAATTGCGGAAGCGCATGCAATGGCAGAACAAATTCTCACAGACGCAAGAACAATGGCTCAACAGGAAAAGACCAGAATCGTAAAGGAAGCGCAGAAAGAAATTGCAGAAATGGTTTCACAGGAAACGGAAAAACTGGTTTTGAAATCTGTTTCGGATGCGTATGATCAATTCCTTGATATTGCAGAAGGGAGTGTAACAGATGCGTCCTGATAAAAAAATCAAACAGGCATTTCTGTATTCTGCCACAGCACCGGATGAGACACAGCGCGCACGATTTATTGAATTTCTTGAAAAAAAATATGATGAAGACTTTGAACTGATCTGGAAGGAAGATGATTCCTGCGTCAACGGATTTCGTCTGGAAGTAGATCAGCAGGTCTTTGACTGGACGATCAAAGAACGTCTGGCACAGTTTCGGGAAAAAATGAAAGAAATCTCTATGTCTCAGAAACCGGTGATTCCACTGATTCGAGATCAGATTGAAAATTGGGTGCCGAATGCAGTATCGCAGGAAAATGGTGTGGTTCTGACAGTAGGTGATGGAATCGCTACCGTAGGTGGACTGGGAAGCGCTACATATGGAGAAATTCTTTTGTTTTCCTCCGGAATACGCGGAATGGTACAGGATTTACGCAGAAAAGAAATCGGATGTATCGTCTTTGGCGACGAGCGCGAAATTGAGGAAGGAAGCAGAGTACAGCGTACAGGTATGACGGCCGGTGTTCCGGTTGGAGATGCTTTTATCGGAAGAGTTATCGATGCGCTTGGAACACCGATAGACGGAAAAGGTGATATTGATGCGGAAGGATACATGCCAATCGAATCACCGGCACCGGGAATTGTGGATCGTCAGCCTGTAAATCGTCCTATGGAAACAGGACTTTTAGCGATTGATTCGATGTTCCCGATCGGCCGCGGACAACGTGAATTGATTATCGGAGATCGACAGACCGGTAAAACAGCAATCGCGGTGGATACCATTTTGAATCAGATGGGAAAAGATGTGATTTGTATTTATGTATCGATCGGGCAGAAAGCAAGTTCTACCGCTCAGCTGCTTACAACATTGAAAAAAGCAGGAGCAATGAATTATACAATTATTGTAAATGCATCTGCCAGTGATCCGGTGGCACTTCAGTATATTGCGCCTTATGCAGGCTGTGCATTAGGTGAATACTTTATGAACAAAGGCAAAGACGTTTTGATCGTTTACGATGACCTGTCAAAACATGCGGTTGCGTATCGTGCATTGAGTCTGCTTCTGGAACGATCTCCCGGTCGTGAAGCATATCCGGGTGATGTCTTCTATCTGCATTCGAGACTGCTGGAGAGAGCTGCACACCTGTCAAATGCAAAAGGCGGCGGCAGTATGACGGCTCTTCCAATCGTAGAGACGCAGGCCGGAGATGTGTCCGCATATATTCCGACAAACATTATTTCTATCACAGACGGACAGATTTTCCTTGAGAGTGATCTGTTTTTTGCGGGACAGAGACCTGCGGTAAATGTAGGTTTATCGGTTTCGCGAGTTGGCGGTGATGCCCAGACAAAAGCGATGAAAAAAGCTACGGGAACACTTCGTCTTGAACTTGCACAGTATCGGGAAATGGAAGTATTTACGCAGTTTGCAAGTGATCTGGATGAAACAACCAAAAAACAGCTGGTTTATGGACAGGGACTTATGAGACTTCTTCGCCAGAGACAGCATAATCCAATGAGTCAGAGCCACCAGGTTATTACACTGGTTGTGGCATTGAGTCATTTGATGACTGTTGTTCCAATCAAAAAGATTGGTGAATATAATGAAGAAATGCTGAAACATTTTGACCGAAGACATCCGGAAATAAAAGAAGAAATTGAACGAAGCGCAAAGCTGGAAGACTCCCTGAAAAAGACGATTCTGGAAATTGCAGACAGATTTATACAGAGAAAAATGAAAAGAGATGCACAGGACGGTAAATAGATATGGCAGGAGTAAAAGAAATCAAAGACCGAATGAAAAGTATCCGGGATACTCAGAAGATTACCAATGCCATGTATCTGATTTCTTCCACAAAGCTCCAGAAAGCAAAAAGTGAACGAGAGAAAACCAATCCATATTTTGAGGCCTTGCGTAAGGAGATCAGAAGTATTTTTCGATCCACGGAAGAAGTGGACAGTCGTTATTTTTATCCGGATGCGGATGCGGAGACGGATGAAGGTACTTTTGGCTTACTGGTAATTACGGCAGATAAAGGGCTGGCAGGTGCATACAATCAGAATGTGATAAAGAAAGCGGAATTGCTGATGCGAGAACATCCGGACACAAAACTTTATGTGGTGGGAGAATATGGAAGACAGTATTTCCTCCGAAAACATATTCCGATTGAACATAGTTTTTTATACACAGCGCAAAATCCTACGATGCAGAGAGCCAGAGAAATCAGTTCGATTTTGCTGGATCGCTTTGATAAGGATGAGCTGGACAAAATCTTTATGATTTATACGGAAATGAAGAGCTCCATGAATGCGGAAGCAAATACAACGAGACTGCTTCCGTTTCATAGATCCCATTTCATGACAAAAGAACAACAGCCTGTGGAAAATAATAAGGAAGAATATGAGTTCTTTCCTTCCTGGGGAGAACTGCTGGATAACATTATGTTCAGTTATGTATCCGGTTATATTTACAGTGCGTTGGTAGACAGCTTTTGCAGTGAGCAGAATGCGCGAATGACAGCGATGAGCTCTGCGAATGAAAATGCGGAAAAAATTCTGGGTGAGCTTGCGATTCAGTATAATCATGTACGTCAGGCGAACATTACACAGGAAATCACTGAGGTGGTAGCCGGGGCAAAAGCGCAAAAGAAAAAAAGAATGCGGGAGGTATCAGGATGAACAAAACTGGTATAATCGTGCAGGTTTCCGGCCCTGTTATCGATGTGGAATTTAAACCCGATATTGTGACGGTCGAAGACGGAAATCAAATCGTCAAAAAATCATTGCCAAAGATCAAAGAAGCTTTATCGGTAGTAGTAGACGGACAGAGAAGAATTATGGAAGTTGCCCAGCAGATTGGGAAAAATACGGTTCGCTGTATTATGCTTTCAGAAAGTGAGGGTCTCGCAAGAGGTATGGAGGTAACTTCGTATGGATCGGGAATTACGGTTCCTGTAGGAGAAGTGACTCTGGGACGTATGTTTAATGTTCTGGGAAATCCTATTGATGGCGGCGATGCTATTTCACAGAAAGAAAAACGCTGGGAAATTCATAGAAAAGCGCCTTCTTTTGCAGAACAAAGCCCTGCAGTGGAAATTCTTGAAACAGGAATTAAAGTAATTGATTTGCTGGAACCATATTCCAAAGGTGGAAAAATAGGATTGTTCGGAGGTGCCGGTGTTGGCAAAACTGTATTGATCCAGGAATTGATTCACAATGTAGCTATGGAACATGGCGGATATTCTATCTTTACAGGTGTCGGAGAACGAAGTCGAGAAGGGAATGACCTGTGGACAGAAATGCGTCAGAGCGGCGTGCTGGATAAGACAGCTATGGTATTTGGTCAGATGAATGAATCTCCGGGGGTGCGTATGCGAGTTGCCCTTTCGGGACTTACCATGGCAGAATACTTCCGTGATGAAGAACATAAGGATGTCTTGTTGTTTATTGATAATATTTTCCGTTTTGTACAGGCGGGAAGTGAGGTATCCACACTTTTGGGCCGTATGCCTTCGGCAGTAGGATACCAGCCGACTTTAGCTGCAGAGATGGGAGAACTTCAGGAGCGTATTACCTCTACGCGTCACGGATCCGTTACCTCCGTCCAGGCAGTCTATGTGCCTGCAGATGATCTGACGGACCCGGCTCCGGCAACGACATTCTCACATCTGGATGCGACAACCGTTCTGAGCAGAAAAGTTGCAGAACAAGGAATCTATCCGGCGGTAGATCCGCTGGAATCAACTTCCAGAATTCTGGAGGAGGATATTGTTGGCAAAAGACATTATCATGTAGCACGAAATGTGCAGGAAATCCTGCAGAAATATAGAGAGTTACAGGATATTATTGCTATTCTCGGTATGGAGGAATTAAGCGAAGAAGACCGACGCATTGTAGCGCGTGCGAGAAAAATTCAGAGATTTTTGTCACAGCCGATGCATGTTGCGGAGAAGTTTACCGGCGTAAACGGTGTATATGTACCGCTTGAGGAAACGCTGCGTGGATTTGAAGCAATTATTAACGGTGAAGTAGATGAATATCCGGAAGCGGCGTTCTATAATGTCGGAACGTTGGAAGATGCAAAGAAAAAAGCGGAGATTCTGTTAAAAGATGATAACGCATAAGGCGATAACTTAGCGGAGGCATGATATGAAAGCATTTCAGGTTTCAATCCTGGCTGCAGACAGACCCTTTTACATAGGACCTTGCGAATCGCTGATTTTCCCGAGTGTAAACGGACAGTACGGAATCCTGGCAGATCATAGCAATATGATTACTGCAATTGTTCCGGGAAAGCTTACCTGGCGTGTTCCCGGAGGAAAGGATGAAGTGGCTGCCGTTTCCGCCGGGCTGGCGAAAATGGGAAAAAACGAAGTGTTGATACTTGTGGACTCAATTGAACGTCCGGAAGAGATTGATGCGAATAGAGCAAAGCGTGAGGCAGATGAGGCAAGAGAGGCAATTCTGCAGAAGAAAAGTATTGAAGAATATCGATCCGCACAGGCATCCCTGCTTCGTGCGATGAATCGATTACGAGTAAAACAGGAACACATTAATTTATAATGTAATAAAAAAGAAAAGTCCTTGAAACAATTGTTTCAAGGACTTTTCTCTGCCAAGGGTATAATCGAAGTGACGGGATTCGAACCCACGACCTCTGCGTCCCGAACGCAGCGCTCTACCAAACTGAGCCACACTTCGAAAGCATTTATGATTATACTGCTTTTGTTGAATGTTGTCAACAATTATTTGTTTTTTATTTTATTGCTTTATGGAGGGCTTTGACATGGGGATGAAGTAATTCTGTACCGGGAGTTTTCTTTGCGTACATGGCAGCAGAAAAAAAGTCCATGTACAAATCGTACATGGACTTTTTTTGAGGAGATTATATGATAAAAAAGAATAGCATTAATGTCTTTGTTTATTTTTTTCTTTATTATAAGATGACGTATTCGCCCTACTTCGACCATTTTAGGGGAAAAACGAAAAAGAAAACGAAAAAACGAAAAAAATATGCTATAATGCTGGCAAGGAGAAGAAAAAATGTCAGAATGTATGTTAGTAAATAGAGAGGATATGATGGAGCTGACACGGCGTATGACTCTGTCAAGAAATTCTCTTTTTCGAATCGCAGGTTGTTATATAGATGATGATGGAGACTATGAAGGAAGCTTTAATACAAGTTTTTTAAAACTTTCATCAAAAGATAAAATAAAAAATCTGGAACTAATGAAGAAGGTTCCGTTTTCAGAGACAAATATTAACCTGAAGAGGTATCTTTTTGATTCAAAAAAACCGGAAACTTCACAGATGTGGCGCCTTTTGATGACACTGAAGGAATGTAAGCTGAAAAATGATGAAATGCTGGATCTTTTCTATGATTTTATCATGGAACGTTTCAAATGCGCAGGCGCGTATGGGATTCGCATTGCCTATGGATGCTATGATGTTCCGATTAAAACAAAGAATCATGAAAGTCAGAGAGAATCGGAGGAGGTTTATGAGTATTTGATTTGTACAATTGCCCCGACGCTCGATGATTATGAGGCGGGAGATCCGCTGTGTGGATTTTTATTTCCTGCTTTCACAGATCGAGGCGGTGATCGTAATCATATCTGTGTGTTTCAAAGCAATGCGAAAAGACCGCATAGTGAGTGGGAAGAACTGCTTGGAGTATGATAGAAAATGTACTTGATATCGGTTTATTTTGATAAGAAGACAACACAGGAACTGGATCGTCTGATAAAATATATTGCAAGAAATACAAAAAATGATTTTATGATAAAGCATCAGGTGCCGCCGCATTTGACGATTGCATCATTTGAAAGTAAATCTATCGAAGCACTGTTGGAAGCGTTTTCGTTAACCGTGAATACATTAAAAAGTATTCCAATCGATATCGTATCACCGGGAGCGTTGCTGCCGTATGTGATGTATGCCGCACCGATCTTGTCAATGGATCTTCGTGAAATGAATCGGCACATAAATGCATTTTTGATGAATTGCAAAGATGTGAATGTTGGAAAATATTACCAGCCGGATCAATGGCTACCACATATTACATTGGGAAAAACGCTTACGAAGGAGGAGATGCAAATTGCATTTCAGACACTGCAGCAGTATTTCGTTCCTGTCAGAGGATATGTCACGGAAATTGGAATTGCCGGAACGAACCCACATACAGATTTGCTGCGCGTACAATTAAAACCATAATCGTGAAAAAAGTCGTGTTACAAATAACATTTAGGAGGGTGGAAGCATGACGTATAATACCGGAAGTCTGCTTAGAGAATTAGAATGCCCCAGCTGCGGGGCACCTGTAAAATACAAAGAAGGAGATTCTGTTGCGATATGTGAGTATTGTGGATCGAAAGCCGCTCTTGATACGCATCGGACGATCCATATTGTTGATGAGGCCAGAATCAAAGAGATTGAACTCCAGCGTGATATAATGCGACAGGAACAAAAAACAGTAGAAAGTAAGAAAACTGAGCGCAAAAAGTTCAATAGGATGCGAGCAATGCTTATTGCGGCCGGGCTTGTAGGCTTTGCGGCAAAATCGATATCACCGATTTTTACCATTATGTATCTGGGTGCTATTTTCTGCGGAGTGATCGTATTGCCTCCGATGAATCCGGATAAAGAGAAACTAATGGCGAAAATTTATGAAAGAGGGGCTTTTGTAAGCCATAAAAGTCGGGCGGTTGCATTCTGTTTATGCTTCTTCCTTGGCTGGCTTGGAGTACATCGTTTTTATGCAGGAAAGATTGGAACCGGAATTCTCTATATCTTTACGATTGGATTATTTGGAATAGGATGGCTGGTAGATCTGATTAAAATCGCAGCTGGAAAATTTGAAGAAAAAAACGGCGCGGTTATTTTTGAATAACATATAAAAATTCACATGTGTATTAGAGAGATATATATGTTGATAAAATATTTTTAACGGAGAATAATGTGGATAAAGAGAGAAAAAGTCAAGAGTATTACATGAAAGAGGCAATCCGTCAGGCAAAAAAAGCATGGAAACTGGAGGAAGTTCCGATTGGATGTGTGATTGTATACGAAGATGAAATTATTGCAAGAGGATACAATCGAAGAAATACGGATAAAAATACATTGTCCCATGCAGAATTAAATGCAATCCGTAAAGCCAGTAAAAAACTGGGGGATTGGAGATTAGAAGGTTGTACGATGTATGTGACATTGGAACCTTGCCAGATGTGTGCAGGTGCTCTTGTGCAGTCCCGTATTGATAAGGTTGTGATCGGCAGTATGAACCCGAAAGCGGGATGCGCGGGATCGGTATTAAATCTTATGCAGGAGGAGAAGTTTAATCATCAGGTGGAACTGGTTACCGGAGTATTGAATGAAGAATGCTCGGAGATGCTCAGTACATTTTTTGCGCAGTTAAGAGAACGAAAAAAAGAACGGAAAATGCTGGCAAAGAGTCAGGTTTAATGGGATTTGCATAAATAATAAATAGGAGCGGATAAATAAAAAAAGCTGTCATTCATTTGAATGACAGCTGATATTTTTTCTTTTTACGCGCGCCGCACCTCGAAACGAACTCACAGACGTTACCTCTACAGTTAACTCAGCCCAGGCACCCTCACGGCACACAGAAGCTCCTGCTTAGTGCTGCTGCATTCCTGCCCTGACACGGTTCACAGGTTTCTGTTGCGTAAGACCCAAACGTCAACGCCACTTATAGAGGGCAGCTCCACAAGAAACAGTCCTCAGATTGGCATCACCCCTGCTATAGCGGATTGCAGGTTCAGGGCACCGCTAACTCCCCGGCTGCGCGCACATTATTATAACCTGATTTTAGACGAATGTCAATTTTAATATTTGATGTGAGAAAAAAGGATGCGGAATAGGCAGGTGATTAGCCAAAATGCAAAAGTATTATTGCCTGAAACGGCAAAATATTATATACTATTCACTATATATAACGTGTTGTGCATACACTTAAAGAGCGTGAAGGCACAGAAATGGAGGGAAAAATGATTAAGAGAATCGGTCTTTTAACTAGCGGTGGTGACTGTCAGGCGTTGAATGCAACTATGCGCGGTGTAGTCAAAGGACTTACCAATTGTCTTGATGATTTAGAAGTTTATGGCTTTGATGACGGATACAAGGGTCTGATTTATGGAAAATATCGTATGTTGACATCCAGAGATTTTTCAGGAATTCTGACACAGGGTGGAACGATTCTTGGAACATCCAGACAGCCATTTAAACTTATGCGTGTGCCGGATGAAAAAGGCCTGGATAAAGTTGCGGCAATGAAACAGACCTATTATAAACTTTGTCTGGACTGCCTTGTAATTCTTGGCGGAAACGGAACTCAGAAAACAGCGAATCTTCTGCGTGAAGAAGGATTGAACATTATTCATTTGCCAAAAACGATTGATAATGATATCTTTGGTACAGATATGACATTTGGTTTCCAGAGTGCTGTAAATATTGCGACAGAAGCAATTGACTGCATTCATTCCACGGCTGCCTCTCATGGACGTGTGTTTATCGTTGAAGTTATGGGACATAAAGTCGGCAGTCTGACACTTCATGCCGGAATTGCAGGTGGTGCGGATATTATTTTGATTCCGGAAATTCCATATGATATCAAGAAAATCTGCGGAGCAATTGAAAAACGTGCGAAAGCGGGCAAGAGATTTACGATTCTGGCTGTTGCAGAAGGTGCAATCTCAAAAGAAGATGCCAAACTGGACAAAAAAGAACTGAAAAAGAAACTGGAAAAGAATGCAAAGAAATATCCGTCTGTTTCGTATGAAATTGCTGAAAAAATTCAGAACGCAACAGGAAGTGAAGTTCGAATCACAGTTCCGGGACATACACAGCGTGGCGGCTCACCATGTGCATATGACCGTGTTCTTTCTACCAGACTTGGTGCAGGAGCTGCAAAAGCAATTATGGATGAAGAATATGGCGTTATGATCGGTATTGTGAATGGAAAGGTGAAAAGAGTTCCTCTGGCTGACTGTGCCGGAAAATTAAAAATGGTTTCGCCAAAAGATCAGACTGTTCTGGCAGCAAAAGAAATTGGAATCAGCTTTGGTGATTAACAAAATTAAATTTTCGTATTTATGTATATATAATGACCGCCGCGGAATATCGTGTTCCGCGGCGGCTGTGTGATAGATGGGAGCATTTGAATGGGTAGCTATACAGCATTGTACCGTAAATTCCGACCGGATAGTTTTGTAGATGTTAAAGGTCAGGATCATATTGTAAAAACGCTGACAAATCAGATTAAGGCAGATCGTATAGGGCATGCGTATTTGTTTTGCGGGACGCGAGGAACCGGAAAAACCACGGTGGCAAAGATTCTGGGAAAAGTTGTAAATTGTGAACATCCGGTAGATGGAAATCCCTGTAATGAGTGCGAGTCGTGCAAAGCGATTCAGGCCGGAACATCCATGAATGTGATAGAAATTGACGCTGCCTCCAATAATGGCGTGGATAGCATCAGAGAAATTCGAGAAGAAGTGATGTATCGACCTACAGAGGGAAAATACAAGGTTTATATTATTGACGAGGTACATATGCTTTCAACAGGGGCATTTAATGCGCTTTTGAAAACGCTGGAAGAACCTCCGTCTTATGTTATTTTTATATTGGCAACGACGGAATCGCATAAAATACCGATTACCATTATGTCTCGATGTCAGAGATATGATTTTCACAGGATCACAATTGATACAATTGCGGGACGCCTTTCTGAATTGCTGAAAGTTGAGGGCGTGGAAGCGGAAGAAAGAGCTGTTCGCTATGTGGCAAAAGCGGGCGACGGTTCCATGCGAGATGCGCTTAGTCTTTTGGATCAATGTATTGCTTTTTACCTGGGGGAAACGTTAACTTATGATAAGGTTCTTGACGTGCTTGGGGCAACGGATACAGAAGTGTTCAGCAGAATGCTGCGTATGGTAATACAGGGAGATGCGACGGGCTGTATTCATCTTTTGGAGGAACTGGTAGTAGGCGGAAAAGAATTGGGACAGTTTGTAAATGATTTTACATGGTATCTCAGAAATCTTTTGCTGGTAAAAACATCACCGAATCCGGAGGAAGCGATTGATGTATCTTCGGAAAGCCTGAAACTGTTAACAGAAGAAGCAGAAATGGTTGAAGTAGAAACATTGATGCGATATATTCGTATTTTTTCCGAACTATCGAATCAAATGCGTTATGCAACGCAAAAAAGAGTGTTGATTGAAGTTGCATTGATTCGTTTGTGCAGACCGGCGATGGAGACAAATCTGGATTCTGTATTGGATCGAATTCGAGTGCTGGAAAAACAAATCAAAGAACGGCCTGTTCAGCAGGTGATTGCAGCTCCGAAGGTGGAACAGCAAACAGCGGGAGAGCAAAAAGAATACCATCCGCCGAAGGCTGCACCGGAAGATCTGAAAAAAATTGTAGCCAGCTGGAATGCAATAGTGGCCAGAACAGGTAATCTGTTAAAATCACTTTTAACGAAATCTGTTCCTAAGTATGATGGAACTACGGGCGATTCTGTGTTATATATAGAATGTAATGGGATTTCCGGAAAATATTTTGAAGGAAATGAAAGTTACATGAAAGAGCTGAGCGAGGTTATTGAAGCAATAACCGGAAAAAGTGTTGACATTAAATTAGTGGCAGCAGGTGAACATACCGGTGTTTCTCTGGAACAGATTTCTGTAGAAGAAGCACTGAAAGAGAATATTCACATGGATATAGAAACAGACGATAATAAGGAGGAATAATTATGGCAAAAAGAGGTGGATTTCCGGGCGGAATGGGTATGCCGGGAAACATGGGAAATTTAATGAAACAGGCGCAGAAAATGCAGCGCCAGATGGAAGAAAATCAGAGAGCGCTGGAGGAACAGGAATTTACAGCAACTGCCGGCGGCGGAGCTGTTGAAGTATCTGTATCCGGAAAAAGAGAAATAACAAAAGTAAAACTTGCTGAGGAAGTTGTAGACCCGGATGATATTGAAATGCTCGAGGACCTGATCGTTGCAGCTACAAATGAAGCACTTCGCAAAGTCGAAGAAGCTACAGCGGCAACTATGTCAAAATTAACAGGCGGTCTCGGTGGACTTGGCGGAGGATTTCCGTTCTAATGGAATATTATAGCAAGCACATAAACAGGCTGATCGAGCAATTGGCTCATTTGCCCGGTATTGGGGCAAAATCCGCTCAGCGTCTGGCATTTCATATAATGAATATGTCCCAGGAGCAGGTGAATCAGCTTACCGGCGCAATTGTAGGCGCAAAAGAGAATGTTCGCTATTGCAAATGCTGCTACACATTGACGGATCAGGAAATATGTCCGATCTGTGCTAATGCAAACAGGGATCATCAGACAATCATGGTTGTTGAGAATACACGAGACCTGGCTGCATATGAAAAAACGGGTAAATTTGATGGCGTTTATCATGTATTGCATGGTGCAATTTCTCCTATGTTGGGAATTGGGCCGGATGATATTCGTCTGAAAGAGTTGATTCAGCGACTTCAGGGTGATGTAAAAGAGGTAATTATTGCAACGAACTCCAGTCTTGAAGGTGAAACTACTGCGATGTACATCAGCAAACTGATTAAACCGACAGGGATAAAGGTAAGCAGAATTGCCAGCGGTGTGCCGGTTGGCGGAGATCTGGAATATATAGATGAAGTTACCCTTTTGCGGGCTTTGGAAGGACGAGTGGAATTGTGATTTTTTGGACAGAAAATAATGTGGAAATATGACCAAAATAATGCAAAAAACTTGACCGATTGTTAATGTTTGATATAATTAAATATCGTAGAAACCATTTAAAATTAATAAGCCGATATGGCGAATAAGGAGACAACTGAAATGGAAAATTTAGAACTTCAGAAGATTGCTAATGAAGTCCGCAAAGGTATTGTAACTGCGGTTCATTCTGCAAAAGCCGGACATCCGGGCGGATCTCTTTCTGCAGCAGATGTTTTCACATATCTGTACTTTGAAGAGATGAATATTGATCCAAAAGATCCTAAGAAGGCGGATCGTGACCGTTTTGTTCTTTCAAAAGGACACACTGCGCCGGGATATTACTCTGCTCTCGCACAGAGAGGTTATTTCCCTGTGGAAGACCTGAAAACACTTCGTCATCTTGGTTCATATCTTCAGGGACATCCATGCATGCAGCATATTCCTGGTGTAGATATGTCCAGCGGCTCTTTGGGACAGGGAATTTCTACTGCAGTAGGAATGGCTGTTTCTGCAAAACTGAGCAACGATGATTATAGAGTATATACATTACTTGGAGATGGTGAAACACAGGAAGGCCAGGTTTGGGAGGCTGCTATGTTTGCAGGTCATAGAAAACTGGATAACCTTGTAGTGATCGTAGATAACAACGGACTTCAGATTGACGGAAAAATCGAAGATGTTTGCTCGCCATATCCGTTAGATAAAAAATTCGAAGCTTTTAATTTCCATGTAATTAACGTTGCAGACGGAAATGATATGGCACAGCTTCGTGCAGCATTTGATGAAGCGAAAGCAACAAAAGGCATGCCGACAGCAATTATTATGAAAACTGTAAAAGGAAAAGGTGTTTCCTTTATGGAAAACCAGGCTGGATGGCATGGAAAAGCTCCTAACGATGAGGAGTATGCAATCGCAATGGCAGATTTGGAGAAAGTAGGTGAAGCATTATGTCAGAAGTAAAGAAAATCGCAACCAGAGCAAGTTACGGTAACGCACTTGTAGAACTGGGTAAAAAACACGATGATGTTGTAGTTCTTGATGCTGACCTTGCAGCAGCTACTCAGACAGGTGTGTTCAAAAAAGCATTTCCGGAACGCCACATTGACTGTGGTATTGCAGAATGTAATATGACAGGTATTGGCGCAGGTATTGCTGCTACAGGAAAAGTTCCTTTTGTAAGTACTTTTGCTATGTTTGCTGCAGGACGTGCATTTGAACAGGTTCGTAACTCTATTGGTTATCCGGAACTTAATGTAAAAATTGGTGCTACTCATGGTGGTATTTCTGTTGGTGAAGATGGTGCTACACATCAGTGTAACGAAGACTTTGCACTTATGAGAACGATCCCGGGAATGGTAGTTGCATGCCCATCAGATGATATTGAAGCAAAAGCTCTTGTAGAAGCTGCTTATGATCACGTTGGACCTGTATATATGAGATTCGGACGTCTTGCTGTTCCGGTTATCAATGATAATCCTGATTACAAATTTGAATTGGGAAAAGGTATTGTACTTCGTGAGGGAAAAGATCTTGCAATTATTGCAAACGGACTTTGCGTTGCTCCTGCACTTGAAGCAGCAGAAAAACTTGCGGCTGAAGGCATTGAAGCAAAAGTAATCAATATTCATACAATTAAACCACTTGATGAAGAACTTGTGGTTGCTGCAGCAAAAGAATGTGGTAAAGTTGTTACAGTAGAAGAACATTCCGTTATCGGAGGTCTTGGCGGCGCAGTATGTGAATGCCTCTCTGAAAAAGCTCCTGTACCGGTAAAAAGAATTGGTATGAATGATATCTTCGGCGAATCCGGTCCTGCAGTGGCTCTTCTTGAGAAGTATGGCCTTGATGGAAAAGGTATTTACAAATCAATTAAAGAATTTATTTAATAAATAGTGTAAAGCTGAAAATTTATAAATCCGAGAGCATAGAAAATTATGCTTTCGGATTTTTTTATCGTCATTGAAAAGATTGTAATACATTTTATAATTGTGCTATAATAACCAAATAGCAAAAAAACAGATAAGTTCTTTGCTAAATTTATAATAGGAAAATTAAGACATTAATGGAAGAAATTATAAAACCGAAAGAGAATAAAACGGAAAGTACTGTGCCTTCGGAGACAAAAATAAAAACAGAGTCTTCTGTAAATTCACGTACAACAGAAAATGTAAAGAAAAAACAAAAGTTAATATCAAAGAAAAAGAAAAAGACAAATCGTAAACAGGATTTAAAGACAAAAGGAAAGACTGTCGGAAATCAAAGACAGGACCCGAAAATACCGGAGAAAAAACCGGAGACTCAAAAAGACGGACTGAAAGATAAGAGAGAAAAACCAGAGCGTCAGGAGCAGCAAAACACGAAACGTGTGACAGACAATGAGGATGCTGCGAATGGCACTGCAAAAAATACCGGCAGGCTGGCAAAAGTTTTTTCCTCCGGATCTAAAAGAAGCATTATAAAGAAAAAAACATCTGCAAAACCGATTAATGTGGAAAAACAATCATCTTATAATGCAAAAATCAGCAGACATAAAAAAGTTCTGAGACGAAAACGGTTGATAGGCGTTGCTGCAGTGCTGGTAGTGCTCGGGCTGATTGCGCTTTATATTCAGAAACGTTCTTATCATAATTATCGAATTGTACAGGTTAGTGAACAGGAAGACGTAATATCTACGCAGTACATAGAGATGGCAGGGAAAATCCTTAGATATAGTCCGGATGATGTGTCACTCGTAACAAACAAATTGGAAACACTCTGGAGTGAAACGCATACCATGCAGAATCCAATTGCGGATGTAGAAGGAAGTCGTGCGGTAGTGGCGGATCGAGATGGTACGACACTGGAAATGTATGATAAAAATGGTCGGACAGGTACGGCATCAACTTCATATTCAATTGTAAAAGTAAAAGTTTCGAAAAGCGGACTTGTGGCAGCTATCCTGGATAATGGATCCGATACATGGATAAATTATTACAGCTATGACGGCAGCCTGATTGCAGAGAACCAGACAAAAATAGATGATCCGGGATATCCTCTGGATCTGGCAGTTTCTGATGATGGTGATGTGCTGATGGTTACGTATCAATTTGTGGATGGCAGTGATACGACGAGCTATGTTGCATTCTATAATTTTGGGGATGTTGGACAAAATGAAGACGATCGTATCGTCAGTGGTTATAAATATGAAGGGGTGGTAATTCCTTCAACAGAATTCCTGGATGAAAGTAAATCAATTGCGGTACGTGATGATGGATTTACATTGTACAAAGGAAAACAGATTCCGAAAGAAAACAAAACGATTGAAGTTGAAAATGAAATTGTGAGCGTTTTCTATGATGAAAACTTAGTGGGACTTGTTTTCAAAAACAATGATAAAGAAAAACAGTATCGAATGGAAGTTTACGATACGAATGGAAATTTGAAATTCCAAAAAGAATTTAATATTCCGTATACAACAATCAAAATGAGCGGGGGCTATATTATTATGTATAACAGTTCCCAGATATGCATTATGAATGGCAGCGGTGATGAGAAATATATGGGCACCGTTGACGGAAATATCAGCAATTTCTTTAAAATTGGATGGAATAAATATTTAATGGTAATGGACAATGGTGTTAATCTTGTGAAATTAACATAAATTGCTAAGCTATGGCCGGATAACTAAGTCCGGCCATATTGATTATTTAGGAATGAAAAAAAGAAGGCGTGCAGGAGGTACGTATGAATTTTACGTGGCTGGGTATAGTGACGGCACTGATTTTGGTGTTTCTTACAGTTTGGGGATACCGAAGAGGGTTCATCAAAGAGTTGTTCTCTTTGATGTTTATATTTTTGTCATTGGTAATCGTATGGTTTATTAATCCATACGTAAATCAATTTTTGCGCGAAAATACATCGATCAAAAAAACAATCGAAAAAAATCTTGATACCTATGTTGAAAGCCAAATGGCGGAACAGGAGGAAGTGAAAGAAGCAAAAACAGAAACGGAACTCATTAATGGATTGATACTTCCGGAAAACATAAAAAAAGGACTGATAAAAAATAACAATTCGGATGCATACAAGTTTCTATCGGCAGAAACTATGACGGAATATATAAAGGATTATCTGACAGAGTCCATTGTAAATGGCATATCTTTTCTCCTTAGCTTTATACTGGCATCGCTGCTGATTCGAATTCTGGCGTATGTACTGGACATACTATCGCGTTTGCCAATCATACATGGCGCGAATAAAATACTTGGAGCTATGTTTGGGTGTACAAAAGGAATTGTCTTTGTGTGGATCGTTCTTTTGGCGGTAACAGTATTATGTAATACCGAAATAGGTAAGACTGCACTGAAATTAGTGAATCAGGATAGTTTTCTGACTATGCTGAATAAATACAATGTATTTGTAAAAGTGTTTATGAATATTTTTTATGGTGGCAATGTATAAAAAAAGCGTAAACGGATGAGAGCGCACGGTGAGTCGGAATGTAAATGATGAATTTGCATTCCGGCTCTTTTTGTAATTTTCGGAAAATAAAAAAGTAGTGAGTTTTTGAATTTTGTGATTGACAAATAAAGATGGATATGATAATTTATATTCACTGTCAATGCAGATCAAATTTAAAAGTTTGATAAAAAGAAAAAAGGTGTTGACATGACGGTGAAGATATGATAATCTATCTAAGCTGTCAAAACGACAAAGCGCTTCGAAAATAAGTTTTAAAAAACTCAAAAAAAGTGCTTGACAAGTTGGAATGAATATGATATTCTAACTAAGCTGTCGCGA
>JAUNCI010000017.1 GCA_030526665.1 Eubacteriales bacterium
TGTTGTTTTCTTTGCTGTTTTTTTTGCAGGTTTTTCTTCTGCTGCAGGTGCAACTGTCTCTGCCTGCTTAGTTACTTCAACTTTTGCTTCTTCTACTTTTGTTTCTACTTTTGCTGCAGAAGCTTTGGTTGCAGATGTTTTCTTTGTTGCCATTCTATCTCCTCCATAAAAACTAATATCATATGGTTTCTCGCAAGTATTCTTACTTTTTTCAATGTAATTCCAATAGCAGCTTTGTTAACATATCACATATGTTTTGCAACTATTCTTTTTATATTATACATGATTATTTTGCATTTATCAAATTAACATGTTGGCATCATATTTTTTACAGATCAACACTTATGGCATCGATACCTGTTTTCCGGAAAAATTCTCTCCATTTTTGAGAAGTTGTCAGTTCTCCGCAGACGGATACCGGAATTCCTGCTTCATGTGCCGCTTCGGCGATCATTTGAATTGCATGCATCAACGCAGGCTGATCATCATCCAGACATTTTTGCATTTCGATGTCCTGACGTTCGCAGGCCAGTATTGACTGTGACAAATCATTGGTTCCGATGGAAAAAAAATCGGCTTCCTTTGCAAGTTCTTTTGCAATCAGTACTGCAGCCGGCGTTTCTATCATAGCACCTACTTCCATATAGCGATCCAGTGGCTGTCCCTGAAATTGCAATTCCTCGATTGCTCTTCTGCACATTTTTTTGCATTCTCTAAATTCCTGAAGTGATGTAATCATCGGAAACATAACTGATGCATTTCCTTCTGCCGAGGCTCTGTAAATTGCTCTAAGCTGATCGAGAAATACTTCTTTATTCTGAAGACTTAATCGTACGCCACGCGTTCCCAATACGCCTTCTTCATTCAACTGCTCCGCAAGATAAGCAGTCATTTTATCATCCCCGAGATCCATCGTACGAATGATTACAGGTTTTCCACACATCTGTGATACAACAGCGTTGTATTCGTCGTACAAATCTTCTTCTGACGGCATCGTTTTGGACTTCAGATATTGCCATTCCGTACGATACAGTCCTATCCCCTGTCCTTTTTTTTCAAGGACTTTCTGTACATCCTTTGCGGATCCGATGCTGTAGTACAGCTTCATGCTTCCTATATCTGTTATTTCATTATTTGATTTTTTTTCTGCTTCGCTTATATGCTGACTTGCTTCCTCCTCACTGAATTCCAGCATAATTTCACCGCTGCCTCCATCCATCAGTATTTCTTTTGAACATTCTTCGTAGATGGATGCATCTGCACCGATAATCATTGGTATATCGCGATTTCTGGCGAGAATTGTTGTATGCGAAAACTGAGAGCCTCCGGTCAAAATAATTCCCCTTATTTTACTGCAATCCAGCTGTGCGATTTCCATTGCAGTTAAGGAATCTGCAGCAACAATGCCCTCTTCTCTCTCACACAAAAGTCCTCCAAACATATTGTGATCCTTGCTTTCACTCAAGGTAATCAGTAAACGCTCTTTGATTTCCTGCATATCATGAGCACGAGCCTTCATATAATCATCATCAAACGCTTCAAATTCCGAAATCAGTTTTCCAAACACACGCGACACTGCATATTCCACATTGCATTTTTTCTCACTGACATATGACCATATACGCTCAGATATATTCGCATCAGTTAGCATTGCACGATAGGCGCCAAACAATTCTGCTGTATGCGTACGATCATATTTTTCCATCATTGCTGTATATTGTGCTGAGATCCAGTTTCTGGCTTTTACAAAACGCTCGAACTCTATTCTTACATTTGATATATCTCTTTTCTCTACGACGATTTCTTTTCGACAATAACGAAACAGACATCCTATGGCGTGTCCTCTGCTCACACCAATCCCCTTAATTACTCTCATATTCTCATCTCCTGTTCCGAACAACGTGAACCTTTTTCTGTACAATGTGAAATTATGCCGGATTCAAGTCGAGCTCACATCTGATATTATAAGAATATGATAGCACAAAGAAAAAAAAACGCACAGCAAATAGGCTGTGCGTTTTTAATGAAAATTAAGCGTTGTAATTAGACATTCTGAACAATTCTGCTTCTGTTGTGTCGTCGCCGATCACAATCAGTTCTGTTCCTGTCAATTTTGCAAATAATGCGATATCTTCTCTGGTAAGTGCAGTAGATACTACGGAATGATGTGCGCCGCCTGCATAGCACCATGCAGCTGTACCAATTTCGAAGTTTGGTTTGTGACGATACATAATTCTAGCTACCGGAAGTTTTGGCATTGGTAATGGCTGTTTTACCAGTTCAATATCTGCGCAGATAATACGGAAATGATCTCCCATATCTACCAGTGTAACCTGGATACCATCACCTGTAACACCATCAAATACAAGTCTTGCAGGATCTGCTTTACCGCCAATTCCAAGAGGATGTACCTGAATTTCCGGTTTGTTAAGAGCAAATGATGCAGGTACTTCAAGCATATGTGAAGCAAGTTCAAGCTCTTCGCCTTCTGTCAGATCATATGTATAGTCTTCGATGAATCCTGTAGCGCCTTCTCTTCCTTCTGCCATTGCCATAAGGATAGCTGAAAGTGCACTGATTTTATAATCACCTTCCGGACCGAATCCGATACCTTTTGCCATAAGATTCTGAGCTGCAATACCCGGAAGCTGTTTTAAACCATTCAGATCCTGGAATGTATCTGTAAATGCATTTACTTTATTTGCAGCAATGAATTTTTCAAATGCGATTTCATAACGAGCCTGTTCTTTGATCGCATCGATATTATCTGTTGCAACTGTGTATTTGCTTTCATACTCTTCCATTTTTGCTGCAATTTCTTCTTCTGTTGCTGCATCTGCAAGAGCTGCAATTTCACCAATACCCCAGTATTTAACTTCCCAGCCGTATTTAATTTCGCATTCAAGTCTGTTTCCGTCTGTAACGGCAACGTCTCTCATGTTGTTACCAAATGTTGCGATACGTGTATTTTTAGATACTGCAATTGCTTTTGCTACCTGTGCAAATCTACGGATCTTAGCAAGTGCTTTTTCGCTCTGATAGAATCCTGCAACTACTTCATGTGCAATTCCAAGTCTTGCAACGATGTATCCGTATTCACGATCTCCGTGTGCTGCCTGGTTCAGGTTCATGAAATCCATATCAATGGTGTCATATGGAAGTTTCTGATTTGCCTGTGTATGCAGGTGAAGAAGTGGTTTCTGTAAAATCTGAAGACCTTTGATCCACATTTTTGCAGGTGAGAATGTATGCATCCATGTAATTACACCAACGCAATCATCATCATTCATAGCGATACGCATATCTTTTACACAGATTTCAGATGTTTCGACTGTAGGAAGTAATTCGATTGTAATGGTATCACCAAGTTTTTCATTCAAAAAATCTACCATTACTTTACAATCTTCTGCAACCTGTCTCAGGCACTCGTCACCATACAGGTCCTGGCTTCCCGGAATAAAATATAATTTACTCATGTTATTCTCCTTTACGTCCTCGGTTTATAATAACAAATTATATTCCCGTATACATTTCGCGTCAACATGTAAATACAACTTTGGATGTTTGTACAGTTTTTCGCGTACTCTTTTGTGAAACATTAACAATATATTGTGTGATTATCTAAAATTTAAAGTGAATCTATAATTTCTGTCACATTCTGCAAATTCTTTTATACGTACAACCGCCAAACTTGTATTATACAAGTTTGGCGGTTTATTTGTACATTTTCTATTCACGAATGCTCTGCGCAACACCTTCTGTAAAACCGGTAATGTTCTGAATATCTGCAGGTATAATAACCTTTGATGCATTTCCGTCCGCAGCTTTTTCAAGTGCTTCCAGACTTCTGATTTTTACGATATCCTCTGTGGTAAGCCCGGCATCCAAAAGCTTTTTCACACCAAGAGCTTCTGCATCTTTCAGGCGAATCACACCCTGTGCTTCCGCTTCTCTGTGAAGACGAATGGATTCAGCATGACCTTCGGCTTCTTTGATCATTTCAATTTTCTGTGCATCCGCTCTGAGAATTGCGGATTCTTTTTCACCTTCGGCTTTCAGAATTGCAGATTTTTTCTCACCTTCGGCACGAAGAATCGATTCACGACGTTCACGCTCTGCTTTCATCTGTTTCTCCATAGATTCCTGAATGGCCATAGGAGGCATGATGTTTTTCAGTTCGACACGATTTACTTTAATTCCCCATGGATCAGTCGCTTCATCCAGAACCACTCTCATTTTTTCATTGATCAGTTCTCTGGATGTAAGTGTTGCATCCAGTTCCAGTTCACCAATAATGTTTCGAAGTGTTGTAGCCGTCAGATTTTCAACCGCTGAAATAGGATTTACGATTCCATACACATAAAGCTTTGGATCAGATACCGCAAAAAATACAACGGTATCAATCTGCATTGTTACGTTATCTTTTGTGATTACAGGCTGTGGCGGGAAGTCTGCAACCTGCTCTCTCAGGTCTACTCTTTTTGCAACTCGTTCGATAAACGGAACTTTAACGTGAAGACCTGAGGTCCATGTTTTACTGTACACACCAAGTCTTTCCAGAACAAATGCATGTGCCTGTGGTACAATGCGAATGTTTTTGATAATCAAAAGTACAATAATTAATAGTAACGGTAATAAAATAATCATATTTTCCCCCTCCTTATTTTAGCCTTCCAGATACAGGTTTTCCTGTCCTCTCATCAGTATCTTCGGTCCGCCGGTTCCTTCTATATACTCCGGTGTGATGATTACTTCTCCGATACTGTCATCCTTCGGAACCTGGAACATAATATCCAGCATATAGGATTCCAGAATCGCACGAAGCGCACGGGCACCCGTATCTTTTTCCAATGCCTTTTTGGCGATCGAACGAAGTGCTTCTTCCTCAAATTCAAGTTTTACTTCGTCCAGAGCCAGCAGCTTCTGGTATTGTTTCAAGATTGCATTTTTTGGTTCTTTGAGAATCTTGACCAGCATATCTTCATTTAATCCATTCAAAGTGAAGATAATCGGAAGACGTCCGATAAATTCCGGAATCATTCCGAAATTTCGAATATCTTCCACTGTTACATTTGATAACAGATTCGGATCGTTATCATATTTATCTTTCAGATCTGCATAGAATCCGATTGACGCTTTTTTATTCAATCGTTCTTTAATAATATTTTCCAGATCAGGAAAAGCTCCGCCGCAGATAAATAAAATATTTTTTGTGTTAACAGTCACCATCGGAACCATTGCATTTTTGCTATTTGCTCCTACCGGAACTTCTACCTCACTGCCTTCCAGCAGTTTCAGCATTCCCTGCTGTACGGCTTCTCCGCTGACATCTCGCTGATTTGTATTTTTCTTTTTGGCAATTTTGTCAATTTCATCAATAAAAATAATTCCCTGTTCCGCTTTGTCAACATCATTTCCGGCCGCTGCGAGAAGTTTGGAAACGACACTCTCAATATCATCCCCAATATATCCCGCTTCCGTCAATGAAGTCGCATCTGCAATTGCAAGCGGTACATCCAGCAATTTTGCCAGTGTTTTTACCAGATATGTTTTTCCGCAACCGGTTGGTCCAATCATAAGCATGTTTGATTTTTCTATTTCAATGGAATCCATTGTATTGGTCGCAACACGCTTGTAATGATTGTATACGGCAACCGATATAACTTTTTTTGCATATTCCTGGCCAATTACATAATCATCGAGCGCAGCTTTGATTTTGTGCGGTGCCGGAATATCCTTCAGGTCGATCAGCGGCTTTTTCTCGGCACTTTTCTTTTTGATTTTCTTTGGCTGCTGTACCGGCGATGGAATATCACTCAGGTTGATCATGTTGATTCCCGGCATATTCATAAGATCCGAGATATTCATTGTTCCATCACCAAACTGTGTATTCATTGTATCAAAGCTTTTCTGCATACAATCCGGGCATACATATATGTTGCTTGGGAGTTCTATCATTTTTCCTGTCTGACTCTCCGGTCTTCTGCACAGGAAACAAAATTTTTCATATTCCTCTTCATTTTCATCTGATTTCTGTGTTTCTACAACTTCTTCAGAAACATCACTTTTTAATTCATCTATATCTTTTTGGCTCATTGCCTTTAGACCCCTCCTATCTATACTTTCCTGACTATATATAATTATAACAGAATCTGTCTCATCTTTTAATTGTTTCTCGCACCGATTTCTACGGCAATCGTTTTTTCCTGATATTCACCGTCATCCATACGTTCCACAATTACGTCGACATTCTCTCCGGCTTCAAAGTAGCGCATTTTTTCAGACAGATCATTCGTTCCGCTCACCTGAATTCCATCGATGGAAACCAGCACATCTCCTTTTTTCAGTCCCGCCTGCTCTGCCGGTCCCCCTTCAAGTACGCCATATATATATACGCCCTGCGGAATATTATACATCTGTCTTGCCGCCATACTGACATCTGCCGTTGTAATACCCAGATATCCTGCTTTATCTGAATCTACGATCGTTCGTGTTTTGCGATTCATCAATTCTTCCAGAATCGGTTCTGCTTTTGATATTGGAATTGCATATCCCATTCCTTCTACACCACTGCTGGCATATTTTGCGGAATTGATTCCAATCAGTTCACCCTGCATATTCAGAAGTGCACCACCACTGTTTCCGGGATTGATTGCCGCATCTGTCTGAATTACCTGTGACGCTTCCCCGTTATCCATATATATCGTTCTGTTTAGAGCACTTACCCATCCGGATGTTACCGACTGTCCGTATCCCAAAGCATTTCCGATTGCTACAACCTGTTCACCAACAACCAGATCATCAGAATTTCCAATTTTTGCGAATTTAATCGCCTTTAATGTTTCTTCAGGAACGTCTGCTTTTTTGACTGCTACCACAGCCAGATCGTTTGTTTCATCGGTTCCTTTGATCTGACCGGCAATTGCCTGATCTGTATCAATGGATGTCTCGCCGTTTAATTGTCGAAGTGCCTCTTCTTTTGCACTTTCTACGTCCGATCCGACAAAAAATACGCTCAGGCTCTGTGCTCCTTCGACAACATGGTTATTGGTTGCGATGAGAAGTTCTTCCTCATTTTCCCCGACAATGATTCCGGATCCACTTCCCGTTGTTGGATATCCTGTGGTTCCATAGCCAAATACATTCCAGATTTCCTGTACGCTGACAGACGTAATGGCAACTACCGACGGCATTGCATCTGCTGCTACTGAAGCAACCGAATTTATCTGTTCCGCTGCATTCTGTGCTTCATCCGGAGTTGTTTCGACATTATCCGATTGCACAGAATCATCCGCAGTGTTCTCAGGAATTTCTTCTACTGTTTTCTCATCCTGCTGCATCGTTTCTGTTTTTTCTGCCGGCGCCGTATATTTCTCGATCATATAATTTGATGTCTGAAATACCAGGCTGCCAACCAGACCAAATACCACTGCCATAGCTACTATGGACAGCCATTTTTTTTGATTTTTGCTCATGTTATCATCCTCATTTTCTAATTGAAACCGTATCTATTAAATACATACTATCTATTTTCATGTTCTGATAACAAGTGTAACAATCAAATGTGTTTAATCTGTGATACGTTCCCAATAAGCAGGATTCATTGTGCATTTTCGTATCATTTTGGGGGAAAGCTTCTGATATCGTTTTCCCAGACGGTATCCAAGCAATTTCGCTGCACTTTGTCCTGCCAGCTGTGGAAGCAGCCATACTCTTCCATGTCGAAGCAGATAGCCTGCACTTTTCATAACCAGTTTAAGTCCTTCTCCTTCAGACGGTACTTTATCGAATATTTCCGGATGTTCCGCCTGCGATACTCCCAGATCAAAATTACGATGAAACTGCTGTGCACAGGAATAATTATGAGAATGATACACCTGTGCATCTGCAGCATAGGCAATCCCATAACCTTTATTGATCATATTTGCAGCCGCAATCATATCCTCATTAAAAATCGCCCGATCCACAAATCCACCGATTTCCAGATATATATTCTTTCGATAAGCGGCACAGACATTGGAACAAAAATAGGTTTTGATTCCATACCTTTCAATATCCTTTGCATATTTGACAGAGCTTTTCTCCGGATAATTAAACGATCTCGTATATCGTTCAAGATAACGGCATTCGGACTTTGGAAGCTGTCTGGCATAAGCAGCACCAATCGATGCATCACCGGTCAATGCTTTCATCAGATTTCCAATTAATTTACGATCTGCCGGAAAAGCATCCTGCGTCATAAATACCATAATATCCGCTTCCGAATATTCTGCCGCTGTTTTTCTCGTTCGCCCATGATCAAACTGTGCTCTGGTCAAATGATGCACTTCCAGATTCGGATACTGCGTTTCCCATTTTGTATTCCAGTATTCCTTTTCTGTATTCATTACTATAATTTTGCGAACCGAATATTCCTGGCGCATAATTCGTTTCAATAATTCTTCAAAGCTTTCTCCCGGTTTATATGTAGGAATTATAACATCAACTGTCATCCATTTTCTCCCTATTATTTTCTCAGTAGTCCATACCTGATAAAGCCTCACACGAGCTGAGTCATGAGACTGCATCGAACATTTCTTCAACAAAACAGTATAATAGAAAAAAGGTCATCCCGCAATGGGAATGACCTTTTTCTTCATTTTCTTATTCGAATTCGATACCGCTGTCGTCTCCGCCGCCGTAGTCTACATATCCACCGTAATCTACGTCTCCGCCATAATCTACGTCTCAGCCGCCGGTATCTCCACCGCCGTAGTCTACGTCTCCGCCGCCGGCATCTCCACCGCCGGTGTCTCCGCCATCGTCAATAATGATTACATCATCTGAATAATCGCTTCCACCGCCACCGGTGTTATCTTCTCCGGTCGTATTTGTGTTGTCCGCTTCATTTGCATACTGTTGGAAATTATTATCGGCATCTTCACCGCTCCAGTAGAAGTTGCTGTTATCTGCCTGTTCTTCCGTGATGACAGGAGCCTCTGTCTGCAGATGTTCTTCACCACCGACAAGTTCAAGAATTTTTGCACTGTAACTGATAACTTCTGAAGAAGGAGTATATCCATTTTCTCCATAAAGGAATTTATGAAGTTCAATTACATTTGTCTCCAGTGTACTTGGAACAATGATACTTCCTCGGATACTTGAGAATTTATAATTACTTGGGAAACCTGTTGTATTTACGATATTGTATCCAATCATAGTTGGAAGCAGCTGCAGAATCTGCTGCTGTGACAAAGATGTGGATACCATCGGGAATACACGGTCCATAATATCAAAGATCGTTGAAATACCTGCTGATTTTGCTTTATCTACAAGCATCAGAATAACTCGACGCTGTCTTTCTGTACGTCCCATATCCAGGCTGGCTGTGTAACGGATACGGCAGAAAGAAGTTGCCTGAACACCATTCAAATGATAAGTTCCGCAAACCGCATTTTCATCTTCCGGTTTCGGATTCGGAAGTTCGATCGGTGTATATTCTTTTCCGGTTTCTCTGGATGTTTCAACACAGTAGTTGTTCATATGAACAATTTCCTGATAAGTCATATCAACATCAAGACCGCCAAGTGCATCAATTGATTCTACCAATGCATTAAAGTCGATTGTAACATATTCCGTGATATTTAAATCAAGGCTTCGGTTCAGCATGGAAATCGCCTGTTCCGGTCCGCCATATGCATATGCCGCATTTGCTTTTGCATAAGTATCACTGCCGATATTTAATAAAGTATCTCTGTAAACTGATACGAGTTTGATTTCCTTTGTATCATTATTGATACTGCAGATAATAATCGTATCACTGTTTTCACTTGTAAGTGCAGCATCCTTTACTCTGTGGTCAATACCGAATAATGCATAAGTTGTATATCCGGAAAGTCCTGTAGTTGCTTCCACACTCTGTGTATTCATGTCAACGGTTTCAAATGTTGCATCCGGCTGTACCGGCTGTTCACTCTGTGCAACATTTCCGTCAGCAGTTACCTGTGTTGCCTGTTTGACAGAATCATTTACTTCGATTCGTGTCTGGTCGATTGGATGATAATCCATCATTTCTGCTTTTGATTTGTACTGTCCATACAAAAATAAGACACCAACAAACAAAAGCATAACGAATAACTCTAAAACAAAGAGCCATCTTCTACCTTTTCTGCTTGGTTTTGCCATAATTACTCCTCTCCACTACATATTAATAAGCATTTTTGTTTATAAAACCTTTAAAAATGGTTAAAAACATAATTTTGATATCGAATCCGATCGTCCAGTTTTCAATATAATACACATCGCATTCAATACGTTTTCGAATCGATGTATCTCCACGAAGCCCGTTTACCTGCGCCCATCCGGTTAATCCCGGACGTACCTGGTGTTTTACCATATAACGCGGTATTTCTTCTCTGAATTTCTCAACGAAAAACGGTCTCTCCGGTCTGGGACCAACAAGACTCATATCACCTTTTAAAATATTAAACAGCTGCGGCAGTTCATCAATACTTGTTTTTCTCATAAACCTGCCGATTCCTGTTACACGCGGATCATTTTTTACGGTCCACGCCTTTTTTTCTTCTGCTTCAGGCTGCACTTCCATAGATCGGAACTTATACATCATAAAAGTATGATTATGAAGTCCTACTCGTTCCTGCTTATAGATCAGCGGACCCTTGGATGTCAATTTAACCAATATCGCGAATATCAACATCACAGGCGAAGCAACGACAATTCCAAACAGTGATCCAAAAATGTCCATTATACGCTTTACAAATGCATTAAATGTATTGCTGAGCGGTACATAACGAATATTGATTACCGGAAGGCCTAAAATGTCTTCTGTATATGGTTTTGTCGGAATTATTTTATTATAGTCAGGAATAAATTTTGTATGTACTCCTGATTTTTCACATAATGAAACGATTTCCTCCAGACGATCATACTCACTCAGACCCAGAGTAATCGCTATTTCATCAAGCTGATTCTCCGGAAGCAGCACGGAAAGATCGGCAACAGATCCGATCACTTTAATTCCTCTATATTCTTTTCCGATTTCCTGTCCATCATCCAAAATCCCGCGGATCACATAACCCCACTGTGGATTTTGCAGGACACGTTTAATATATTCCTCTGCAGCTCTACTGTATCCGACCAGCAGCATCTGTTTCTGATTAAACCCTTTCTTTCGCATTTCTTCCAGCGAATAAAAAGTCAGAAGACGTACCGCAAATTCCAGAATCACATTTACGCCAAAGAAGATATATATAACCTGTCGTGAAAAATGTCCTTCATCAATGGTATACAAAACTACCATAATCAGCAAAAGTCCGAGTGTATTTGCTTTTAAAATACTCGCCAGAACAATTCGTTTTCCCTGCATACGCAGCGGAGCATACATATTGAACGCGTGGTACAGCAAAATATATCCCGGTATGATATAGATCAGGGCAGTCATATACTGTTCAAAACTCAGCGTACGAACAGCATTCGCAGATAATGGTCCCACAAAACGAATGGCCCAGGAACAAATATACGCTATCGCAAGTACGATAATATCAATTATAATCTGAAGTCGACTAAAGCTTTTCTGATTATCCTTAATCACTCTATGTCACTCCTATCTACGGAATCTTCGGATCATACCTTTCCAAAGTTCGAACTGGATTTTACCATAATTCCCTATATGTTTCAATGAAAATGACACTTTTTTTTCTTTACTGCTGATCTGGAATCCATTTTTGATTCCCGCAGCATATTCTTTTCCAAACCCTTTTAGTGTAAAAAAAACAAATTTAACGCCAAATCCGACGATCAAAAACGGCAAATTTAAAATAATTTGAGCAATTGGCATATTTTTGTAAATCATATACACGTTATTTCGGGAAGAATAACGAATTTTGAATAAGTTATATCTGGAACCACTTGTTCCGCTTCCAACATGGTAAACCTTTGATTTTGGGATATACCAGTTTTCAAATCCATGAATCCGGGCACGATATCCCAGATCCATATCCTCCAGATATGCAAAATGCTCCTCGTCAAACAATCCTGTTTTCTCCAAAAAGCTTCTGCGATAAATGGCCGCTCCTGCACAGGATGAAAAAATCTGTTCTTCTGTATTATAAGATTCCACATTTTTTCCTTTCCCGCGCGCATAGGCCCATCCCAGTGCGCTGTAATAGTTTCCCGCATCATCAATTTTGCTTCTGTCATGGTATTGAATCATCTTTGCCTGACAGGAGAAAGCTCTTTTGTGGCGTTTTATTCCCGCCACCAATTCTTCAACAAATCGAAAATCTGTTTCTATATCATTATTTAATAAAATTACATATGGTGTATCCGACGCCTGAATTCCGGCATTTACAGCTCTGCAAAATCCCGTATTTTCTTCGAATTGAATAATACGTACCTTTGGGAAATGTTCTGTAACATACGCAACACTTCCATCGGATGAGCCATTGTCTACCAGAATTACTTCAAACGATTTCATGGTCTGTCGTTCCAGAGAGGTAAGCACTCCTTCCAGATATGACAAACCATTAAAATTTGGGATGACAATCGAAACTTCGCTCATTCTTTATCCCTTCTTTTCCATTCCCGGCAGTGGTTTTATTGAATAATTCCATTTCACCAGAGAAAGATTTTTATTGTAATACGGATCTCCGTTTCTCAGGATCTCCGTCCATCGACTTCTCATACATTCAATTTCTGCCTGAAAACGTCGGATCTTGGCTTCGTTATCTTCTGCGCCGCGACTCTTTGATTCATAATGGTATAATTGAACATATGGATCATATACAACTAATGAACCGGCTTTATTTACTTTCAGACATAAATCAACATCATTAAAAGCAACCGAAAGCTGCTCTGTGAATCCTCCAACCTGTTCAAAGACCGTTTTTTTCATCATCATACAGGCTGCTGTTACCGCGCTTACATCCTGCATTATGGATGCTTTATGCAGATACCCGGTGCGATTTGCCTGCATATTGACAAACATGTGACCGGCAATTCCACCCATGCCGACTACAACACCCGCATGCTGAATTGTATTATCCGGATACAATAATTTCACACCTACCGCACCGACTTCCTGTCTCTGGCACACACCAAGCATCTCTTCCAGCCAATCCGGTGTAATCACAGTGACGTCATTGTTCAGGAATAACAGGTATTCTCCTCTGGCATGCTTTACCGCAAAATTATTGATTGCGGAATAGTTGAATTCTTTCTTCCATTTAAGCAGATGAACCTGCGGATCTTTTGAGAGTTCTTTATAATAAGTAAAGATCTCATCTGTCGTACTGTTATTTTCAACAATGATAATCTCGTAATTTGCATAGGTACTTTTTGCACGAATGGATTCCAGACAGGCTTTCAGCGTCTCTGTCTCATCCTTGTTCGGAATAATAATACTGATCAACGGCTGTCCCTGCACCGGATATTTCACACGATAAAATCCCAGATCTTTCAGAGGGGTAACCTGTCCTTCTGTTCCGGTACGTTTTAAGTGTGCCTCAATGGCACGTTTTCCGGCATCAAATGCATACATTTTGCTGGCAGGATTGTCCGCTGTCGATGCACGATGTGTACGCCAATGGTATAAGATCTCAGGCACATGTGCAATATGCTCAGCCGCCTCCACACAGCGAAAAATAAAGTCATGATCCTGTGCACCGTCATATTCCCGGTTGAATCCTCCAACCTGTTCGACGATTGAACGTCTTACAACAAAAAAATGACAGATATAATTATTGGATCGAAGCAGATCCAGACTGAAGTCAGGTTTAAAATGCGGCTGAAAATGTTCGTCCAGTTCCATGGTAACTTTATCTTCATCCGTATAAATAACGTCTGCATCTCCCTGCTCATTGAGGTGCTTCACGATTTCAAACAATGCGTTCGGTGCAAGCAGATCATCATGATCCAGTAACCCGATAAATTCTCCTGCTGCCATTGCAAACGCTTCATTTGTATTCTCTGCGATACCGAGATTCTGCTCAAGATTTTTGTAATGAATACGCGAATCTTTTGCAGCATATTCCTGCAGAATACGCACGACCTTTTCGTCTTCGGGACTGCCATTCGCAATGCATAATTCCCAGTTCTCATATGTCTGTTCCAGCAGAGAATCGATCATTTGCCGCAAAAACAATTCCGGTGTACGATACACCGGCACAACAATACTAAATGATGGATTTACGGAAAAAGAAATTTTTCTTTGTTTCTTTAAAGTCTCTTCATCCGGTTTGTAAACTTCGTACCATGGTGCGTATGGAACCTCATCCGGTTCAAATCGCTCATGAAGACGAATCATAAACTCCTTAAATCCAAAATGTTTCAAATAGCGAAATCCTTTTTGGATCATATAAGGAGACAGTTTTTTGAATAATTTTGTCCACTGGATTTTTCCAGTTGCTTCACGGTTTTTATCCATTATCCATTCCTTTTATTATAAACTGATTTAATTTAATACAATTGTAACATTATACTATATTTTTTGCAAGAAAGCCATAGGATATGCTATAGTAATTGCATATAATTTTTGTTATACTATAATTTGTTTGTTATATCAATATCTGAATCCATTTGATCGTCAGATGATATTATCAGACGTAACATTTATACCGTTATTTATTTTTAATATAGGAGCTGAAAAAATGAAACGAAAAAAAGCACTTTCGCTTTTATTTACTTTTTGCCTTACCGCATCACTGATCAATAATGTGGTAACGGCCGAAGATGATGTTGAGATCGTTTACGAAGATGATTCTTATGATTCTTATGAAGACGACAGTTCTTCCGAAAATTCGGACAGTGAAAATTCTGATTCTTCTGAGTCCTCCGAATCCTCTGATTCTGAATCCGACACTTCTGAGGAAGAGAGCGACCCTTCCTCGGATCCGAATTATCTGGGCGAACCTGTGTATCTCTCAAACAGTGAACGTCAGACAACACCGGGCACAACTGATATTGATGTTCTGGGCGACTCCGACAGTACGATCAACTATGAAGTAGGTATTACTACAAATTCCATTCCGGGATGGCCGGAAGGAATTCCAATTTCAGGACAGTCGGGAATTGTCATGGAAGAATCAACCGGTACGATTCTGTATGCCAAAAGCATGAATGCACCGATTCAGCCTGCCAGCACGGTAAAGCTTATGACCTGTCTGCTCGCTCTGGAAAAAGGAAATCTTTCCGATAATGTTGTGGTCACTGCCACAGGCGTCTCCGGTATTGTAGACGGCGGACCGAATGTACAGATTCAGGAAGGTGAAATTTTCACACTGGAACAATGTCTCTATGCAATGATCATCTCTTCTGCAAATGACATGGCACTTCAGGTAGCGGAACACATTGGCGGTTCTGTTGATAATTTTGTTCAGATGATGAATGATCGCGCCAAAGAACTTGGCTGCAGCGATACTGTATTTACAAACCCGACGGGTTCACCTGATCCCGCTATGCATACAACCGCTTATGATATGGCACTGATCGTGAAAGCCGGAATTCAAAATGAAGATTTCCGTCGAATCACAAGTACCTTAAGCTATACCATTCCGGCAACCAACGTCTCCGGTGGGGAACGTGTTTTAACAAGCAGTTTAACTCTGATCAATCCTTCAAGCGAAACATACTGTGACGGATGTATCAGCGGAAAAGGCGGCTATACCGAATCCTCAGGAAGCACTGTTGCAAGCGCAGTAACCCGCAATGACTGTACACTGATTACCACCATGTTTGGCGGAGCTGCCGAGGGCTATGAAAATGAAGTTGTGTCACTTTATACATATGGCTACAACAACTTCTCTTTCCTGGATCTGGCCGCAAATGATTTCAGTGTTCTGTCCGGTGGAAAAGTAATCGCTCCGGTCGGCACCACGCCTGAACAATTGTCTTCTCAGGATACATTACAATCCGATGGAAGTATTTTAAGAACTTACACCTATAACGGTGCCGCTGTCGGAACTGCAATCGCGGATCTTTCTTCTGACGGCGATACAGGAATCGATACCAGCGGAACCGAACATATGAAAGAAGCACGAGAATTCACAGAAAACAAAAGCATCATCCCTTACGGTGTAATTGGTGCAATTGGACTTTTACTTGTCATTCTTCTCATCGTTCGAATCGTTAAAATTGCAAAATCAAGATCATACTAATTTTCTGACTTTTATAGTTTAGAAAATATTTCAAAAAAAATAACGCATCTGACCTCTGCAAATCATTGCAAACGTCAGGTGCGTTTTTCATTCATCAGATGTGAGAAGACTCCCACTTCTATTTCGTTTTCAATTCATTCCATCTATGAATACTTAGGTGCCACCGTATAAACATATGTCAGCACTGCACCGGCAACCCAGATCACCGTAATGACAGCATAAACAATTCTGCGCACCTTTTCCTGTTTGATTACTCGTATGAGAATCTGATCCAATCCTCTGACTACAAAGTACATAATCGGAAATACTGCAGATAGAATATATCGTCCCTGTGCCTGATTATCGCTTGTATAAGCGTAATTCATAAACAAAATGATCGGTGTCAGCATTGCTCCGAGCATTGCCAGATTGAAGATTCCCTTCTGGCTGAGTTCCGGCTCAATACGCGTTGTTTTCGTTACCACTTTGATTCCATCTTCTACCTTCCTGTCAATTGTGACGGAATATTTTCTCCAATGAAATTCACGAATCATCAGGATGCAGCCCGCAGCACTCAACAGCAGGAACAGCAGATAGATTTTACTTACCGTCTCGTCCATAAAGATGTTAAAAAATCCAAATGTACCAACAAAACTTACCATAACCATCACCATCCAGTTATGAGGCCAGCCCGGATCCTGATAGAACAGGAACTGTTTGAACGACCATCCGTTTTTCTGCGGTGTAGGATGATTTGATGGTTTATATGCGTCCCAGGCATATTTTTCTCCTGCTGCATTGCAGGCATTTCTAGCCAGAATATCTCCGTCATATAAGATATAATTTCTCACAAACCACCATCCGGAGATTCCAAGTGTAATCGCAGAAACCACAATTCCTCTGGTAAGTAAAAATCGAATTCGTTCTTTCAGTGGCTGCTGTTTAGGCAATACAAGTATGGTCACGCAGAAAAACAGAAAACTCCACAAAATCCAGCCGTAAGCATTGTAATAGGAAAGGAAACAAATTCCCATCCCGATACTGAGAAGAATACAGTTTTTCCAGGTCCATCCTTCGTCCAGATAACGAACCCATGCCAGCAAAATCAATGAAACGGCAAACAGTGCAAGTGAATCTGTATTGACATAACTTCCCATGAACAAAACTCCCGGAAGAAATATCACCAGTGCACTGAACAGCCATCTTTTTTCTCTGTCAAACAAACGTCTTCCGATCAAAGTCACTGTATATGCCATCATCGTAATAAAGAGAACGTCTGCCATTCTGGCAACCTGAATCAGGTGATCAGAACCAACACCAAACCAGCTTGCGATCGTCATAAACAATGCCGAAATCATGTATGATAAAATCGGAAAATATGCATAGGAAAATCCCCATATCTCATCGCGAATTTCTTTGCAGTCTCCAACCGGAAGTTCTCCGTGGTGATCAAAAATATATTTTGCCACCTTGTATCGCATTGGTTCATCCGGTCCGGAAAAATAATTTGCATTCCAGGCCCATAAAAACATAATTGTAAAGGCAAGCAGAACAAATCCCCACTGAATGCATTTTTCTATTTTTGTAAATTTCTGAACACTGCTATTCATGTTTTCTCCTATAGTTTACGAAGTGAAAAATCCTGACTTTCAAGTGTCAAATTCGGGCTATAGTAAGGATCTCCTTCTCTGAGGATTTCCGGCCAGCGTTTTTCAAATGTTGCGATCTCACGATTAAATCTGGCTACTTTTTCCGGCGTATCTTCGAGTCCGCGTGATTTAGACTCATAGTGATACAATTCCGCATAAGGATTATATACAACCAGTTTTCCGGTTTCACGAACCTTCAGACAGAAATCAATGTCATTGAATGCAACTGCCAGCTCTTCCGTCAAGCCACCGACTTCTTCAAATACGGATTTTTTAACCATCAGGCAGGCTGCTGTAACTGCACTGTAATCCTGTGCACAGATAATTCTGTGGCAATATCCGGTGTAGCCTCGTTTCTGCTGTACAAAGCAGTGACCGGCAATTCCGCCGAATCCGATTACAACTCCGGCATGCTGAATCGTATCGTCATCATAATACAATCTCGCACCGACAATTCCGACATCTTCTCGCATACAATAGCCAAGCATTTCCTCAAGCCAGTCTTCATTGATCACTTCAACGTCATTATTTAACAGAAGTAAAAACTCACCCTTTGCATATTTTTCACCGAAGTTATTGATTGCGGAATAGTTAAATACACCGTCCCAATATACTACATGTGCCTTCGGATTTTCTGCCTCCAGTTTTTTGTAATATTCAAATGTCTCCGGCTGATCACTGTTGTTTTCTACAATGATATATTCGATATTTTTATAGGTGGATTTTTTCTCAATTGACTGAATGCATCGATCCAGATCCTCGATGTGATCTTTATTCGGAATAATGATAGATACCAGCGGATCATAACTGCGAATATATTTTGTACGATACAATCCCAGATATTCCCCGTCCAGAACTTCGGCATTGATTCCTACTCTCTCATAATGTGCAGCAATTGCGCGGCGTCCGGCCTCAAATGCATATAATTTACTCTGTGGATTTTCGGCAGTCGATCCTTCAAAAAATCTCCAATGATAAAGCACCATCGGGATATGATGAATTTTATCAGTTGCCTCAACACAGCGGAAAATGAAGTCATAATCCTGTGCACCGTCAAACTCCGGACGAAGCATTCCGACTTTATCGATCATCTCCTTTTTGACTACAAATAAATGACAAATATAATTTACCGTTGTCAAAAGGTCAATATTGAAATCCGGCTTCATATTGTGGTGCATATGTTTTCCGCCGACAGATACCTTGTCTTCATCGGAATAAAGCACTTCGATCTCACGATCGTTATTTACCGCTTTTACAATTTCATACATTGCGTTCGGAGCCAGCAGATCATCGTGGTCCGCAAATGCGATGTAATCTCCGGTAGCAATTTTGATCGCTTCATTTGTATTTTCAGAGATATGAAGCTGCTGCTCATTTCGAACCGTTTTGATTCTGGAATCCATTTTTTCATAGCGATCCAGAATCTCAGTCAGAGGAGAATTTTCACCGCTGCCATCCGACAGACACAATTCCCAGTTTTGATAGCTCTGTCTGCGAATCGATTCAATCAGTTCATCCAGATATTTCTCCGGTGTTTTATACAGTGGAATTACAATACTGATTTTCGGCTGATACTCAAATTTATGATTTCTCTGAATGGCAAGCGCCTTTTCAGATGGAATATGCTTTTTGATCCATTTGCTGTAAACGACCGGTCTGTTTTTGATATCAAATACCTTCTGGAATGATTTCGCCGCAAAAGCCGCAGGGCCGTTATACTGCAGATAGTCCATTCCTTTGTTAAACAGTGTCTGGGCTTTTTCTTTGTAATGTCCCGCAGTCGTTGTATCGATCACTTTGACCTGTTTTTCCTCTCCCGCTTTCATCAGCAGATAAAATCTTTTCTCCGGAATCGGATGCAATTCTGCAAAAAAGCCACAGTGCGGATCGAGTTCGATTTCCGGATACAGTCCCGCAACATCTTTTCGATTGAAGCGTTCCACTTCACAATTGATTTTATTTTTCTGTGCATCTGTCAGAACGATCTGTACCGATTCTTTTGCGATACACCATCCCTGAATTTTGCAGATATCGTCCTGGCGATTGATGTACACACTATCGATAAAACAGCGAATTCCTCTGCGTTTCTCTTCCAGATCCTTTACCGCAATTTTGAAACACAAATGTCTTTTCGTATTCTGTGAATATACTTTTAATGTTTTTGCCCCTTTTGTATCTGATGGGACCGTAATGTAGAGAATTGTTTCTGCCCCATGTTCTTTTTCACTGACTTTATCTGTCAGCTGATCCACTCGTACTTCCAGTGGTGTCTGATCCAGATAGGCCTGAATTTCCGTTCCCGGAACGATCCATCCGTCTAAAACATAACAGGTGGTATCTTCCATCTGAAATCTATCATTTTTTACTACAAAACCATTGTTTATCATATATTTTCGTCCTCCTCTCTGATTCGGCAATTTCCGTCCTTCAGAGATAGATTTTTGTTATAATACGGATCTCCGTTTTTCAGGATTTGAGGCCATCTCTCTTTAAATATCGCCGCTTCTCCCGCCAGACGCTCCTGTTTTTCCTTCGTATCCTCCAGACCGCGGGACTTTGATTCATAATGGAATAATTCCGCATATGGTGTGAATACGATCTGAAGTTTCTCTGCAAGCAATTTCATACAGAAATCAATGTCATTGTATGCAACCACAAATTCCTCCGAGAATCCGTTTACACGGCTGAAGTCCTCTCTGGATGTCATCATACAGGCTGCTGTGACTGCTGACAGATTCTGCGGCATCGTACTTCTGCCGATATATCCAAATGTTCCCTGAAGCAGATGTCCCGCAAGTCCTCCCATACCGATCGTCACACCTGCATGCTGCAGGGTCTTATCTTCGTAGTACAGCTTTGCACCGACTGCACCGACCTGCGGAAGCTGACAGATTCCGAGCATCTCTTCGATCCAGTTTTCGGATATAATTTCCGTATCGTTGTTCAAAAACAGCAGATATTTTCCGGCGGCCTGCTCTGCGGCAAAATTGTTGATCGCTGCATAATTGAAAATTCCATCCCAGCGAATCACCCGACATTTTTTATATTTCGTTTGAAGTGTCTCATAGTATTTGAACGTTTTCGAATCTTCACTATTGTTCTCAACGATCAGAATTTCGTAATTTTGATACGTTGATTTCTCAACGATTGAAGAAACACACGTTTGCAGGTCATCGATATGATCCTTGTTCGGAATAATAATCGATACCATCGGCTCACCGAGGATTTTTCTATGTATACGGTAAAAGCCCAGGTTCTGCGTAATTTCAGCCGTCGCTTCCACTCCGATACGTTTAAAATGTTCCTCGAGTGCTTTTGCCCCCGCTACATAAGCATAACGTTTGCTTTCCGGATTCGTTGCTGTTGAATTCGGATGTGAACGCCAGTGATATAACATTTTCGGAATGTGGCAAATTGACTGATCGTCACTTTCTTCCCAACAGCGAAGTATCAGATCAAAATCCTGTGCGCCGTCAAATTCCGGCCGGAATCCGCCTATTTTATCTATGATCTGCTTTTTGACCACAAAAATATGACAGATATAATTATTGCTCTCCAGCATAAACGGATTAAAATCCGTCTTAAAGTTTGGCTCGAAATAGCTTTTACCATCCATTGAGACCTTATCCTCATCTGTATAGAGGATGTCCGGATGTTTCTCATTGACTGCTTTTACGATCTCAAAGAGCGTGCCCTGCTCTACGATGTCATCATGATCCGAGAGCATGATATACTCACCCGTCGCCATTGCAAGTGCTGCATTTGTATTTCCTGAAATGCCTTTATTTTCCGTTAAATGCTGATAACGAATCCGATTTTCTTTGCGATAAGTCTTTTTCAGATATGTTCCCAGACTGTCATCCGGGCTTCCATCTGCCAGACACAGTTCCCAATTGGAATACGTCTGTTCTACGATGGAATCCACGATTATCTTTAAATACTTTTTCGGAGTCTGATACAGCGGAATAACGATGCTGATTTTCGGAGTTTCCTTGAAATTTGTCTGTTTCTGAATCTTCTGCTCTTCTTTGGATGGAACCTGTTTTTTCACCCATTCCGTATAAGGCGCCATTCCCAGATAGATTTCTTCTTTGACAAATTTTTTGAATTCGGCAAATCCATGTTCTTTGATATACGTTCTGTTTTTCTTGAACTGATCCGGTCCGAACACATTCAAAAAGCGTCCTGACTGTGTCAGATTTCTCTGCATACGGCGCATATCTACACGATATTCTTTTCTGGCATGGTGACTTACAAAGCAGACACGCACATAACGTCCCTGAATATCTTTTTTCTGAACTTTGATTACGAATCCGGCAAATACACCCGGATCCAAATACTGGCTGTACTGATCCTGAACATCTCTTCGGGAAATACGATTGATTTTTCCTGTTATCGGTCGGTTTTTCTCATCGAGAAGTTCGATTTCATTTTTTCCGGCCTGGTCAACAAACCAGCCCTGTAATTCGAGTTCCGTTCCCAAAAACTGCAGAATATCCACACGATAATCAATACTGCAATCCGCAATACGAGTTTGTATTTCTTTTTTTCCAAACGAGGCAACACGATGCTTCTCGTCGTTGGCATAGGCCCAGATGTCAATCTGATCCATTGTTTCAAGCTTTTTCGTTATATTCGGAATCTGCAGACAAAATCCGGGAAGTTCCTGTTTCGGAAGTTCCGGTCTTGCCTGATAGATATCCGTTCTCTCTTTCCACTGCACCGACGACGGCAGAATCTCACCCTCTCGGGCCGATACTTCCAGTTCTATACTGCCGGCATTATCGATCATCCAGCCTTCTATGAAAAAACTATCCTCATTATTCAGTTCATACCAGTTTATATCTATGTTGAAAATCAATTCACTCATTTTAATCTCTTTTCAATTTTTTGTATGCTTTCCAAACCTTCGTATTTTCCATCTGACGAATTTTTTCTTCTCTTGCACTCAGCTGAGTCTGCAGCTCTATACACCTCTGCTGAAGCTGCTCCATATGCAATTCGGCCTCGGCCAATGCTTCCCGTACCGTCAGATATTGTATCTCAAAACGAATCTTTACCGATTCGTTACTGTTTTCTCTTTGAAAAATCATCCATGGATCTTCATTTGTAAATAATATTTTGTCAGGAGCCTGTAACTGACCATTTGTCACTGCAATCGAAAGTTTTTTCCCATCACTGCATACACTCAAATTGCTGACCAGACAGCACTGTGCCGCAGGATCAAGTCGAATACATTTTTTCTGTGGATCGATATGATACTCACACGCAAAATGACTTCGCATGCGATCGATTTCTGTCAATTTCGCGGAAGGAACGACTGTAGAATCTTCTTCTGAAAATCCATAATCTGCAGCATAGTAAAGCTGTACGCTTCGCATCTGCTGTGCTTCTTCCAGTCCTAGTCCCAGATCTTTGATTTTGATTATTCCGGGTGTCATCTCATCATACAGAACTCGAATCGGAACATGAAGTTCATCCCGTTTACTGTCTCTCTGTACATATATTTCCTGAAAATGCTTTTCCATGGAACTGTATATTTGTTCCATTTCTTCGGTAATTCCGATTTTTCGAATCAAATCATAGGAAAGCAGCGTATTTCTCGTACTGCTCCCATGAAGATAATAATATAAAATACGATACGCAACAAAATCAAAAGGAATCGGGAAATCAAATGTCCACTCATAATCGATCAGTGTCCATCCATTCACCGCCATAACATTGTTGAGTACCATATCAATATCGACAATATTACCGGATAGAAGATTTGCAGGTAATTCTACCTCTCCGAACACTTCACGAAACGCTTCCGTCATTTCAAATGAAGTATTTTGAAATCCCTTTTTGACTTCGTCCAGATAGTCCATCAAAAATTCGCAGACTCTCTCCTGCTGTCCATCCAATACCATCTCATCCAGCTGTTCTTCCAGCGTTTCCCCAGTCAGATATTCCAGCCAGGCTCCCTGTTCATCGTATTCACAGCGATTTAGTGTAATTCTGCTGTCATGGTAACATTCCGTCAGGGCATTTTCGCAGTGTTTGATATGACGAATATGTTCCTCTCCTTCCGGAAAAAGAGCCATTTTACGTACTTTTCTGCCTTCTTCTGTCTGAATGATATCCGTACGAAGTGCAAATCGTTTTGCTCTCTCATTGGAATATTTGGAAAAAATGATTTTATTCATGCTTTCCCCTCCATGTCAGCACTACCAAAAATGAATTTGCAAACTGTGGAAACAATCCACTTTTGATCACGCCATCGAATGCTTCTGTTTCATCAAAAAGCTCCAGGCGTGCTCTGTCAAAATTGTTATGATTTGTTCGCAGTTCTCCAAGCTTCGGCAAATACTCGTCTGAATAAATGCTCATCGCAAATATATGATCCGGATATGGATAATAAAATTCCATATCATATTCGCCGGCAGTTTCAATCTGCTCAATCAATTCTGTTTTTGAATAAGAAAACACCGTATCTGTAGAAAGATACCCCTCTATTCCTTCAAAAAACTTTCCGGTCTTTGCCTCTGCACATCCCGAAAAATATTTCATTCCCAGACGATTTGGCAAAGCCAGCACGATGTGTCCTTCCGGTTTTAAATGATCGGTGACACTTTTTAAAAATTCTGACAGATAATTTTCCTGTTTCTGTTCTCCGGCAGATTCCATAAAGTTATCTACCGCAATCACCCAGTCAAATTTCTCTGTCAGCATTGGTTTTATCTGCTCATAATTTCCACAATGCAGAGAAACATTCTGATTTTCTCTGCATCTGACCTCATTAATGTGGTTCAGTTCTCTATTGGCTTCAATTCCCACAACGCATTTTGCACGGCCGGCAAATAGTCCTGTCAGCGCGCCGCATCCCGATCCGATTTCCAGCACGTTCTCCCCGGTGCGGATCGGAAGCCATTCCACGACATTTCTTCTAAGCTCTGAAAGATGATACAGCATCATCCAGTCTTTTTGCTTAGCAATGATTTGATTGTAGGATTCCTGCGGATATTCCTCAACGATTTCCAGAAGTTTCTGCAGTCTGCTATTTTGAGCCATACTTTTTATTCCCTCACATTTTTGATTGAAATATCTGAATGCATATCATAAAATCCGACTGTATTTTTCTCCGCAACAACCATTACGTTAAAAATATCATACAGTCTATGATAAACATCGAACTCGCCATCGTGATATCCTGTACATCCCAGGGAAACCAGATATTCTCCGCCCTGAAGATTCATATTTTGTTTAAAAGTTACTTCCAGAATATCTCCTTTTTTCTGCGGAGGAACCATTTGTTTTTCAAACATGGTATTGGTTCCGGTAATCTCCGTTCCCTGTAGATTTTTAAAGGAATATGCAACGATCGGATCATCCATATCCTGATGGAAGCGCACTCTGACACAAATAGAAAAATCCGAAAATTTCTCAATCGTATTTGTCTCAAGTCCCTTGGCGTCAAAAATTGTATAATCAATAATTTCTGCTGCTTTTGTTCCATATTCGATTGCATCCGGATTCACTGCGAACGGTTTTTTCCAGGAAGATTCTTCCGGTTTGGAAACGCCGCCCGTTGCACCTTCCGGCTTGTCATTTTCCTGATGCACAAGCACTTTTTTGTACAGGTCTACCATTTCTTTTGGTGTTCCTTCTGCAAGCTTATTTCCCTTATTCAACAGCACTACTCTGTCGCAGTATCTCGAAATACTGCTCAGATCATGACTTACGAACAGAATCGTTCTTCCTTTTTGCTTGAATTCATCAAATTTGCGATAGCATTTTGTCTGGAAAAAGACGTCTCCGACAGAAAGTGCCTCATCTACGATCAGGATTTCCGGGTCAATATTGATTGCCACCGCAAAAGCCAGACGTACAAACATACCGCTGGAGTATGATTTTACCGGCTGGTATACGAAATCGCCAATGTCCGCAAACTCCAGAATGTCCGCCAGCTTTTCATCGATTTCCTGCTTCGAAAAGCCCATCATCGTCCCATTGAGATAGACATTCTCCACACCGGTATATTCCATGTTGAAACCGGCACCAAGTTCGAGCAGTGCAGAGATTCTGCCGTCGACCTTCAGATTTCCCTTTGTCGGATTGAGTACGCCGGTAATAATTTTCAAAATCGTGGATTTACCGGAACCGTTTGTTCCGATAATTCCTACTGTTTCCCCTTTTTTCACCTGAAAGCTG
>JAUNCI010000006.1 GCA_030526665.1 Eubacteriales bacterium
TTTGAGCCATTAGAAATACACTCTCCGAGAGTTCCATCTGCATTCATCTCATATAATTTTATGTAAATATCAGAGTTATCTTTTCCATAGAAGTCATATACTCCTGCTGTTACTGCATCTGGTGTAAAGATATAAGATGATGGATTAAATTTTTCAATATTTGCCGTATATGTTTCACCATCATTCAAAGATACCACATCGGAAAGGTTAAAATCTTTATATTTATTAAAACCTACCTTACATGAACCACTTTTATAAGCAGTGGATCTTATCTTATAGACATAGGTAGAACCTGCCTCAAAATTGCTGTCGATTGAAACTTCATAACCGTAACTGCTCTGACAAGACGAAAATATGCCATCTTCTTCCATAGAATATAATTCTACATAATAAATATAACCGTTATCGGAAGAATCTATCTCAAAAGAATATTCTCCTTCTGTTTGTTCATCCACTGTAAAAGTAAATAATAGATATCCATTTTCTTCCTAGCTTGCATTATATGTATGACCGGGAGTCAGGTCCACTGCTTCTAACTTATTTATTTCTTTGTCTTTGATAAAACGAACATTGCAGCGGTCACTTCCATCATAATATTCTTTTACTTTATATACGTAAGTAATATTAGCACTTAAAGAATAACAAAGTGAAAATTGTCCATTTCCTGCACCTCCCATGTCTGAAGCAATCTCATCTGAAAGGAACCCGTTATCACTCAACTCGAAAAGTTGTACATTCATGTACGAATTATTTCCATTATAAGATGAAAACAGTGTATAACTTCCCGCTGTTTCTTCACTCGTCTTAAATGTAAAGTATGCATAACCATCTTCATCGAACTTTGTAGAACAACTTTCTCCCGGTGTCAATTCCACAGCTTCTGACAGATCAAACTGCTCGCCGTCATCTGAAATAAAGAAAACTTCACAGCTTCCTTGGAAATGATTGTATGATTGCACCTTGTATAAATAAGTTGTTCCTGCATTCAATTCATAACTGAGAGAAAACTGACCATTTCCGGCACTTTCATCATCAGCAGCAAGTACAGCACCGCTACTTAACCCGTTTTCATCAATTTCATAAAGTTCTACAAAAGTATCTACACCTTCTGAAACAGAATAGATTTTATATTTTCCCTCAGTTACTTCCGTCGGTGTAAAATAGTAACTTGCATACTCATCTGTTTCCCACTCTGCAAAATAGCTTTCTCCCGGTATCAATTCCACTGCTTTTGACAGATCAAACTGCTTGCTGTCATCTGAGTCATCATCTGATGAATCTTCATTATCAACCATAAAAATAACTTCACAACTTCCTTCGGTATTATCGTATGTTCGCACCTTGTATAAATAAGTTGTTCCTGCATTCAATTCATAACTGAGAGAAAACTGACCATTTCCAGCACCATCATCATTTTCGTCAAGCGCTGCACCTGTACTTAACCCGTTTTCATCAATTTCATACAATTCTACATAAGTATCTACATCATCAGCAACGGAATAGATCTTATATTTTCCCGCAGTTTCTTCCGTCGGTGTAAAATAGTAACTTGCATACCCATTTGCTTCCCACTCTGCAGAATATTTTTCTCCCGGTATCAATTCCACTGCTTCTGATAAATCAAATTGTTGATGTTCATTTGAGTCATCATCGGAATCATCTCCTGAATCATCGTCTGAATCGTCACTATCTGACCAATCATCGTCGGAATCAGAATCTGTGTCGTCATAGTCTCCGGAATCGGAATCATCGTCTGTATCTGATTCTTCGTAATCTGTTTCATCCGGATCCTGCTCGTCGAATTCACTTCCTTCTTCCGTCTCATAATCCGTATCTTCTGATGCAAATACGGAAACAGAGTTGATTGGAAGCGAAGTAACTACCATCGCTGTAGACAGCAACATTGCAAGCACACGTTTCTTCATTACTTTCCTGCTCCTTTTCCTAAAATATCTGTTTCATTTTCAGGCTTAAATACCCTCTAACAAACTTAGATTTATTATACATGATTTCACAAAAAAAGGCTCCTATTTTAGATAAATTTCCGAAAAAATCCATCTACAAAGGAGCCATTTAATTATTTATAATCATTCAATTTTGTCATAAATATTATTATGTATGATTATTTTATAACGTTTTTATTTTGCTTTACCGAGATATGCAGCTTTTACATCTTCGTTTTCTGCTAATTCTTTTCCGGTACCTGTCATAGTAATACTTCCGGTTTCCATTACATATGCAGTATCAGCAGCATGTAAAGCCATGTGCGCATTCTGTTCTACCAGAAGAATAGTCATTCCCTGTTTATTGATCTCACGAATGATATCAAATACACCCTGAACAATAATCGGAGCAAGACCAAGTGATGGTTCATCCATCATGATCAGCTTCGGTTTACTCATAAGCGCACGTCCGATAGCAAGCATCTGCTGTTCCCCGCCTGAAAGTGTACCACCAGCCTGCCAGCTACGTTCTTTCAGACGTGGGAATAAATCATAAACCCAATTCAGATCCTCGGTAATGTCATCTTTTCTTCGATATGCACCAATCTTTAAATTTTCAAGAACGGTTAAATCAGGGAAAATTCTTCTTCCTTCAGGAACAAGCGTAATTCCTTTTTCAACAATTTCATTTGTATCAAGTCCTGTGATAGATTGTCCCATAAATTCTATGGAACCGGATGCAGGTTTTACCAGAGATACGATAGAACGAAGTGTTGTGGATTTTCCGGCACCGTTTGCACCGATCAAAGTTACAATACTTTTTTCCGGCACTTCAAAACTAATTCCTTTGACTGCCTCAATTCCGCCATAATTTACTTTCAAATCGTTTACTTTAAGCATCTTCTGTCACCCCCAAATAAGCTTCAATAACGCTCGGATTATTCTGAATTTCATCCGGCGTACCATTTGCCAGAAGACTTCCGAAATTTAAAACATAAATACGATCTGAAATCTGCATTACCAGATCCATATGATGTTCGATCATGAAAATGGTAAGATGATATTCATCTCGAATCTGACGAATAAAATCGGTCAGTTCCTGTGTCTCCTGCGGATTCATACCGGCAGCAGGTTCATCCAAAAGTAATAATTTCGGATCTGTTGCCAGAGCACGTGCAATTTCAAGACGTCTCTGAATACCGTATGGAAGGGAGCCGGCGATTTCATCTTTTAAATGGGCAAGATTCTGCATCTCCAGAAGTTCCATTGTTTCTTTACGCATTCTCATCTCTTCTGCATGATTTAAACGGAATGTTGCAGAGAACAAATTCTGTTTTGCACGCATATGTTTTGCAATCAATACATTATCAAAAACGGTCATTGATGAAAATAAACGAATATTCTGGAATGTACGGGCAATACCATCTTTTGTAATCATATCCGGTGTCGGAACTATACGTTTGGTATACATTGCTTCGTTTTCTCCGAGATATGCTTTTTTCATTTTTCCAACCGGGTGACTCATTACAATATCTTTTCCATTAAATGCCACTCTTCCATTGGTTGGTTCATACACACCTGTGATACAGTTAAATGCGGTCGTTTTGCCGGCACCATTTGGTCCGATCAGTGCAACGATTTCTCCCTCATTTACATCCAGGGACAGATTATTAACTGCAACCACACCGCCAAATTGCATTGTTATATTTTCAACATGGAGGACATTATTACTCATTATTTAACCTCCTTTTTCTTGCCACGATTTTTAAAGAAATTCACAAGTCCGGAGACAGAGAATTCCTTGTCGCCCATAATACCTTTACGGGCGAAAAGAACAATTACCATAATGATAATTGAGAATACTACCATACGAAAACCACTTCTCAAAAGAGGAACCTTAAATCCGCCGATCGTCATCTCAGAATCGAGGAAACGAAGCCACCATTCAGAGCAGGCAATATAAAGGAAGGATGCAAGGATACTTCCTGTTACAGATCCAAGTCCACCGATAACAACGATCAAAAGAAGTTCATAGGTAAGAGCCGTTTTAAATGTCATAGCCTGCAGTGTACCCTGGTACATTGCAAAAAGCGCTCCACCGATTCCTGCAAAGAAAGAAGAAATGCAAAATGCCATTCTTTTGTGTTTTGCAAGATTGATACCCATAGCTTCCGCTGCGATTTCATCATCTCGAATTGCTTTAAAAGCACGTCCATAAGATGAGTTAATAATCATAACAATAACTGCAATACAAATTCCTGAAGCTACTACAGCAAAAAGTAAGGATGGAAGGCTTGGGAATTTACGAAGCATATTGGAACCGTTCGTAATCGGACCCATGGTATCCCACTGGAAAAATGCACGTACAATCTCGGAAAATCCAAGAGTTGCTATCGCAAGGTAGTCACTTTTCAGTCGAAGTACAGGAAGTCCGATCAGCCATGCCATAATTGCAGCAACTACACCGGCAGCAAGAAGTCCGACGATCATCGGCACGCAAAATTGAATGATACCGCCATCATAGTACTGATAAACACTCGCTCTGTCTGCTACCGGAATCGTCAATACCGCAAATGTATATCCACCAATCAGCATAAATCCGGCATGTCCGAGTGAAAACAGCCCTGTAAAACCATTTAAAAGGTTCATTGAAACAACGATCAATGACCAGATACAGCCTTTTTTCAAAACTGTTAAAGCAATATGTGTTGTCGGAAGTGTTTTATCCAAAACAACGGCCAACACGAGAAGCGCTACGAGCAGCAGCGCAGAAATTATTCTGTCCGTTTTTTTACTCATTTCAGCCACCTCTCCTTATACTTTATCTTTTGCGCCTTCACCGAAAAGTCCGGTAGGCTTAACGATCAATACAACAATTAATAGTGCAAATGTAAAAGCATCTGAGAAGGTTGTCCATCCCAGACCTTTGATGATGTTCTCACAAATACCGATGATAAACGCACCGATTACAGCACCCGGAATAGAACCGATACCACCAAATACTGCGGCAACGAAAGCTTTTAATCCAGGCATGGATCCTGATGTCGGAACAACAGAGGCATAGTTTGTGAAGTACAAAAGTGATCCAACTGCAGCCAGAAAAGAACCGATGATAAATGTCATACTGATAACATTATCAACCTTAATTCCCATCAAACGGCTTGTTTCAAAATCATTGGCAACAGATCTCATCGCCATACCGATCTTGGTATGATTGATCAGCTGTACGAGTGCAATTACGAGAACAATTGTCAGTACAGGAGTAATCAACGTTACTACTTTTGTGGTAGCTCCGCCAATTGTAATTGTGTTTGATGCAAATGGAATTGTCGGATATGTTTTTGCAAGACCACCTGTAACATAAAGCATCAGATTCTGCAGCAGATAGGAAACACCGATTGCAGAAATCATTACGGACATACGAGGAGCACTTCTCAATGGTCTGTATGCCACACGTTCAACCAGATATGCCAATACAACTGTCACGATAAGTGTAAGTGGTATAGAAATATACAAAGGAAGCACCGTCATCGCATAAATCATCACAAGTCCGGCAACCGTAAAAATATCTCCGTGTGCAAAGTTGATCAGGCGGAGAATACCATATACCATTGTATATCCGATTGCGATCAGCGCATACTGACCACCTACAGAAATACCCGCGAGCAGGTATGGCAGGTTTTTACTTAAAAAATCCATTCTTTATCCCTCCGGGAAATCAAAATATTATTTACAAAATGAACATCTATTCATGTTCATATTGCATACTTAGAAAAACGAAAACAAGGAGGCCGCAATTTTGCAGCCTCCTGCAGTAATAATAACTTACTTATTTAACTTTCTGTTCTGCTACGAATTCCCATTCAGCTGTTTCTGTATTAGCTTTTTTAACGATCGCTGAATCACGGGCAGCATCGCCGATTTCATTAAATGCGATTTCTCCTGTAATACCTGTATAGGTAGTTGTAGGAAGTGCTTCGTATACAGCCTGTGGATCTGTAGATCCGGCATTTTTGAGAGCTTCAAGAGCTACGAAGTAAGCATCATATCCCATAGCAGAAACAGCTGCAACTTTTGTATCGCCGCCATTGTTTGCAAGAGCTGTGCTGTCAGATTCCATCCATTCAACAATACCTTTGTCGAATTCTTCGTTTACACCACTCTGATAGAAAGTACTTACGTTAAGGTCAATGTTTGTTCCTTCTGCAGCTGCAAGAACAACGTTGGAATCCCATGTATCACCTGCAAGAAGCGGGCATGTGATTCCCTGAGCTGCTGCCTGGTCAATTACAAGCTGAGCTGCTTCAATAGAGATTGGAGCAAAGATAACATCTACATTTTCAGAAATCGCTTTAGAAACATATGCGTTGAAATCAGATGTTCCATCCGGATAATTTTCCTCGATAACTTCTCCGCCAAGATCTTTGAATGCTTTTGAGAAATAGAATCCAAGACCTGTAGAATAGTCGTCACCAAGTTTTGTTAAAACGTATGCTTTCTTTGCATCATAATTATCTTTTGCATAGTTAGCCATTACGCTTCCCTGGAATGGATCAAGGAAACAAATACGGAAGTAATAGTCATTTCCGTCTGTAACCTGAGGGTTTGTACATGTAACACCGATTGCTGGTGTATTAGCTGCTTTGAAAGTATCGGCTGCTGCAATTGAAACGCCGGATCCATATGAACCAAGAACAACGGATACACCGTTACTTACAAGTTCAGAAGCTGCAGATACCGCTTTGTCTGTTGAGGACTGGTTATCTACGATAACAAGTTCAACATCGTATTCTGTTCCATCGATTTCAACGGTAGGCTGTACATAATTTGCATACTGAATACCAAGTGTTTCCTGTTTTCCACCGGCACCGTTATCACCTGAAGCAGGTTCGTAAACACCGATTTTAACAGTGTCTGCTGCTACAGTTGTTGCTGCACATGCAAATACCATTGTTGCTGCCAAACATGCTGATAAAACTTTTCTCTTCATAATCATTACTCTCCCTTTCTTTTTTTGATATAAAGACAAATGTCTTTATACGTAATACATTAAGTGAATTATATCATTCTTTAGCACTTTAATCAAGTAAAAAAGTACAGAACTTCTCCGAAGAAAAATTCTGTACTTCTTTGTACTAAAAAATCATATTCTGTTTCATAATTCGCCGAACGAATTAAAGCTATTATATTGTGTTTTTTATTTCATTACAATATTAATAATTTTTTTCGGAACATAGATTTCCTTGATGATGTTTCCTGTCAGTTTGTCAGCAATTACTTCTTTACCCTTTGCAATTGCAGTTTCTTTGTCCGCATCGATCGGAAGTGCTACAACACCTCTGGTTTTACCATTGATCTGTACTGCGATTTCAATCGTATTTTCAACTGTTTTGGCCTCATCATATTCCGGCCATGTCTGCTGGTATACATAACCTTCACAGCCAAGATTCTGCCAGATTTCTTCTGTAATATGAGGTGCAACCGGATTTAAGAGTTTCAGAATTGTCTTGTACTCTTCTTTTGTAATGCTTCCCTTTTTCGCAAAATCATTCAGGATAGCCATCAAAGCTGCGATTGCGGTGTTATATTTCAGACTTTCAAAATCGTTGCTTACTTTTTTAATCGTCTGATGCATTTTTGTTTCCATATCTGCAGAATAAGAATCGCCATCTACAACGATTTCCTGAAGTTTCCAGATACGTTCAAGGAATCGGCGGCATCCTTTTACACCATTTTCTGACCATGAAGCAGAAAGATCAAATGCACCGATGAACATTTCATATGTACGAAGTGTATCTGCACCGTAATCCATAACGATATCATCAGGATTTACTACGTTTCCTCTGGATTTGGACATTTTCTCTCCATTTTCACCGAGGATCATACCATGGGAAGTTCTCTTCTGATATGGTTCCATACATGGAACATCTTTCTGATCATACAGGAATCTATGCCAGAATCTAGAATACAGCAAATGTAATGTAGTATGTTCCATACCACCGTTATACCAGTCAACCGGCATCCAGTATTCCAGAGCTTCTTTGCTTGCAAGTGCTTCTGTATTATGCGGATCTGTGTATCTCAGGAAATACCATGAAGATCCTGCCCACTGAGGCATGGTATCTGTTTCACGTTTTGCAGGACCGCCGCAGCATGGACAGGTTGTATTTACCCAATCTGTCATAGCAGCAAGTGGTGATTCACCATTATCTGTAGGCATATAGCTTTCTACTTCAGGAAGAAGTAAAGGAAGTTCTGTCTCAGGAAGTGCAACATAGCCGCATTTCTCACATTTTACAATCGGAATAGGCTCTCCCCAATAACGCTGTCTGGAGAATACCCAATCTCTTAATTTATAATTTGTTTTTCCTGTACCGATTTTCTTTTCTTCCAGGAATTCAATAATTTTCTTTTTCGCTTCTGCTACTTCAAGTCCGTTGAGGAAGTCAGAGTTGATCAGTTTTCCTGTTGCAACATCTGTAAACGCTGCTTCCTGAACGTTCTCTCCTCCTGCTACAACTTCGATGATCGGAAGGTTGAATTTTTTAGCAAATTCCCAGTCACGGGTATCATGAGCCGGAACCGCCATGATTGCACCTGTACCATAACTCATAAGTACGTAGTCAGATACCCAGATCGGAATTTCTTTACCATTAACCGGATTGATTGCAGCAAGACCTTCAATCTGTACACCGGTTTTATCTTTTGCAAGTTCAGAACGTTCGAAATCAGACTTTCTGGCAGCCTGTTCCTGATATTCATGAATTGCATCGATGTTTGTGATATCTGCTTCATATTTGCTGAGAATCGGATGTTCCGGAGAAACAACCATATAAGTAGCACCAAACAATGTATCAGGTCTGGTTGTATATACTGTTAATTTCTCATCTTTTCCGGCTACGGCAAAATCAACTTCCGCACCCTGGCTTTTACCGATCCAGTTTTTCTGAGAAACCTTAACACGTTCAATATAATCAACGCTGTCAAGTCCCTGCAGAAGTTTTTCAGCATAATCTGTAATTTTCAGCATCCACTGACTTTTTACTTTACGAACGACAGGTGCTCCGCAACGTTCACAAACGCCATTTACAACCTCTTCGTTTGCAAGACCAACTTTACATGATGTACACCAGTTGATTGGCATTTCGCTTTTGTATGCAAGGCCTGCATTAAATAATTTCAGGAAAATCCACTGTGTCCATTTGTAATAGCCTTCATCTGTAGTATTGATCTCACGATCCCAGTCAAATGAATATCCAAGAGATTTCAACTGATCTTTGAAACGTTTTACGTTGTTCGCTGTAACGATCTTTGGATGAATTTTATTTTTAATTGCATAGTTTTCTGTAGGAAGACCAAACGCATCCCATCCCATTGGATAGAGAACATTATATCCCTGCATTCTTCTCTTACGTGCAACGATATCCAAAGCTGTATATGGTCTTGGATGTCCTACATGAAGTCCCTGTCCTGAAGGATATGGGAATTCAACAAGAGCATAATATTTTGGTTTTGTATAATCATCAGATGCAGCAAAAGCTTTGTTGTCATCCCAGATTTTCTGCCATTTCTGCTCAACGGCTTTATGATTATAAGGTACTGCCATTGTCATTTTCCTCCTAAAATTTACACTTAAAAAATATTTTAGTGCTATAAAGCATATTTTGTCAAGTATTCTACATACAAAAATACCGGCATATAGTCAAATCCTTTGATTAGAACTGGCCATATGCCGGTATATAGTTAAATTTTATTCATCTGCAGAATCAAGTTTATTCTTTCTTGCTTCGATTTCTTTTGTCTGAATGTCATTCGGAGCCTGCTCATAACGTGCAAATTCGTATGAGAATGATCCGGTACCACCTGTCATAGAACGAAGGTCTGTTGAATATCCGTAGATTTCAAGTTCCGGAACATCTGCTTCAATAATGGTGTTTCCATCATGATCCGGATTCATACCAAGTACACGGCCACGACGTTTGTTCAGGTCACCCATTACATCACCAGTATATTTGTCCGGTACTGTAACTTTCATAGAAACGATTGGCTCAAGAAGAACCGGAGATGCTTTCATAAAACCTTCTTTAAAAGCAATAATCGTAGCCATCTTAAATGCCATTTCGGAAGAATCTACCGGATGATATGATCCATCATATAAGGTTGCTTTTACACCAACTACAGGATATGCTGCCAGAGGTCCTTTGAGAACACATTCTTCAAGACCTTTTACAACTGCCGGGAAGTAGTTTTTCGGAACTGCTCCACCAACAACAACCTGCTCAAATTCATATGGAATTTCCATATTATCCAATGGCTCGAAGCGCATCTTAACATGTCCGTACTGTCCATGTCCACCGGACTGTTTTTTGTGTTTTCCTTCTACGTCGGAGGATTTACGGATAGCTTCACGGAATGCTACTTTCGGTTTTGTAAGTTCAACATCAACTTTATAACGTTCTTTCAGTTTGCTGACAACGATATCCAGATGCTGATCACCGATACCATAGATCAATGTCTGTTTGTTAGCACCATCATTTACAATACGAAGTGTTTTATCTTCACTAGTCATTTTTGCAAGTGCCTGAGCGATCTTATCTTCCTCACCCTTCTTCACTGCTTTATATCTCTTGTATGTATATGGTGTAGAGATTACTGTTTTTGGATATACGATCGGGTTTGCTTTTGTAGCAAGGGAATCACCTGTCTGAACAGATTGAAGTTTTGCGATTGCACCGATATCACCGGCATGAAGTTCAGGAACTTCGATTGGTTTAGATCCCTCTAATACATATAATTTATTTAAACGTTCTTCCTGGCTCTTTTCTACATTTAATAATGTATCATCTGATTTGATTACACCGGAGCAAACCTTAATCAGAGAATACTTTCCAAGGAATGGGTCTACGATTGTTTTCCATACATAAGCGGATTTCACTTTAGCGAAATCATAAGATGCTTCAAAGATTTCATTTGTTTTCTGTGCGATACCATTGCATGAACGTTTGTCAGGGCTTGGGAAATATCCACAGATGTCATCTAACAGATTTGAAACACCTCTCAAATTGATTGGAGATCCCATGCATACAGGAACGATTCCGCAATCCTGTACATTTGTTGCGAGTGCTGCAGATACTTCAGCAACAGAGAATTCATCTCCTTCAAAATAACGATCCATGAATTCTTCGCTTGTTTCAGCTACAGATTCCATAAGGATTTCATGATATTTTTCAAGATATTCTGTTAAGTATTCCGGAATATCACAGTCTGTTTTTCCGGCTTTGTCTACAAATTTACGACCGGCCTGTTTCACTACATTTACATAACCGACAAATTTTCCATCTTCACGAATCGGGAAATGAATCGGAGCAATTTTCTTTCCATAGAGTTCTGTCAACTGTTCTACTACTTTACGATAACTTACGTCATCAACATCCATGTCAGTAACAAAAATCATTCTTGGAAGTTTGTATTTTTCACAATAGTTCCAGGCTTTCTGTGTACCAACCTGTACACCGGCTTTACCTGAAACAACGATAATAGCTGCATCAGCTGCAGAGATAGCTTCTTCTACTTCACCGACAAAATCGAAATATCCAGGTGTATCAAGAATGTTAATTTTTACTTTATCCCATACTACCGGTACCATAGTTGTAGAAATAGAGAATCCTCTTTTAATTTCTTCTTTATCAAAATCGCTAACTGTATTTCCATCTTCTACACGGCCAAGACGGCTTGTCATTCCTGATAAATATGCCATTGCTTCGGCAATTGAAGTTTTCCCAGATCCTCCATGTCCTAAAAGAACCACATTTCTAATTCGGTCAGTTCTAAAAACGTCCATGATTGTATACCTCCTGTATAACTAATATGTAGATATATTACTAAATTTTCAGTCATTTTGCAAGTAATTTATCTATTTTCACCAAGTTATTTTCGATTTTTTGTTCATTTTTCCGTTAAAAAGCATAATACAGGCAATGATTCTAACTTTAGCGACTGTATACTAACGTCACAGTCATGGTTATATTGACATTTTACCCTCAATCTTTTAAAATAAATCGGTAAATTGAGTATTCTATACTTTATGCAGATTTCATTTTCGAAATTTGCGTTTTTATTTTATATGAAAGGAAATTGTCCAAGCATGAAAACCATTGGTTTTATTGGTCTGGGGCTTATCGGCGGTTCCATTGCCAGAGCAACTCGTAAAATCCATCCGGATTACAAACTTATTGCATACAATCGCAGTCGTTCTGTTATTGCAGATGCGATTGCACAAAATATTATCGATGACGTATGTGAGGAAAATGATCCGCGTTTCCTTGAATGCGATTATATCTTCCTCTGCGCTCCTGTTGAAGTAAATTTAAAATATATGGATTGGCTCAAAGATTCCATTCCTGCAAACTGCATTTTGACAGATGTCGGAAGTGTAAAAGGTCCTATTCATCAGAAAGTCGCTGAATGTCAGCTTCAGTCAAATTTTATCGGTGGTCATCCGATGGCCGGATCCGAAAAAAGCGGGTTTACTTTCTCCAGTGATCGATTGATTGAAAATGCATATTATATTCTGACTCCGGGTGAACAGGTTCCAATCAATTTGATTGCTGATTTTACAGATTTCATTGCTTCTCTCGGGGCAATTCCGATGGTTCTTACAGCTGAGGAACATGATTTTATTACGGCAGGGGTCAGCCATCTGCCCCACATCATCGCTTCGTCACTTGTAAATCTTGTGAAAACACTCGATAACGAAGAAGAATATATGAAAACGATTGCAGCCGGAGGTTTTCGTGATATAACCCGTATTGCCTCCTCTTCACCGGATATGTGGCAGCAGATATGTCTGGAAAATACAGAAAATATATCTAATGTACTCGATGATTTCATCCGTCTTCTGATACAGGTTCGTTATACTATAGACAGCCGCGATGCAGATGCTCTGTACCAGTTATTTGCAAGTTCTCGTGACTATCGTGACTCTATTGATGTTGTAGATAACGGACTTCTGAAACGGGCTTACATTCTTTACCTTGATATAGCAGATGAAACAGGTAGTATTGCTACGATTGCAACTACCCTTGCCATGAATCAGATCAGTATCAAAAACATCGGCATTATACATAACAGAGAATTCGAACAAGGTGTTCTGAAAATTGAATTTTATGATGATGCATCTATGAACCAAAGTGCTCTTATTTTGACAAAACGTAATTATAAAGTATACGAACGGTAGGTAAAACATGAAAATCAAGAAACAAACTTCTCTGCATGGAGAACTCATGATCCCGGGAGATAAATCTATTTCACATCGTGCAGTAATGTTCGGCTCCCTTGCGAAAGGTAAAACAAAAATCACTCATTTTCTGGAAGGTGCCGATTGTCTGTCTACAATTGACTGCTTTCGTGCTATGGGAATAGAAATTCTTCGTGATGGTCATACAGTCTATGTAAACGGAAATGGTTTGCATGGGTTAAAAGCACCGGCACATATGCTCGATGTAGGCAACAGCGGAACTACTACCCGTTTGATTTCGGGAATTCTTGCAGGACAGAATTTTAAGAGTGAATTAAACGGAGATGCATCGATTCAGTCTCGTCCTATGAAGCGTATTATCACACCGCTTCAAATGATGGGTTCAAATATAACAAGTATTCATGAAAATAATTGTGCTCCACTTCGTATACAACCAAGTCAGCTTCACGGAATTCACTATCAATCTCCCGTAGCTTCTGCTCAGGTCAAATCCTGTATCCTGCTTGCCGGATTATATGCGGAAGGAAAAACATCTGTAACAGAACCGGTTATTTCCAGAAACCATACTGAAATTATGCTGAAGCATTTCGGTGCAGATATTACTTCAGAAGGAACAACAGCCTCCATTCTCCCTGATCCGATTCTGGAAGCCCGCGAGATTAATGTTCCCGGAGATATCTCCTCTGCTGCTTATTTCATAGCAGCCGGACTTCTCACCCCAAACAGTGAGATTTTAATCAGAAATGTTGGAATCAACCCAACCAGAGACGGAATCCTTCAGGTGTGCAAAAATATGGGGGCTGATATCACGTTACTTAATGTTCGTAACGAAGGTGAACCAACTGCCGACTTACTTGTTCGTACCAGTTCTCTTCACGGTACTACCGTGGAAGGCGCACTTATTCCGACCTTAATCGATGAAATCCCTATGATTGCTGTTCTTGCGGCATTTGCCGACGGTACAACAGTTATCAGAGATGCAGCCGAATTAAAAGTCAAAGAATCTGACCGAATTGCCGTTATAGTTGAAAATCTTTCCCGAATGGGTGCCGACATTGAAGGAACTGACGATGGCATGATCATTCATGGGGGTAAACAACTTCACGGAGCGATAATTGATTCCCATCTGGACCATCGAATTGCAATGTCTTTCGCAGTAGCAGGAACACTTTGTGATGGTGACATGGAAATTATAAATGGCGAATGCGTCAACATCTCCTATCCTCAGTTTTATCAGGATCTGTATTCTCTTGCGAATTAAAATACTTTTACAAGCTAGTATTTGTTAAACAAAGTGCATCTGCAATGCACTCTCGCAGCCAACGTTTATAGAATAAAAATATCCCGCAAATCAATTACCGATTCTTTATCGGATGATATGCGGGATTTTTTTGATATTTAGATATTATTTTTCTATTAAAATATTATGCGTTATTTATATTTATTCGTATTTAACTATATTTACCTGCAGCGTTTTATTATCAAAAGATGCATCAAGTAATACCACGATCATTTTTTTGAGTGCTTCATAATAATCCTCATCGGAAACACCTGTCAGTACAAAAACGATACGACGCAGTTCACAGGACTCGGTCAGTACATCGTATAAGGCCGATAAATTTTTTCCATAATATTCCGGAAAATTCAGCTGTTCTTTCAAAAACTCATGTACCTGTGCAATACTACTGTATAATGCACAGTTTACTTCTATTATCTTTCTGTTATTTTCATTCATTATTGCTTCTCCCATCAATGATTCTACTTATTAATACAGCTGTGTAAAGGTATTGTAATGGTCGTTTGTATAGTATACGGCACCATCATTGGAATAAATAATACGTTCCGCGCCTCGGTAGCCGCCGTCATAATTGATATCACATTCAAAGTATTTTCTTCCGTTTTTTTCCGGCAGTTTTCCTTCGTAATTTCCAAATTTATCACCGCCGATGCTCATCCCCGGTGCTACTTCATCCAGATTTCCAAGTGAACTGTCCCACCCTAAATCCTGTGCATCTCTCTTTTTGATAAAGTTTGATGGAAGGTGATTATAAGCATGGATATACGCAGCTACTTCATCCTTTGAAGTATAGGTTCCATCTTCTGAAACAGATGTTTCATTTTGAGACAGTTGAGATTCCTCATTGGAATTCTGATTTTTATTTTGATCTTTATTCTGTTTTTTCTCTTTCTTTTTATTCTTTTTGGATTTCGCATATACATCCTGCGCGGTAAAAGATTTAAATAAACCTTTTTGCAGATACAGAGAAGAATCCATTGTTCCTGTGATTCCCAATATTAAAATCGCAAGAAACATAAAAGAGCGTAACAGTTTTTTCATGTTTTCATATTTTCTTTTCATATTGCTTTTTAGTCCTTTCCTGTTTTAGGTAATTGCCTGGAGACTACTATTTAGATTAGCATTAAGATTAGTGTTTCCTTTATCTGCTCTAAATATTTCGTTTCTCCTATAAAATTATAGCAATTATAAGCAATCTGTAAAGCAGTTCTTTTATCTTATAATATTGACGTAAATGATTTATTTTTTTATACTAAGAAAGATTGATGTTGGCACCATTTCAGCATCACAGATTCCATTGTTGAAAGGGGTTTTATATGGCAGCTCAAAGAAAAAAAATACCGCCACATAAAAGAAAAAGAAACGTTCGAAGATCGAGATTACAGCGCCGTAAGCAACAACAGCAGCTGTTAATGATGATTGGAGTAATCGCATTTTTATTTCTTTTATTTTTAATATTATCAATTAAATCCTGTATCGGAAGTTCAAAATCATCTCATCCAAAAACACCGAAAGATTCGGAAACAGAAATTGCAGATGAGTTTATCGAGGAGGATCTTACATCCGAATCCGGGTCAGCCGCTTCTGTTGCAGACTTTGATCCAGTAACACTTACCCTTACGGTTGTCGGTGACTGTACGCTTGGTACAGATGAAACCTTTGACTATGATACTAGTGTGAATGCCTATTTTGAAAATTACGGTGCAGCTTATTTTATGCAGAATGTAAAAAGCATTTTCTCACAGGACGATCTCACCATTGCAAATTTCGAAGGAACTCTAACCGATTCCGAAAACCGTGCAGATAAACAATTCGCTTTCAAAGCACCAAAGGAATGTGCAAAAATTGTAAGCGAAGGCTCTATTGAAGCCGTTAACACCGCAAATAATCACAGTCATGATTATGGCGATTCCAGCTTTACCGATACCCTGCAGGCACTTGATGCGGAAGGTATCATTCATTTTGGATATGATGAAACACAGGTTGTGGATGTCAAAGGTATTCAGATCGGTCTTGTCGGAATATATGAATTAAATGATCATCTGGATGTTGCCGATCATCTTAAGAGAAACATCGCTGCTGTTAAGCAAAATGGTGCACAGCTCATCGTTGTTATCTTCCACTGGGGAAATGAGCTGGATGAAGAACCTGACAGTAACCAGACAACGCTCGGACGTATGGCTATCGACGAAGGTGCCGATCTGGTTTGTGGACATCACGCACACGTAGTACAAGGAATCGAAACCTACAAAGGAAAGAATATTGTATATGGTCTTGGTAATTTCTGTTTCGGAGGAAATACAAATCCAAGTGATTCAGACAGTATGATTTATCAGCAGACCTTTACCGTAACTCCTGAGGGTGTTCAGGCAGACAATGTCACGAATATTATTCCTGTTCGAATCTCATCTGAATACGGAACAAATAATTACCAGCCAACTCCTGCAACCGATGATGAAGCAATTCGTATTCTTCAGAAAATCGATTCCCGCAGTGCAAATATTTCCGGTGCAACAGCAACTGTAAGCGCTATGCAGAATTCAACTTCTATCACAGCGGAAATGCTTGCAGCGAATGCTGCAAACACCTCTTCAGATGAGGATTACGATAGCTCTGATTACAGCTACGATGATTATGATTCTGATTACGATTACGACTCGGATTATGATTACTAATTAAAAAGTTAAAAAGAGGCATCGCATCTATGATTCAAAAATCACAAATGCGGTGCCTCGCTGTTTTATTCCTGTTGATTATGTTTTAGATAAACTGTGATTGCATTTTTATTATCGATAGCATCTGTTAAATAGTATAGAGCATCCATCGCAACGCTTACTACACTTTCCTCATGCATGTAATCCGTAATATTGGAATCAAAAAGCATATTTGCCTGTGCCTCAAATTCATCATCGGCATCCCAAAATGTTACTGCTACGTATAAACCGGGAAGAGATTCAATTTTGTACCCTGCATCGCCCTGTTTCATTGGTATTCCGCCGAGCATCTCACAGGCATTTCGCAGTTCTTCAGCTTTACCTGTAAATCTCTCTTCTATTTGCTTCAGCGTTGTATTACGGTATGCTGCTTCAAAAGGATAGACTCTCTTTACCTCACGAAACGGAACGAGTATTCCGGATGGTGATGGTTCTTCAACAGCATAATGAAACATCGTGTAAAAAAGCAATGCGGTATCAAATCCTACGATTTTTTCGGGAAGATCCAGCCTGGTAATCTCACCTGTTTTTCGATCTATAGCAAATGGATGAGAATAATATGTGATGTAGAGATTCTCCTCATCAATCTTTAGATGAAAACGTTTTGCCAGCCCTTTGTGATCCATTCCTAAAAACTTCTGTTTCCAGTCGTCTCGCACTTTCTGATAATTATCTGTTCTATTCACAATAACATCTCCCTAAAATTATCTCAACTTAATAATTTAAATTAAAATCATGGCATCGCCGAATGAAAAGAAACGATATCTTTCTTTTACAGCTTCTTCATACGCTTTCATGACATGCTCTTTTCCGGCCAAAGCCGATACAAGCATAAGTAAAGTTGATTCCGGTAAATGGAAATTTGTAATCAGTCCGTCTAAGATTTTAAATTTATATCCCGGATAAATAAAAATTTCTGTCCAGCCGCTTGTTGCTTTCAGTATACCGTTTTCATCCGTTGCTGATTCAATCGTTCTGCAGCTCGTCGTACCGACACAGATAACTCTTCCGCCATTTGCTTTTGTTTCATTGATCAATTGTGCCTGATCGGGTTCTACCATATAAAATTCAGAATGCATATGATGTTCTGTCACATCTTCGACCTTTACCGGTCGAAAGGTTCCAAGTCCTACATGAAGTGTAACATGGGCTATTTTCACACCTTTTGCCTGCACTTTTTCCATCAGTTCTTTTGTAAAGTGAAGGCCTGCAGTTGGAGCTGCAGCTGAACCATCATTTTTCGCATAAACCGTCTGGTAACGATTTTTGTCCTGAAGTTTATGTGTAATATATGGCGGCAAAGGCATTTCTCCCAATTGATCCAGGATTTCCTCCCAGATTCCTTCATAATGGAATTGGATCAATCGATTACCTTCTTCCACAACATCGATAATTTCACCGGTAAGCAATCCTTCACCAAATTCAATGACTGCACCCGGACGTGCTTTTTTTCCTGGTTTTACAAGACATTCCCAAATATCATTTTCACGTCTTTTTAACAACAGGATCTCGATCATAGCACCTGTTTCTTTTTTCTTGCCATATAATCGCGCAGGTATAACCTTTGTATCGTTTATTACAAGGCAGTCTCCTTCCTCTAAATAATCCAGAATATCATAAAAATGACGATGCTCGAATTCTCCCGTTTCAATATCGATATGCATCAGTCTGGACGAACTGCGGTCTTCCAAAGGATCCTGAGCGATTAGTTCTTCCGGCAAATCATAATAAAAATCTGCTGTTTTCATTATATTTCCTTCTTGTCCTATTTGCGTCTGTTTTTCTGCTCTGTATCTATATCCGATATAGATTTATCATTTACAGTTTCATTGTTTTTTTCTTTTAATTCTTTTTTTAATTGACGTACATAATTCCATTCTTTGTTTGTCAGTTCTGCTTTTTTCAGCAGATCCGGACGTCTCGTTACTGTTCTGATAATGGATTGCTCACGTCTCCATTTTGCAATATTCGCATGATGTCCGGACATCAAAACTTCCGGCACTTTTTTTTCATGCCATTCTTCCGGTCTGCTGTACTGAGGATACTCAAGCAAATTTCCGGCAAATGATTCTGTTTCACCGGATTCCTGATTGTTTAAAACACCGGGAACCATTCTGGAAATAGAGTCCATCATGACCATGGCAGGAAGCTCACCGCCTGTAAGGACATAATCACCAATAGATACATAATCCGTGACAATTTCTTCTAAAACGCGTTCATCGATTCCTTCGTAATGCCCGCACAAAAATACCAGATCCTTCTCCTGCGCAAGTTCTTTTGCCATCTCCTGATGAAATACGCTTCCCTGTGGCGTTAAATATACCACACGAGGTTTATATCCTATTTTTTCGACAATTGATTCAAACGAAAGATAAACAGGTTCTGCCTGCATCAGCATACCGGCTCCTCCGCCATACGGATAATCATCAACCTTACTATGTTTGTTAAAAGCAAAATCTCTGATATTTACTGCATTCAGTGACAATAATCCATTCTCAATTGCCCGTCCTGTAATACTGGTATTCATACCATTTTCAATCATTTCCGGAAAAAGGGTAAGTACATGAAAATTCATTTATTACAGTAATCCTTTCATTATATGTACCGTCATTACATTTTCTTCTATATTCACATCAAGAATGCATTCCGCAATTGCAGGGAGAAGTACTTCTCCTCCACTTTTTGTCTCAACGATATATACATCATTTGCACCGGTCTCCATTACATCCTTTAATGTTCCAAATTCAGATCCATCTTCGAGAACGACCTTCATTCCCAATAGATCTGCAATATAATATTCATCATCATCCAATTCCTGCGCATCTTCACGCCGAATCCAAAGTTCTCTGCCTTTGTACATTTCAATATCATTGATGTTGTTGATTTCTTTAAACTTCAAAATGGCAAGATTTTTGTAAAACTTTACATTTTGAATTTCCAGTTCACGTAATTCTTTTCCGGTATCCAAAAGCACATAATCCAGATCCAGAAAACGGTCCGCACTATCCGTTGTAGGAAAAACTTTTACCTCACCACGAACGCCATGTGTTGTTGTAATCACACCAACTTTTAATAAATCTTCCATTTTTGATACCTCTCCAAAAGTCTTTCATATTAGACTTCAACTAAAACACGGGGCGTGGAAAACCACCCCCCGTAATTTATCTTGCAAGATCAATAAAATCTATGCCATTTATTGCAGAATATCTACAATTACCTTTTTCGAACTCTTTGATGAAGCCGCTTTCACGACTGTACGAATTGCTTTTGCTATTCTTCCCTGACGACCAATGACTTTGCCCATATCGGCATTTCCGACCTTCAGCTCAACAACAATTGCATCTTCTTTTTCAGTTTCTGTAACAACTACTTCATCCGGATTCTCTACTAGAGATTTTGCAATTACTTCTACTAATTCTTTCATCACATGCCTCCCTGGCCCGAGTATTCGGGTGTTAAATTGATAGCACAGGAATATTATTTTTCGATTCCGGCAATTTTGAGGAGTTTTGCTACTGTATCTGTAGGCTGAGCTCCGTTTGCAAGCCATGTTTTAGCTGCTTCTTCATCTACATTGAATACGCTTGGTTCTGCGCTTGGATCGTATGTTCCGATTTCAGCGATGCATCTTCCATCACGTTTTGAACGAGAATCTGCAACGATGATTCTATAAAAAGGTGCTTTTTTCTGTCCCATTCTTCTAAGTCTGATTTTTACTGCCATTTTGTTTTCCTCCACTTGTATATATTTTAATTTTTGTAATTAGACTGCAACTGATACAGTTTACAGTTGTTGTTTATTTAAAAAGGAAGCTTGAAGCCGCCTCTTTTACCACCTTTGCCACCCATAAGTCCAGGCATTTGTTTCATCATTTTTTTGCTCTGCTCAAACTGTTTTACCAGTCTGTTAACCTCGGCAACATCAACACCTGCACCTTTTGCAATTCGATTCTTTCTGGATGGATTCAGAATCGAAGGATTTCTGCGCTCTTCTTTTGTCATAGATAATATAATCGACTTTGTTCGCTCCATGGCTTTTTCATCGATCATATTTTCGATATCTTTCATTTTTGTTCCCATTCCTGGGAGCATTCCCAAGATACTGCTAAGACCGCCCATATTATTCATCTGTTCAAGACTTGTCAGATAGTCATCAAAATCGAATTCCATCTTCTTGAACTTTTTCTGCATTTCCTGCGCTTTGTCTTTGTCCAATGCAGCTTCCGCTTTCTCGATCAGGCTCATTACATCTCCCATACCGAGAATTCGATTTGCCATACGGTCCGGATAGAACTGTTCGAGATCGCTGAGTTTTTCACCCATACCAACATATAAAATCGGTTTTCCGGTAACAGCTTTGATTGAAAGAGCTGCACCGCCTCGAGTATCACCGTCCATCTTTGTCAGAATTACACCGTCGATTCCAACTTTTTCCGCAAATGTTTTTGCAACGTTTACGGCATCCTGACCTGTCATTGCATCAACAACAAGACATGTCGCATCCACATGAACAGCTTCTTTGATATCTGCAAGTTCCTGCATCATATTTTCATCAACATGAAGACGACCTGCGGTATCGATCAATACCAGATTCTGCTGGTTTGCTTTTGCATGTTCTATGGCTGCTTTTGCAATATCCACAGGGTTCTGTTTATCACCCATTGTGAAAACTTCCACGCCCTGCTTTTCACCATTGATCTGTAACTGTTTGATTGCCCCCGGACGATAAACGTCACAGGCAACCAGCAATGGTTTTTTGCCTTTCGATTTGAACTTTCCGGCAAGCTTGGCAATCGTTGTTGTTTTACCTGCACCCTGAAGTCCGGCCATCATAATCACAGTAATTTCATTACCGGATTTAATTGGAAGTTCAGTCGTTTCGCTTCCCATTAGTGAAACAAGTTCTTCATTTACGATCTTGATCACCATCTGTCCCGGATTCAGACCATTCATAACGTCCTGTCCGATTGCTCTCTCCTGAACTGCTTTGGTAAACTGCTTTACGACTTTGAAGTTAACGTCAGCCTCAAGAAGCGCCATTTTAACTTCTTTGAGTGCAGCTTTTACATCCGCCTCCGTCAGAAGCCCTTTACCTCTTAACTTCTTGAATACACCTTGTAATTTATCTGTCAAACTTTCAAATGCCATTAATTATAATTCCTCCAAAATTGCTTCTGAAATCTTCATAATTTCGTCGTTTCCTTCTTTTTCCGCAAGTTTTTCAATAATCTTGACATTTTTGCGAATTTCAAGAAATTTCTCGACAAGGTGAAGTTTTTCTTCGTATCCTTCAAGTGTTTTATTGCATCGGCGAATCATATCGTGAACACCCTGTCGGCTGATACCGAGTTCACCAGCAACTTCACTTAATGAATAATCTTCTAACAATACGTTTTCATATACCTGTCTCTGACGCTCCGTCAGGAGTTCGCCATAAAAGTCATATAATAATGTCTGCTCTACAAACTTCTCCATTTACAATCACCTTGCCTATAATAACGTAAAAAAGGGATGGTGTCAAGTATTTTTTCTTGACACATATTTCTTTTATTTTTGTCGCATAAGCAAAGAGAACGCCCTATGGACGTTCTTTTGCTTTACATACTTGTTCGTATCACTCGCGGACGGCATCCTGCCTCATCGAGAGCACGGACGATCTGATTTTTATGTTTTGTACCAAATGCTTCCATAGTGATTTTTAATTCCACTGCTGCATTACGATTGGTACTTACAAACTGGTTATGATCCAGCTTAATTACATTTCCCTGGTTCTGCGCAATGATGGATGCAACACGCACCAGCTCACCGGCTTTATCCGGAATCAGTACAGAAGCTGTAAAAATACGGTCTCTCTGAATCAGACCATGCTGTACCACAGATGACATTGTAATTACATCCATATTACCGCCGCTCAATATGGATACAACTTTTTTGTTTTTGAAGTTTAAATGACGAAGAGCCGCTACCGTTAGAAGACCTGCATTTTCGACTACCATTTTATGGTTTTCTACCATATCCAGGAATGCAACGATCAATTCATCATCTTCAATTGTGATAATCTCATCCAGATTTTCTTTGAGATACGGGAAGATTTTATCTCCGGTATTGGCTACTGCTGCACCATCTGCAATGGTATTCACATTATCAATGGTAATCAGTTCATCCTTCAAAATGGATCTTTTTACACAGGCAGCACCTGCAGGTTCAACACCAATTACTTTGATATGCGGGTTCAGCATTTTTACAAGCGTAGAAATACCTGCTGCAAGAGCACCGCCGCCAATTGGTACGAGAATATAATCGAGAAGCGGAAGTTCCTGCACGATTTCCATTGCAATTGAAGCATGACCGCTTGCAATCGCTAAATCATTGTAGGAATGAATAAACGTAATGTTCTGCTCTTCTGCAAGTTTGATAGCATAGGCAAGTGCTTCTTCGTAACTGTCACCGTAGGAAATAATTTCTGCACCATAATCTTTTGTATTTTCAACTTTGATCAGTGGTGTTGTATTTGGCATAACGATCGTTGCCTTTACTCCAAATTTCGCTGCTGCATATGCAACGCCCAGAGCATGATTTCCGGCAGATGCAGCAATGACTCCTCTTGAACGTTCTTCCTCTGTCAGCGTACTTATTTTATAATACGCACCACGTACCTTAAAAGCACCGGTTCTTTGCATATTCTCAGGTTTAAAATACACCTTGTTATTTGTGAGCTCTGAAAAATAATTGCTTTTGATCAGTTTGGTTTCCTGTGTAATTTTGCTGACCACTTCATAAGCTTCTTCAAAGCTCTCTAAAGTAAGTTTTTCCATAATATTCCTCATTTATTCTTATCTTTTTTAGGGTTCATTTCTGATATCAAATAAAGCATTTACAAATGCATCGGAATCAAATTTCTGTAAATCATCGATTTTTTCTCCTACACCGATATATTTTACAGGAATATCGAGTTCTGACTGAATTGCTACCGCAATACCACCTTTTGCAGTTCCATCCAGTTTTGTAAGAATAATACCATTAACATTGGCAACTTCTGCGAACTGTCTTGCCTGTACCAGCGCATTCTGCCCGGTTGTTCCATCCAGTACAACAAGTGTTTCCAGATATGCTTCCGGGTATTCTTTCTCAATGATACGGTAAATTTTACGTAATTCTTCCATAAGATTTTTCTTGTTATGAAGTCTTCCCGCTGTATCACAGATCAGAACATCGGCTTTTCTGGCTTTAGCTGCTGCAACCGCATCGTATACAACAGAAGCCGGATCTGCACCGTCCTGACCTCCGATGATTTCTACTCCGGCACGATTAGCCCAAAGTGTAAGCTGCTCTCCTGCTGCAGCTCTGAATGTGTCTGCCGCACCAAGGATTACTTTTTTGCCCTGGTCTTTCAGAAGGCCTGCCAGTTTTCCAACTGACGTTGTCTTTCCAACTCCATTTACACCAATTACAAGAATAACAGATTGTCTGTCTTCAAATTTGTACTCCGTACTATCTACATGCATTTGATCCTTAATTTCCTGAATCAGGAACTTTTTGCATTCCATAGGATCTTTGATTTTATTCTCTTGTACCTTTTCTTTCAGGTTTTCAATAATTTTTGTAGTGGCGTTAATACCAATATCACCCATGATAAGAATTTCTTCAAGTTCTTCATAGAAGTCATCATCGATACTGGAATAACCACTGAAAATAGAATCAAACCCTGCAACAATATTGTCTCTGGTTTTCGCGAGTCCGCTTACCAGACGTCGAAAAAACCCTTTTTTCTCTTCTCCCATTTGAACCTCCTTTTACTGTGACAGCTGATTTTCAACAAGATCAACTGATACAAGTGTAGAAACACCTTTTTCCTGCATGGTAATACCATATAAACGGTCTGCCGCATTCATGGTACCTCGTCTATGAGTAATAACAATAAACTGTGTATTTTTTGTCAGTTTCTGCAGATAACCTGCAAAACGTCCTACGTTGGAATCATCCAATGCCGCTTCGATCTCATCCAGAAGACAGAATGGTGACGGTTTCAAATTCTGAATCGCAAACAAAAGTGCAATGGCCGTGAGCGCTTTTTCTCCACCGGAAAGCTGCATCATATTCTGCAGTTTTTTTCCGGGCGGCTGCGAGATAATTCGAATACCCGCTTCGAGAATATCCATCTCCTCATCCAATTCCAGCGATCCCTTGCCTCCACCAAACAATTCTTTGAATGCCTTGTCGAATTCTCTTTGGATTTCACGGAACTTCTCTGTAAACTGTTTACGCATTCCGTCATCTAGTTCCTGGATAATTCCCATCAAGGTTTCTTCTGCTTCTTTCAGATCATTGTACTGTTCTGATAAAAAGGAATGTCGCTCCTGGACTTCTTTGTATTCCTCGATTGCATTAACATTGACAGCTCCCAGTTTACGAATTTCATCTTTGATCTCACCGATTTGATTTTTCAAAGCCTGTCGATCATTATACTCTTCTTTGCGATATTGTTTCGCATTATTTGGAGTAATCTCATATTCTTCCCACATATAGGAAATAGATGATTCCTGCTTTTCTTCAAGTTTTTCAATCTGCGTACGAAGTCGATAACATTCTTTATCCAGCAAATTGATTTGAGCGGATAAATCATCTCGTTTCTCAAACAGGGTTTTCTGTAAGGAATTTTTTTCATCCTTTTGCTTCTGCCATTCAGATATTTCAGATCGTCCTTTTGTTTCTCTGGCTGAAAAATCATCGATCGTCAAAAGCAGTTTTTCTACCTCATCGTTTTTCTCCCGGACCTCATCAGAGCCGTTCTCTAAAATCGCATCAATTTCTTCTTTTTCCGATATCAGATTTTCGATTTCCGTTTGAATTCGTGTCAGATTCTCATTGGCGAATGCTTCTTTTTGTGAGAGCGACTGCTCTTCCAGACGCATCTCTTCCAGTGCCTGAAGTGCTTCGTCCTCACGTATTTCCAATTCTTCTAATTCCGCCTGTCGGGTTTCAATAAAGGTCTCCAGTTCTTTTTCATCATTCTGTGAAGCCTTTAATTCATCTTCAATTTTTTGATGGTCGGCTTTAACATCCTCGACCTGCGTGCGAATCTCAGACTGTTCCACACGAACACGATCATAGCTGTGCTGAATTTCCTTGATACGCGCTTCCTGCTGTCTGACTCCCAGACGAGCAGTATTCTGATCAACAGCCAACTGTCTGAGTTTTTCCTTGAATTCTTCCAAAGTTTCGCGCAGATGATTTCTGCGATCTCGATTCGTGGAAACCAGTGTTCTCAATTCCTCAAGTTCTTTTTTGAGTGAAGCAATTTTTGTTTCAAGTTCTTCCATCTCACGACGGCGTCCCAAAAGGTTACTGTTATTTTTAAACGCACCACCCGTCATGGAACCGCCCGGATTTAACAATTCCCCTTCCACTGTTACCATACGAAGAGAATGTCTGTATTTTCTTGCGATTGCAAGAGCATGGTCAATATGATCAATTACCAGAACGCGCCCCAGCAAATTCACAAATAAATCCCTATAGAGCGGCTCCGTATCTACCAGCTCACTTGCCAGTCCGATTACTCCCGGTTCCTTCAAAGCATCTTTCTGTGTAAACCCACCTTTTGTCTGAATTGATGATAAAGGCAAAAACGTTGCACGGCCAAATCGATTCTTTTTCAAAAATTCAATCATCTGCTTTGCCGTCTGTTCATTATCGGTTACGATATTTTGAATACTTCCGCCCAGAGCGGTTTCAATCGCAACCTCATAATTCTTCTGCACCTGAATCAAATCGGCTACAACACCTTTGATTCCGGGTACTTTTGCCTTCTGCTCCATGACTCTTCGAATACTATTTCCGTATCCATCATATCGTTCTGTGATATTTTTCAGAGATTCCAGTCTGGACGTTTCTCTGTGATACATCACCTGTTTCGCTTCAAGCTGTTCATTTTGTTTTTTCAACTTACTCTGAAGATCCTGAATCGATTTCTCCATTCCTCGACATTTTTCTTCAATCGACTGAATTTGTTCTGTCAAACGGTCATATTTTGTCTGTTCCTCAGAAAGCGTATTCGTGACTTTTTCTTCATCGCTTTTTAAGCGAAGGATTTTCTGACTGATTTCCGCTTTTCGAATATCAATCTGTTCCATCATCGTATCAAAACGCTGAACTTTACCTTTTGTGTTCGCACGCGAATTTAAAATCTCAATAATTTCATTTTTTCCATCTTCGACAGCACGGGTGCATTCATCAATTTCCGCACGCACGGTTTCAAGCTTATCTTCTTCTACTTTCAGTTTTTGACGAAGATCTTTTAATAGTTTTCGAAGTTCTGATCGTTCTTCTTCCAGTGACTGTATATTTGCTGTACGTCCCTGAATTTCATCTTCAATCGTAACTCTTCGATTTCGATACAGTTCTTCATTTTGCGATATAGAAGAAATCTGTTCTTTAAGGATTTCCACCTGTCCTTCCATTTGCTTTTTCTGAAGTGCATCATCCTGAACTTCCTCACGTCTGAGATCAAGTTTCTGATTCAATTCATCAAGTTCAAGCTCCAGTCGTTCGTACGTTTCTTTCGTTTCGTCAAAAGCACTCTGTTTCTGTGTTAATTCATCCTGTGCAATTTTCGTTTTTTCTGCCAGTTCTTCCAACAATTTGATGGTTCTCTCATGATCCAGCAAGAACATATTTACATCCAGTTCTCGCAAGGTATCTCTTTTTGCCAGATAGATTCGTGCTTTCTCTGACTGTCTTTCCAAAGGCCCCAGCTGTTTTGTCAATTCAGCCAGAATATCGGTTACACGAGTAAGATTATTTTTTTCTTCCTCGAGTTTTTTCAGTGTAGTAGCCTTACGGCGTTTAAATTTAACGATACCAGCCGCTTCATCAAACAGATCTCTTCGATCATCCGGTTTACCGCTCAGAATTTTGTCGATCTGACCCTGTCCGATAATTGAATATCCTTCTTTACCAATACCCGTATCATAAAAAAGCTCATTGATATCGCGAAGTCTGCAGTTTGTCCCGTTCATCAGATATTCACTTTCGCCGGAACGATACAGACGCCTCGTTACCGTAACCTCTTTGTAGTCAATTGGCAGAACATGATCACTATTATCAAGTGTAATTGCAACCGAAGCAAAACTCAGTGGTTTTCTGGTTTCTGTACCGGAAAAAATAACATCCTGCATGTTACCGCCACGAAGCTGTTTTGCACTTTGCTCACCCAGTACCCAGCGTACCGCATCACTGACATTACTTTTTCCACTTCCGTTCGGTCCGACAATTCCTGTGATTCCATTGTGAAATTCAAAATTCAGTTTCTGTGCAAAGGATTTAAATCCCTGCACCTCGATGTTTTTTAAATACATGTATTCACCTGCTATTGTTTGATCTTACGAATCGCTTCGTAGGCAGCTTTCTGTTCGGCTGCTTTTTTGGTATGACCAACACCGGTTCCCATTACCTCTCCATCAATGACAACCTGAACAGAAAACTCTTTATTATGATCCGGTCCATTCTCTCCTGCCAGGACATACTGTACCGTCTTGTTCTTTTCACCCTGAACGATTTCCTGCAATATGGTCTTGCTATCATAAAAGAGACTCTTTCGTTCGATGTCATTGAGAATAAATTTCAGAACGAACTCCTTTGCACTAGCAAAACCACCATCTAAATAAATTGCTCCAAGCAACGCCTCTGTTGCATCAGAAACAATGGAATCTCTATTTCGACCGCCTGTCATATCTTCTCCTTTCCCGAGAAGAAGAAATTCAGGAAGTCCAAATTCTCGTGCACAAAAGGCCAAACTCGGCTCGCATACGAGGCTTGCACGTTTTTTGGTCAGTTCTCCCTCCGGAATTCCCGGAAATTTGAAATACAAAAATTCACTGCTGATCAGTTCCAATACAGCATCGCCCAAAAATTCCAGACGCTCATTATTCCCTGCTTTTCCATGCTTTTTTTCATTTGCATAGGAACTGTGTGTCATTGCCTGCTGAAGAATTTTTTTATTTTGAAACTGATACCCGATAATAGTTTCTAATTTCTGAAAATTCATACCTTCATAGCCTCCCTTATCGCATTTATTACGTCAGACACCGTATGGACACGATCCAATGTATCCTGTGGAAACTCCACAGAATACATCGATTCAATTTCCATTAAAATTGTATACAGTTCCAACGAATCCAATCCCAGGTCTTCCGTCAAATCGGAATCCTTTTTGATTTCAGCCTCAATATGATAGGTTTGTTCTATGAATGATTTCAGATGTTCAAATTCCATATCAATCCCTCCATATCTAATAAATGTATACCAATATATTTTTTATAAGCAATTTCTTATGAATAATTTATTCACCTTGTTTTGCTTCATCCGTTTTTGCTTTCTGAATGCGTTCTGCAATTTTCTCATTTATTCCATTTTGCTTAAACTGAACACACTGGAAAATCGCATTTTTGATTTCAACAGCTACCGCACTTCCATGTGTTTTAACAACCAGACCTTTCAGACCAAGAAGCGGGGCTCCGCCATGTTCACTTGCATCAAATGTTTTCAATGTTTCTTTTAATGCCGGTTTCACAAGCAGTGCGCCAATCTTTGTTTTTAAATTTGTCATCATACCGGCTTTGATTTTGCTGACAAGTGTTGAACCAACACCTTCATACAATTTCAGAATAACATTTCCGACAAATGCTTCACAGACAATGACATCTGCATATCCGGCCGGAATATCTCTGGCTTCAATGCTTCCAATAAAGTTAATATCCTCACAGGCTTTCAGAAGCGGAAATGTTTCTTTGACCAATGCATTTCCTTTTTCTTCTTCGGCTCCATTATTCACGATTGCAACACGAGGATTTTTTACTCCGACAATGTGTTCCATGTAAATAGAACCCATTTTGGCAAATTGAACCAGATGGGAAGGTCGCGCATCAACATTTGCACCACAGTCAATCAAAAGAGAGACCCCTTTTGCTGTTGGAATCAATGGAGCAAGCGGAGGGCGCTCTACCCCTTTGCTTCTGCCTACCAGAATCTGTCCTCCGACAAGTACCGCTCCGGTACTTCCGGATGAAACAAATGCATCTGCTTCCTGATGTCTGACAAGGTTCAGACCTTTTACAATAGAAGAATCCTTTTTCTTGCGCACAGCGAATACCGGCGGTTCAGCAGTTTCAATAATTTCCGTCGCATTTAAAATTTCAATTTGTTCCTTAGGATAATCCGGATATTTTGCAAGTTCTTTTTTAATGATATCTTCAACACCGACAAGAATAACTTTGATGTCTTTTCTTTCTTTTACAGCGTCAACAGCACCTTTTATCGGTTCAACAGGCGCATTGTCTCCGCCCATCGCATCTACAACAATTCTAACTAGATCAGCCATACTTAACCTCCTAACAAATTGCTTAATTCAAGCCCTATCCTAATATTTTACTAAAACCATCAGTAGAATTCAATATTTTTTCTGTGCTTCTATCTTTTCCGCAAGATCCGTCAGGTACTCCCAACGATCCATTTTTTCAAGCAATGTTGCCTCCGCCTCATCTTTTTCTTCCATGATTTTTCGAAGTTTAAAAGAGTCCGTTGCGTTTTTCAGCATGTCCTGTTCCAGTTCTGCGATTTTATTTTCCAGTTTTTCTATATCCTCTTCGATTGTATCAAATTCTTTCTGCTCTTTATATGTGAATTTTAATTTAACAGGAGCCTGTTCTTTCCATGATTTTGATGTTGTTTTTTTGTCAACGGACAAAGCAACATCTTTGCGGTCTGCCTCTGATACATTTGTATTACTCGTGTTGACAGCATCCTGATAATCGCTGTAACCACCTTCATACTGTAAAATCGTTCCGTTATCTTCAAAAGAAAGGATACGATCAACCACATTATCGAGAAAATATCTGTCATGCGAAGCCGCAATTACAATTCCGGCAAAAGAGTCCAGATAATCTTCTAAGATTGTTAATGTAGGAATATCCAGATCATTACTTGGTTCATCAAGAATCAACACATTTGGTGCTTCCATCAGCACTTTACATAAATACAGACGTCTTTTCTCTCCACCGGACAATTTTTCAACCGGTGTATATTGCATTCCGGAATCAAACAAAAAGCGTTCAAGAAGCATCGCTGCACTGATTTTGCCGTCCTTTGTCGGGATATATTCGGCAACATCTCGAATATAGTCTATCACTCGCTGTCTTCCATCCATATCCGGAACATTCTGCGCAAGATAACCAATTTTAATAGTTTCTCCAATTTCTACCTGTCCATAGTCCGGCTGTTCCAAGTCAGCAATGATTTTCAGCAATGTTGATTTTCCGCATCCATTCGGTCCGACAATTCCGACACGCTGTCCACGCAAAAAGATATATTCAAAATTATCGATCAGTACACGATTTTCGTATTCTTTGTGAATCCCATGCAGTTCAATCGTTTTTTTTCCCATTCGTGTTTCCACGGATTCCATTTCCACACCGACATAGGATTTTGGAGCCTTCCCATTCTTCAAGGTTTCTAAACGCTCCAGACGTGCCTTTTGCTTCGTACTTCTCGCTCTGCATCCTCTTTTCGCCCATTCCAGTTCCATACGAAGGACACTTTGGCGCTTACGTTCCGTTGCCAAAAGCATTTCTTCTCGCTGTGCTTTTAACTCCAAAAAGCCGGAATAATTGGCATCGTAGCTATAAACCTGCCCATGACTTATTTCAAGAATTTTGTTTGTAACCTTATCCAAAAAGAATCGGTCATGTGTTACCATCAAAACCACTCCGCGAAAACGGTTCAGATAACTTTCCAGCCAGCTGATCATTCGATCATCCAGGTGGTTTGTCGGTTCATCCAAGATCAAAACATCTGTAGGATTGAGCAGCACCTTTGCCAATGCAACTCTTTTTTTCTGACCTCCCGATAAATGATCAACACATTCATTGTAGTCTGTTACACCAAGGTTATTTAAAATTCGTTTTGCTGTACTTGTTGCTTCCCATGCCTCATTATCATTCACATTTGCAACGTATTCCAGGATAGAAACATGTTCTGGAAACTCCGGATTTTGAGGTAAATAAGATATGTGCAGACTATTCTGTTTAATTACCTCGCCTTCATCAGGTTCCTCTAATCCGGCGATAATATTCAAAAAAGTGGTTTTACCATTTCCATTGATCCCGACAATTCCAATTTTGTCAGTATCCTGAATTCCAAAAGAAACATGGTTCAGAACCATTTTATCACCGTACAGTTTACTGATATTCTCTACATTAATGATATTCATGCATAAACTCCTACTGTATATTCAAGCTGTACTCTGAGCAGCCTGAATTAATATAATTTATGTAATAAAAGAAAAAAATTCCTTATATACAAAAAACAGACAGCTCGCAAATTCGAACTGTCTGTTATGCTTGAAATTAATCTTCAACTTTGACGATTTCTTTCTTATTGTAGCTTCCGCAAGCTTTGCAAACTCTGTGTGGCATCATAAGGGCGCCGCATTTGCTGCATTTTACTAAGTTAGGAGCAGTCATTTTCCAGTTTGCTCTTCTCTTATCACGTCTTGCTTTAGATGTTTTATTCTTTGGACAGATGGACATACGTTACACCTCCTTATTAAACTTACTAAATATATCGCTGATTGCTGCCATACGAGGATCCCTTGGTAAATCATCACACTTACAAGAACCTTCGTTCAAATTCGTTCCACAGTTACTGCAGAACCCTTTGCAGTCCTCATTGCAGAGAACCTTTAACGGCCATGCCATCAGCACCTCAAGATAGATCAAACGATCCACATCCAGGTCCATACCGGTGAGATAGCTACTCTCATCCAAATCATTTATTCGTTCCTCATCTGTGAGTTTCATATCCAGCTCACGATCGATCTCAATCGGAATCATAACAGATACATCACAAAGGCATCGATCACAAGGCAATGTCACAGATATGGAACTATGTCCCTGGACTTTGAGAACCTTATTACCGGTATTCTCGATACGAAGTACTAACGGTTCTTTATTTGTAATCGGATAGCTTTCCTCTCTCATTTCAATTTCATTCAATTCAAACGAAACAGGAACCTCAATTACTTTACCCTCACAGGCTGTTATATTTAATAAATTGATTTGCATAGTATTCTCCTATCCACACTTGAATAATTATACATATGGCTATATCATTTGTCAACGTTAAGTTTTTAAATTTACATAAAAAAATTTTTAAATATTTTTTATATAAAAAACTGCTGTGAACAGTTTTTGCTCACAGCAGCCTCTTTAACTACGTTAAACAATAATTATTTAACTAATGCTACAGTATCTCTGCAGATTGCAAGTTCTTCGTTTGTAGGAATAACTGCAACTTTAACTTTAGAATCTGCTGTAGAAATTACCATTTCTTCGCCACGTTTTCCGTTTGCTTCATCATTTACTTCGATACCAAGGTATCCAAGGTATGAGCAAACAGTTTTACGTACAAGACCGTCATTTTCACCGATACCGGCTGTAAATACAATCGCATCTACACCGTTCATTGCTGCAACGTATCCACCAACGAATTTAGCAATACCATAGCAAAGAACTTCTACTGCGTTCTGTGCATCAACATTTCCGTCGTTTGCAGCAGCTTCAAGGTCACGCATATCAGAAGAAACTCCTGAAAGTCCCTGAAGACCGGATTTTTTGTTTAATACGTTTGTGATACCGGCAAGGTCAAGACCTTCTTTTTTCGCTACAAATTCCATGATAGCCGGGTCAATGTTACCGGAACGTGTTCCCATAACTACACCTTCAAGTGGAGTAAGCCCCATTGTTGTATCTACACATTTGCCGTTTAATACAGCACTGATGGAAGATCCGTTTCCAAGGTGGCAAACGATTACTTTAGAATTGTCTTTGTCAAGTCCGAGGAAATCATATGCACGTTTAGATACGAAGCTGTGTGATGTTCCGTGGAAACCATATCTTCTGACTTTGTAGTTTTTGTAATATTCGATTGGAAGTCCATAGAGATATGCTTTTGCAGGCATTGTCTGATGGAAAGCTGTATCAAATACAGCAACCTGAGGTACACCAGGCATAAGTTCAGAGCATACACGAATACCGATCAGGTTTGCAGGATTGTGAAGAGGTGCAAGATCGTTGCATTCTTCTACAGCTGCGATTACTTCGTCTGTGATTACTGTTGAAGCAGCAAATTTTTCACCGCCATGTACGACACGATGTCCGATAGCGTCTACTTCTTTTAAGCTTGCGATAGCACCTGTTTTGTCATTTGTAAGAGCATCAAGAACCATCTGAATTGCTTCTTTATGAGTAGGCATAGCAGCTTCTGTAATTTCTTTGTCTAAACCGGCTTTCTGATATACAAGTCTTCCGTCGATACCGATTCTTTCGCAAAGACCTTTTGCAAGAACGTCTTCTGTGTCAGAGTTGATCAGCTGATATTTCAGTGATGAACTTCCGCAGTTGATAACCAATACATTCATTGTGTTTTCTCCCTGTTAAATATATTTTATTGTAATTTACAAGTATCTGATATTATTTGTCAGCAGCCTGGCACTGTACAGCTGTGATAGCAACTACACCAACGATATCGTCAGCTGAGCATCCTCTGGAAAGGTCATTAACCGGAGCAGCGATACCCTGTGTTACAGGACCGTAAGCTTCAGCTTTTGCAAGACGCTGAGCAAGTTTGTATCCGATGTTACCTGCATCAAGGTTAGGGAAGATCAGAACATTTGCTTTTCCTGCAACGTCGCTGTTAGGAGCTTTAGAAGCACCAACACTTGGAACGATAGCAGCGTCAAGCTGAAATTCACCGTCAAGTTTGAGGTTTGGATTCTGTTCTTTTGCAATTTTTGTTGCTTCTACAACTTTGTCAACAAGTGCATGTTTTGCACTTCCCATTGTAGAATGTGAAAGCATAGCAACAACAGGTTCTTCCTGAACAAGAAGTTCGAAAGATTCTGCTGAAGAAGCAGCGATTGCAGCTAATTCTTCTGCGTTTGGATCCTGTACAAGACCGGAATCACCAAATACGAATGCACCATTTGCGCCATATTCACAATCCGGAACAACGATCAGGAAGAATGCTGATACAAGTTTTGTACCCGGTTTTGTTTTCAGAATCTGAAGACATGGTCTAAGTGTGTCTGCTGTAGAATGGCAAGCACCGGAAACCATACCATCGGCATCTCCCATTTTAACCATCATAACACCATAGTACAGATACTGGTTAAGAAGGATTTCTTTTGCCTGTTCAGGAGTCATACCTTTTTTTGATCTAAGTTCAACAAGTTTGTCGATATAAGCTGCTGTTTTTTCAGATGTAGCCGGATCTACGATTGTAGCACCTGTAATATCATAGCCGCCTTCTGCAGCGCTCTTTTTAACTGATTCTTCGTTACCGATCAGAACAACTTTAGCGATACCTTCTTTTAAAATTTTAGCTGTAGCGTCAAGTGTTCTTGCGTCTTCTGTTTCCGGAAGAACGATTGTTTTGATATTTGCTCTCGCTCTATCTTTTAATACATCAATAAATCCCATTGTAAATGGCTCCTTTCGTAATCACATTTGAAATTATTATACGCCCTAAAAACTTGTATTTCAAGCATTTCAATGTTAGAATTACTCAAGAAATGTATTTTTTTCTGTTCAGGACAGCCTGACACCTGGTCTCAGGTGATGTCCCAATTCAATGAAGCAGTCTAGATTTTTACTGTGCACTCAATAAATACAGGATGGAAGCAGGCATGAAAGTTGTAGGTATTATCGCCGAATATAACCCTTTTCACGAAGGACATAAATATCAATTAGAAAAAATCCGCCATGAGACCGCAGCGGATTATATCGTTGTCGTCATGAGCGGTGATTATGTTCAGCGTGGCATGCCGGCCTTTCTGCCAAAGCACCGTCGAGCAGAATCAGCTCTTCGAAACGGTGCTGATCTGATTCTGGAACTTCCTGTTGGAAACGCCGCCTCAAGTGCAGAATTTTTCGCCTGTGGAGGTGTATCTCTTCTCGAACAGTTAGGCTGCATCGACTATTTATGTTTCGGTGCGGAAACTGACCATCTTTCTATTCTCAAGAAGATAGCCGTCGTGTTAGCAGATGAACCGGCTTTTTATATTGCAACTTTAAAATCCGGCTTACAGAAGGGACTGAATTTTCCTGCAGCCCGTTCCGAAGCATTGCTTCAATATTTATCAGACCACTCTTCTTCTCAGGAAGATACCATTGCAGACTTTTCATATGAAGAAATCGAACAGATTCTTCTGTCTCCAAATAATATTCTTGCAATCGAGTATTTGAAAGTTCTGAACCGGCTTCATAGTCAGATAAAACCGATTCTGATTCAACGGCTGGGAAATCCTTATCATGATCAGCTCCTGGATTTTTCAAAATACCCGTCCGCTTCCGCTCTTCGCAGTTTGGTTTCCACTTTAACCGGTACCGAAACATTTCAGAAATTTAAAGCAAATTTAATCTCTGATAACAAAGAAACGATCTATCGGGAATACATCGACGCAATTGAACAAAACAAATACCTTACTCCGGCAGATTTTAATTTGCTGATTCACTATCAATTGTTAAATGAAACTGCTGAATCTCTGCTTCGATATCAGGATTTTCCGGAAAGTCTTGCAAATAGAATCGAAAAAAACCGTAATGTATTTTCTGATTTCGAATCATTTTGCGAGAAAATAAAGTCAAAAGAATTGACACAGACACGAATTCAACGAGCATTGCTTCATATGCTGCTGAATATAACGGATGTAGAAAAAACAGTTCCTTATGCTCGCGTTCTCGGCTTTCGGAAGAGCAGCGGTCCTCTGTTACACAAAATAAAAAACTGCAGCTCTATTCCATTAGTTACCAAAGCAGCTGACGCAGAACGAATATTTTCCGCACTTCCACCCGTGCATGCAGCTAAGGCATCTCAACAATTTTCACAAACCATTCATGCCTCTAATATCTATGAAAGCGTATGGTCCGCAAAAACAAAAAAAGAATATACGAATGAATATCAAAAGAAAATCCTCATCTTATGATTTATACGCCATTATAATATGGTCGGTCATAAAACGAGGATTTTTTTATTAATTTCACTTTTAAATTATCGAAATTAATCAATTATTAAATTTGCTTTATTTTTGTTTACTGAGATTTACTTTGAAAACAAAATGCGATCGTTATCAAGATCTTTACCGGTTCCTGCATTAAACAGCTGCAGTAATCCGTCAACCGTCATGCCCTCTCTCTGGTCTCCTTTGATATCGAGAACAATTCTTCCTGAGTCCATCATTAAAGTTCGATTTCCCAATTCCAATGCAGAATGCATATTATGAGTAATCATCAGACAGGCCAGATGATCTTCTTCTACTATTGTTTTCGTTAAAGCGAGAACCTTTTCTGCAGTGGCCGGATCAAGCGCTGCCGTATGTTCATCCAAAAGTAAAATTTTCGGTGAATAAACAGTTGCCATTAAAAGAGTCAATGCCTGTCGCTGACCGCCGGATAATAAACCAACCGGCTGTTTCATACGATCTTCCAATCCCATTTCAAGCACGGAAAGTTTTTCACGAAATTCCTGTCGCTGCTGTTTTGTCACTCTGGAGAAGATTTTATTTCTTGCTTTGGACGCTCTCAGATATGCCAGGGCAAGATTTTCTTCGATCGTCATTCGCGGAGCGGTTCCCTTCATCGGATCCTGAAACAAACGTCCGATCTGAACAGCTCTTTTGAAATCCGGTACATAGGTAATATCCTGATTATCGAGTTCAACCCTGCCTTCATCTATGAAAAAGCTTCCGGCAATACAATTAAAAAGTGTTGATTTTCCGGCACCGTTACTTCCGATTATGGTGGCAAAATCTCCATCTTCTACCGTAAGGCTTACATTTTTTAAAGCCTTTTTTTCATCAGGTGTTCCCGGATTAAAAGTTTTTGATACATTGGTTAATCGAAGCATTAGTTACGTCCTCCTTTTACAGCAGCAATTGCATTTCTTTTATTTTTTCTAAATGCAATTTTTTTGCGAATTGTAGGTGACGCAATTGCAATCGCAACGATTACAGCCGATACCAGCTTCAGACATTCCGCAGGAATATGGAATTTCAACGCCAAAGCAATCAGGAAACGATAAAGACAGCTTCCGAAAATAACACCAAACACACGGCGAACCATTGTTTTTTTACCAATCAGCGTTTCGCCAATGATTAAGCTGGCAAGTGCAATCGTTACCATACCGGTACCGAGGTTGATATCGCATGTCTTCTGATACTGACCGATCAGACTTCCGGATAAAGCGGTTAACGCACCGGAAATACAAAGGCCAACCGTAATTGTCATAGAAGGATTAATACTTGATGCACGTACCATATCTTCGTTATCACCGGTTGCACGAATCGAAAGTCCCATTCGTGTACCCATGAACCATACCATAAGCACACACATAATCACTACAATAACGGCAGCTGTGATGAGTTTATAATATTCTTTTCCAAGAAATCCTTTTGTCAGACTAAAAATAGTATCCGTTTTCAGTAATGTTACGTTGGAAGAAAATCCCATAACCGCTAAATTAATCGTATATAATCCAGTATTAACGATAATACCTGCAAGAATGGACTCAACTCCCAGTTTCGTCTGCAAAAAAGCCATCACATATCCGGAACAGATACCGGCAGCCATCGATGCAAACAGTGCCAGAATCGGATGTCCCATCAATGCAACCTGAACGCCAACCGCACATCCAAGTGTAAAGCATCCATCGGTCGATAAGTCCGCAATATTCAAAATAGAAAAACTTAAAAATAAAGCTAACGCAACTAATGAATATATAACACCTAACTCTAATGCGCTTGTTATTACTGACATAGAAATCAGTGAACTCATACAATAAACTCCTTAAACTAAATTATTTTGTTACTCATAATAAAAATGTGATTTTTTACTTAAATCAAAAATTATTCAAAATTTTCTGCTGTGACTGTCTCAACGATTTCAGAGCATGCATCTGATTTTGAGAATGCACTGTAGTCGATTCCGATTTCTTCAGCAATTTCAGTATTGATTGTAACAATACCATTATCAAATGTTTTTACAGGTGTAGAAGCAGGATCTGCACCATTCAGAATTTCAATAACCATTTTTGCTGTTTCTGTTCCAAGATTTGCATAGTTTACACCATAACCACAGAAAGCACCATTCAATGCAAATGAATCTGCTCCTGCATAGTGTGGAATACCGGCTTCTGCAAATGATTCATAGATTGCAAGTTCTGCTTTCATAACAGTGTTATCCGTTGGTGTAAATACAGCTTCAACCTCTTCATCAATCAAAGCTGCAGCGGCCTGCATGATTTCTGTATCATTTGTTCCTGTTTTTTCAACGTATTCAATTCCTGCATTATCAAGATAAGCTTTTGCATCGGCAATTGCCTGTGTAGAGGCATCTTCTGACTGACTGTACAGAAGACCTACTTTTTTAATTTCAGGATTTGCTGTTGTGATCAGATCAAAGATTGCGTTTGTATTTAATGCATCGCTGGTACCTGTTACATTTTCTCCCGGTGCATCCAGAGAAGCAACGATTCCTGCTCCAACCGGATCTGAAACAGCAGAAAATACAACCGGGATATCGCTATCTTCCAACGCACTGATCAATGTTGTAACTGCAGGTGTTGCGATTGGAATAATGATGTCCGGTTCATCGGCAATAAGCTGAGCTTCAACCTGAGCCAGCTGGGTTCCGTCTGCCTGTCCATTATAAACCAGTCCGTCATAAGTATATGTGTTTTCACCGTCTGCAGAAGCTGCATCCAGTTCATCCTTAATTGCCTGTTCAATCTGGTCAAGTGAAGCATCGTCTACAAATTTAATAATACCAACCTTGTACTCTGCGGCATAAGCAGTTGTTGCTGCGAATGTCATTGCTGCTGTTCCTAATACTACGCTTGTGATAATTTTTTTGTTCATAATTTCATTCTCCTTTTCTTTTCGTTTATGCATTGCTTCGTGATTTCGAAAACGAAAAATCCAGGGACTGAGATAAAAAAAACCGTCTCAGAATATCTTCTGAGACGGTAATAATTACTTATTATCGCGGTACCACTCAATTTGACGAAACGTCCACTTTGCATGCACTATTATGCATTCCTGATTGATAACGGGTTCGGTTCCCGTCGATGCCTACTTTTTTCATTTCGGATCGCCCTCAAAAGTCCATTCAGAAATCTGCCTGATACAGGTATCCCACCATCACCTGCTCTCTGATATCTCACATGATTACCTACTACTCTTTCTCAACGGTTTATCTACTTGACACTTTAGCATAATAAATTGCTGATGTCAACGTTGAATTTAAATATTTAGTTTTTAAAACTATGGATCGGAGCAGGAATCTGTCCGCCACGTTCAACAAATGCATCACAGGCAAAATTATTTACCGGCATGATAGGCGCATAACCAAGTAATCCGCCAAATTCAACAACTTCTCCGACACCTTTTCCAATTACAGGAATTACACGAACTGCTGTTGTCTTCTGATTAATCATTCCGATTGCTGCCTCATCTGCAATGATACCGGCAATTGTAGACGGCTTCGTATCTCCAGGAATCGCAATCATATCAAGACCTACAGAGCATACACAAGTCATAGCTTCGAGTTTTTCAATTGTAAGAGATCCTGCATTCACTGCATCTATCATTCCCTGGTCTTCTGAAACAGGAATAAATGCACCGCTTAATCCACCAACTGCCTGTGCAGCCATAACGCCGCCTTTTTTCACCTGATCATTTAACAAGGCAAGTGCGGCGGTTGTTCCCGGAGCACCTACACGTTCCAGACCGATTTCTTCGAGAATTTCAGCAACACTATCGCCGATTGCCGGTGTTGGTGCAAGTGATAAATCGACGATTCCAAACGGAACATTTAACTCTTTTGATGCCTCAAGCGCTACAAGCTGTCCGACACGGGTAACTTTAAAAGCAGTTCGTTTGATCATTTCGCACAGTGTTTCAAAATCTTTGCCGCGCACTTTTTCAAGAGCTGTTTTTACAACACCGGGACCACTGACACCTACATTGATAATGCAGTCGGCTTCCGTAACACCATGGAATGCACCTGCCATAAATGGATTGTCGTCCGGTGCATTACAGAATACAACCAGTTTCGCACAGCCCAGAGAGTCCTGTTCTTTTGTTGCCTTTGCCGTCTGAACAACAATTTCACCCATTAATTTCACTGCATCCATATTAATACCGGTTCTGGTAGATCCGATATTGATAGAACTGCAGACACGTTCTGTCTGCGCCAATGCCTGCGGGATCGATTCGATCAAAAGCTGATCTGCAGGAGTCATTCCCTTGCTGACCAGTGCTGAATATCCACCAAGGAAATTAACACCCACTTCTTTTGCTGCACGATCAAGTGTTTTTGCAATACTTACAAAATCATCTGAAGTTTTACATGCAGCCCCTCCGATCAATGCAATCGGAGTTACAGAAATACGTTTATTTACAATCGGAATACCGAATTCCATTGAAATTTTCTGACCGGTACTAACCAGATTTTTTGCTTTTTGTGTAATTTTGTTATAGATTTTCTCATTCAGTCGATCAAGATCACTGTCAATACAGTCTAAAAGACTGATTCCCATAGTAATGGTACGAACATCCAGATTTTCCTGCGTAATCATTTTGTTCGTTTCATTTACTTCAAAAATATTAATCATTTTTTGTTCTCCTGCCTTTTAGATTCTGTGCATCATATTAAAGATATCTTCGTGCTGACAGCGAATAATTACGCCAATTTCATTTCCAAGTTCACCGAGTTCCTTTGAAATCGTTCCGGTATCTTTGTCTGATCCACTTACATCTGTAACCATCATCATGTTGAAATATCCCTGCACGATCGTCTGTGAAATATCAAGGATATTTACATTATTATCCGCAAGATAAGTACAAACTTTTGCGATAATTCCGACTGTGTCATTACCAACGACTGTAATAATTGTTTTTTTCATAATTACATCCTCTCCTAAATAAATTATAACTGAACAATTTCCGAGTTATATTCACGATTTGCGATTTGAATCTTAAAATCATCAGATTTATAAGGATTTTCACCCATCGTGATCTCTGCACATACCGTTTCGTATGCCAGTTGTTCATAATTGTTTTCTTTGCTCAAATGTCCCAGAAAGATGTGTTTCATATCGTCATGCAGCAATTCACACAACAAACGACCGGCATTTTCATTTGACAGATGGCCTTTATTTCCAAGTATACGCTGTTTCAAATAATACGGATAGCTTCCTACCTGAAGCATTCTGATATCATGATTTGCTTCCAAAAGCAAGGCATCCAGATTTTTCAGATTCTGAACCGTATATTCTGTATATACACCTAAATCCGTTGCAACTGCAACAGATTTTTGATCATTTTCAAAACGATATCCGATCGGTTCCGCCGCATCATGTGATATCGAAAACGGTTTTACCTCCATATCTTTGATCATAAACGGATGATCTGCCTGTATTTCATGTATTAAACCATTCGGGATTTTTCCCAGACTTTTCATTCCAGCAATTGCCTGTGCCGTACCATGTGCGGTATAAATTGGTATCCCATATCTTCTTGCCAGAACACCGAGTCCCTGAATATGGTCAGAATGCTCATGCGTAACCAGAATAGCATCCAGTTCTTTTCCCTGAAGATCAAGTTGATGCAATCCCTGCTCAATCTTTTTCCCGCTGATACCGGCATCTACAAGCACATGAGTCTGTTCGGTTCCGACATATATGCAGTTTCCGCTGCTTCCGCTTGCTATACTGCACAATCTCATAATTCTAATCCTCTCCTTATCTGTTCAGAGGTACTTTCAAAATCATTGCTGTTATCAATTACATAATCTGTATGACTGCGATAATATTCATCCGATGGCTGATTTGCAATAATTTCCTCTATTTTTTTTAACGAGTAGCCTCTGCTCTGCTGCAGTCGTTCTGCCCGTACTTTTGGGTTTGTATAAATATACCATACAAAGTCACAAAACTCCTGATAATTTACTTCGAGCAGAATGGCAGACTCAACAATGAACAAAGAACAGCCTTCTTCCAGCTTCCTGTTCATAGTTTCCATTATGTATTGTCTGACTGTCGGATGAACGATTGCATTTAAAGCTGCTAACTTCTCAGTCTCAGAGAATACTACATCGGAAATAGCCTTTCGGTCAATAGATTTATCATCTTTTACAATTTTTTCTCCAAACAGTCGGATGATTTCATCATAACATTTTTGTCCCGGTTCCATGACCTTATGTCCTACTTCGTCTGCCTTAACCACGTATGCACCACACTGGTTTTGCAAAAAATCAAGAACCGCACTTTTTCCGGCTCCGACTCCACCGGTAATTCCAATTACTTTCATGTCACTACATTACCTTTATCATTTTCACGATCTCATTTCAGCCTCACCTCTAGTTGAAGTGACCGTCCTTTTGACTGAGTAAGATCATCATTTTGCTTCATACCAGTTATTTCCCTGATGCATATCTACTTCAAGTTCAACCGCCAGAGAAGCAGCATTTTTCATCTCATCAATCAGAATATGAGATACTGTCTCAACTTCATCTATATGTGCCTCAATTAATAATTCATCATGCACCTGCAGAATCAGTCGTGATCTAAGATTTTCCTGTTTTAATCTTTGATAAACCCGATTCATTGCAATTTTAATAATATCCGCAGCCGTTCCCTGAATCGGAGAGTTCATGGCAACTCTTTCTCCAAACGAACGCTGCATAAAATTGCTGGATTTCAATTCCGGAATCGGTCTGCGCCGACCATACATTGTCGTCACATATCCTTTTTCTTTTCCTTCTTCAACAAGGCCGTCCAAAAAGCCTTTGATTTTCGGGTATGTTTCAAAATACCGCTCAATATATTCTGCAGCTTCTTTACGACTGATACTTAAGTCCTGGCTAAGTCCAAACGAACTGATTCCATAGACAATACCGAAATTAACTGCTTTTGCATTTCTTCTCTGTAGAGGTGTAACCTCTTCAAACGGAATATGAAATACCTGTGAAGCCGTAATTCTATGAATATCCTGCGCCTCACGATATGCCTGAATCAGTTTTTCATCACCGGACATATGTGCCAAAACACGAAGTTCGATCTGCGAATAATCTGCATCAAGAAATACATACTGCTCTTCCGGAACAAATACTTTTCGAATCATTCGTCCTAATTCCATTCGTACCGGAATATTCTGCAGATTCGGTTCTGTACTGCTGATTCTGCCGGTTGCCGTAATTGTCTGATTAAAGGTAGAATGAATCCGTCCATCCTCGCGAATTTCATTTGCAAGTCCATCCGCATAAGTGGATTTTAATTTTGTCAGCTGTCTATATTCCAGTATATCATTGATAATCGGTTGTTCCGGTGCTAGTTTTTCCAGAATATCCGCCGCAGTCGAATAACCTGTTTTTGTTTTTTTGCCTCCCGGTATTCCAAGCTTTTCAAACAGAATAACGCCCAATTGCTTAGGCGAATTAATATTAAATTTCTCTCCCGCCTGCTCACAGATGGAAACTTCAAGTTCCACAATTCTGACATTAAGCTGTTCACCATAATTCTTCAAAGCATCGCCCTGCACACGAATACCATAGTTTTCCATTGAAACAAGCGTATAAATCAGTGGAAGTTCAATTTCTGTATAAACCTCCCACATGCCTTCTTCTTTTAATCGCTGTTCCATAGAAATACAGCAGTTTATGGCAATACATGCGTCGTAACTGCAATAAGTAGCCAATGCAGGATCACTCTCGTTCCAGGCTTTTTCAAATGTTTTTTTACCAAGCAGATCTTCCCTGGCAGGAACAAGCAGTCCGCCCATATATTCCTTGGCGAGATCCTCATAAGTGTATGTCGATTTTAATGGATTTAACAGATATGCCGCAACCGAAAGATCCAAAATTTCAGAATCATCTTCCAGCTCACATGCTTTAATCAGTGCTTTCCCATCCATCGTACATAATTTTACATTTTGTGACAATTCTTTGATATTTAGTTTCAGATAATGCTCTGTAATCAATCCTTCAACAGGAACAAAATATACTTCTTCTGTACTCAGTGCAACTGCTGCACCGTATATGGCAGTTCCCTGTACCGCGGCAGAAACACCCACAATTTCCTGCGACTTTGCTTTATCAAAAAGCACTTCAACCCCCGCCAGATCTGTACAGGTAAAAAACTGTTCTTCTATTTTATGATCCAGTCCTACTGTCTGATCAAATTTATTCAAAAGATTTTTAAATTCCAGTCGTTTGCATAACTCATATGCTTTTTGCGTATACGGATCTGTTCTTCTGGCATCATCATAAGAAAATGCAACCGGTGACTCCGTATTGATCGTTGCCAGTTTTTTGCTCAATACTGCCAGATCATAATGATCACGCATTGCTTCTTTTGCTTTATTTGGTTTAATTTCTTCGTAATGCTCATAGGCCTGTTCAATATTTTCGAACGCAGCCAGAATCTTGACTGCAGTCTTTTCTCCAACACCCGGAAGTCCCGGAATATTATCCGAACTATCTCCCATTAATGCTTTCAGCTCAATGATCTGAGGCGGAGTAACCTGATACTTTTCGACAACCTGATCCCACCCAAAATCTTCAATCGTAGTTTTTCCTTTTGAAGTTTTTGGTAAACGAATCGTTACTTTATCCGTCGCCAGCTGTAAAAGATCACGATCTCCGGAAAAAATCGTGACTTTCATACCCATTTTTTCACTTTTGCGTGCTATGGTTCCAATCAGGTCATCTGCTTCATAACCTTCCAGTGTCATAATATTGATATTCATTGCCTTTAAAACTTCCTGAATCAGAGGAACCTGTTCACGCAATTCTTCCGGCATCCCTTTTCTCGTACCTTTGTACTGCTCATACATAATATGACGAAACGTCGGAGCATGAAGATCAAACGCAACTGTTATATACTCCGGCTGTTCTTCTTCGACCATACGAAACATCATATTCAAAAAGCCGTAAACAGCGCCTGTATGTTTTCCTTCGGCATTTGTCAGATCCGGAAGGCCATAAAAAGCTCTATTTAAAATACTGTGGCCATCAATCAGTAATATTTTTTCACTCATATTCTAACTCCATTGTTTTATAAATTTACTATCACAATTCCACTCACAATCAACACCAGCAAAAGTGCAAATAATACTTTCACCATAATTCCGGAATGAGAATGACGAATGCTGTTTTGTGTAGTTTTAATCTGATTTTCAAGCATTTTTTTAAAATCAGATACTTCCAGTGTATCGTTAGTATCTGCATCATCTAACTGTTTGGAAACCTGATAAACAATATAATGTGTTTCCAACTCTTCATAACAGGACTGACACTCTTTTAAATGCTCCAGAAATTCCAGAGTATCTTCCGTGGACATCGCTTTTCCTTCAACATATGGAGCAATCATTGTTTCAAATTCACTACATTTCATATCGATTTATCTTTTTTTCAAAGTATTAAAAAGTCCCCTTACAAGATTTCTGGTAACTTCTCTGCCAAGCTGATTCATGGCACTGTCTACCCCTTTTTGAAAGGCTGATTTATTTCGTTTTTTCTCACGTTCCAGACGCTCTTTTTCTTTTTCAAGACGTTCTTTTTCTCTGGCCTGTTCGCGTTCCAGTCTGGCCTGTTCACGTTCTAAAGCGATTCGTTCTCTTTCTTCTGCGAGTCGGGCCTTTGTATCCTCTTTTGCAAGTCTTTCCTGTTCTTTTCGTTCCGCTTCCACTTTTTTTGCCAGATCTATGCGTTCTGCTTCTGCACGTTTCTCTTCTTCCTGTTTTTTAACCTGTTCCTGTGCATCATCATAACGTTTCATCAATATTTCATATGCCGATTCACGGTCAACGGAGGTATCATATTTTCCGCCCAGACCATCCGCCAAAAGTGCATTTTGTCTGACAGCCTCATCGATGGAACCCATTTTACTTTGTGGCGGAAGTACACAGCATTGCTGGACTATAGACGGAACACCATTCTCATCAAGGCAGGAAACCAAGGCCTCTCCTATTCCCAGCTGCGTGATCACATCTTCCACACGAAAGGCTTCGTTTTCTCTAAATGACTGTGCTGCCGCTTTCACAGCTTTTTGTTCTGCCGGAGTATAAGCACGCAAAGCATGCTGTACACGGTTTCCAAGTTGTGCCAATACTTCATTCGGAATATCCGTAGGACTTTGTGTAATAAAGTATATTCCAACCCCTTTGGAACGAATCAATTTCACAACCTGTTCGATTTTCTGAAGTAAATTCCTGTTTGCATTATCGAATAAAATATGTGCTTCGTCAAAGAAGAAAATCATTCTCGGTTTTTCTGCATCTCCGGCTTCCGGAAGTTCTTCAAATAATTCAGACATCATCCACAGAAGAAAAGTCGCATATAATTTCGGTGACTGTATAAGTTTTACTGCGTGGAGAATATTGATATATCCTTTTCCATTACAGTCTGTTCTCATCCAATCATGAATATCAAATGCCGGTTCACCAAAGAATAAATTTGCCCCCTGTTCTTCCAGCGCAATTAATCCACGTGAAATAGCTGCTACACTCTGTTTTGAAATATTTCCATACTGCAGGGAATAATCTTTTGCATTTTCTGCAACATGCTGCAGCATCAATCTCAGATCTTTTAAGTCCAAAAGAAGCATATTGTTATCATCCGCAATACGAAATACAATAGACAGAATATCTGACTGTGTCTGATTCAAATCCAAAAGCTGCGCCAAAAGCATTGGTCCCATCTCACTGATCGTAGTTCTGAGCGGATGGCCCGATTCCTGTAATATATCCCAAAAACAAGTAGGATACGATTGATATTCAAATCCTTCCAATCCAAACTTTTGAATACGCTTCTGCATATCTTCACTATCAATCCCGGGCTGGCACATTCCGGCAAGATCACCTTTTACATCTGCTAGAAAAACCGGCACACCACATGCACTAAATGATTCTGCCATCACTTTAAGCGTCACAGTTTTACCGGTACCGGTCGCACCGGCAATCAGTCCATGGCGATTCGCCATTTTAGGTATAATACAGGATCTTGTCTGTAAATCATCTTTGGAAACTCCAAGCCAAAGTACATTATCCTTATACATTTGGTATCCCCCCTGTTTATCTATTCAAGTAAAACAAAAAAGAAGGTAACGGAGGTTCCATATATCCCTCAGTTACCTTCCAATTGTAATTATATTAGCACAACATATTGTGTACTACAAGAGTTTAGAATCTATTCTTCGATATTAGAAGGCTTATTCAAAATATCCATAAACTCTTCACCGGTGATTGTTTCATGCTCATATAAATACTTCGCAAGTTCATGTAATTTGATGATATTTTCTTCCAGAATTGCCTTTGCCTTCTCATGCTGCGTCTTGACCAATTCTACAACTTTCTGATCCAGAATGGTCTGTGTCTCAGAAGAACAGCTAAGTGAAGAATCTCCGCCAAGATACTGATTTTGCATATGTTCCATTGCAACCATATCGAATTCATCACTCATACCATAGCGTGAAATCATAGCTCTGGCAATTTTTGTCGCCTGTTCAATATCATTGGATGCCCCTGTGGTAATAGAATGAAAAATCAGTTCTTCTGCAGCTCTTCCGCCGGTAAAAGTAGCAATTTTATTTTCCAATTCTTCCTTTGTCATCAGAAAATGTTCTTTGTCTTCTACCTGCATTGTATACCCCAGTGCTCCGGAAGTTCTTGGAATAATCGTGATCTTATGAACCGGAGCTGACTCTGTCTGTTTTGCAGCTACAAGCGCATGTCCGATTTCATGATATGCAACGATCAATTTTTCTTTGGTAGAAAGAACTCTGTTTTTTTTCTGGTATCCTGCAATAACCACATCGATACTTTCTTCAAAGTCAGCCTGCGTTGCAAATTTTCTTCCGTCACGAACGGCTCTGAGAGCCGCTTCGTTCACAATATTTGCAAGATCGGCACCGGATGCTCCGACTGCAGCTCTCGCAATTGTCTCAAACTGTACCGTTTCAGAAATTTTTATATTTTTTGCATGTACACGGAGAATTTCTTCTCTTCCCTTCTGATCCGGAAGTTCTACAGGAATTCTTCTGTCAAAACGTCCCGGTCTGAGAAGAGCCGGATCCAGAGAATCCGGACGGTTCGTAGCAGCCAGAATGACAACACCTTTTGAGGCATCAAAACCATCCATTTCTGTCAACAGCTGATTTAATGTCTGCTCTCGTTCATCATTTCCGGAAAATCCGGAACCATCTCGTTTCTTACCTATTGTATCGATCTCATCAATAAATACGATACACGGTGCTTTTTCATTTGCCTGTTTGAAAAGGTCACGAACCTTCGCAGCTCCCATACCCACAAACATTTCTACAAATTCAGAACCTGAAATAGAGAAAAACGGAACTTCCGCTTCACCTGCTACAGCTTTAGCAAGAAGTGTTTTACCGGTTCCGGGAGGTCCTACTAAAAGAGCTCCTTTCGGCATTTTAGCACCGATTTCCGTATATTTCTTTGGATTATGCAAAAAGTCAACAATTTCCGTAAGCAGTTCTTTTGCTTCATCCTCTCCTGCCACATCGGTGAATTTGATACCGGTAGAAGATTTCACATAAACTTTGGCATTGCTTTTTCCGAAAGACATCATACCTCCCGGTCCGCCGCCTCCCATAGATTCCATCATTTTTTTGCTGAGCCATCTGCCCAGGAAAAGAAAGATTGCAATCGGTACAAGATAACCGCCGATGATCGATATAAGCAATGAATTATTGGTAGCTTTTACCGCTTCCATTTTTGTTCCGGCTTTATACAATTTCTCAACAAGAAGAGGATCATCTACACGATTTGTTTTACAAAAAACCGTTTCATCATCCTTTGTTAATTCATATAAAATACTGTCTTCCTGAATTTCCGCTCTTTTTACTTTACCATCTTCTACACTTTCCAGAAATGTTGTGTAGTCTGTCTTTTGGATTGAACGCTCTCGAAGCGCAGGAAGCACAAACATATTCAGAACAACAATTACTGCAAGTGCGATCAGGTAGTACACATACAATGGTCTTTTCTCCGGTGAATGACCCGGACGTTTCGGTTTAAAATCCATAACGCTGCCCTCTCTTTTGTAAAATTCAATTTTATAAAATATTTATTATTTTTATAATTTAATAATAAATATCTAAATACGACAAAACCCCAAAATTCCTAATGGAATTTCGGGGTTTTGTCAATATTTAAGAAATGCCGGCTGCGGGACTTGAACCCGCACGATGTCACCACCAACAGATTTTGAGTCTGCCTCGTCTGCCAATTCCGACAAGCCGGCTTTCGAACAAAAAGTATAATAACACAAAACAAAATCTTTGACAAGTAAAAAATCAAAGATTTTGTCTGTGTCAGATCTTTTTATTTATTCGTCTTCCAGAAGTTTTTCAAAAACAGGGAATGAATCAAATGTCGCAAAATAGTCTCTTGGTGTTTCAGCACGTCGGATCAATTTAAAACTGCCGTCCTCACATAAAAGGATTTCTGCAGATTTTAATTTTCCGTTATAGTTGTATCCCATTGCAAAACCATGTGCACCGGTGTCATGGATAACCAGAATATCTCCCATGTCAATCTTTGGAAGGTATCTGTCAATTGCAAATTTATCGTTATTTTCACACAGAGATCCTGTTACGTCATAGAGATGGTTGCATGGTTCATTTTCTTTTCCCATAACGGTAATATGATGATATGCGCCATACATAGCCGGACGCATCAGATTTACCGCACAGGCATCTACACCAATATATTCTTTGTGAATGTGTTTTTCATGAATTGCTTTTGTAACAAGGCATCCGTATGGTCCCATCATGAAACGGCCAAGTTCTGTGTAAATTGCAACGTCTCCCATTCCGGCAGGAACAAGAACTTCTTCATAAACTTTACGTACACCCTCTCCGATAACGCGAATATCGTTTGGTGTCTGTTCCGGACGATATGCAATACCGATTCCACCGGAAAGATTGATAAACTTAATGTGTGCACCGGTTTCCTTCTGAAGTTTTACTGCAAGTTCAAACATTTCTCTTGCAAGCATTGGATAATACTCATTTGTTACTGTGTTGCTGGCAAGGAAAGAATGGATACCGAATTCTTTGGCTCCTTTAGATTTTAAAATACGAAATGCTTCTACGATCTGATCCGGTGTCATACCATATTTGGAATCTCCCGGGTTATCCATAATATCATTGCTGATTTTGAAAAAACCACCCGGATTATAACGACAGCTGATTACTTCCGGAATTTTCCCAAGTGCTTTCTCTACACATTCGATATGTGTAATATCATCCAGGTTGATAATACCGCCAATATCATCACAATATTTAAATTCCTCGATCGGTGTATCATTGGAAGAAAACATAATATCTCCGTTTTTACATCCGATTGCTTTTGCCATCATCAATTCAGTCATAGATGAACAGTCACATCCACAGCCATATTCTTTCAAAATATTGATCAGATATGGATTCGGTGTTGCTTTTACCGCAAAAAATTCTTTGAACCCTTTATTCCAGGAAAATGCTTCTTTTAATGCTTTTGCATTTTCGCGAATTCCCTTTTCATCATAAAGGTGAAACGGTGTAGGATATTCTTTGATAATTTCCTGAAGTTTTTCCAGTGTTACAAATGGTGTTTTTTTCATATTTTTTCTCCTTAAAACCCTATGTTTCTTTTTCTTATAAATACAAATTTATTTATGCTCATGCGTAAATAAATGATCCTGACAATATTCGTAATTTCCATTACATCTTGAACAAAATCTAAATTCAAGTTCCGGATTGGATACTTCTGTTCTGCCGCAAATCACACATTTATGCTTTGTAATTGTCTGTGCTGAATTTTCTCTTTTGACCTGTCCTGCAGACATAGCCTTTCTAAACTCATTTCGTCTCTTCTTGTCCGCAGAGGAATAATGAATTGTCTGATTTCTCGATGCCAGATAAAACAGGCCAAAATTCAACAAAGAAGCAACGATTGGAATTGCCATAAACCATACACCTGCTCGAATATATTGCAAAATGTTATAAGAAATAATAGCAAGATAAAAAATTGCCATCCACTGCACTTTGATAGGCAGCACAAAGTAGAGATATACTCTCATATCCGGAAAGCATGCTGCATATGCCAAAAATACGGAAAGGCTGATATAGTATGTAGTAAATATTATGCCTGTATAGTCGTTTGGAACAAACAGACGATGTCCTTCGTAGAGACCTCCGGACACAAAATGCAAAATAAATGCCCCGACGATAGTCAGAAATACGCCATTGAAAATATATAGATTATATCTAAATGTTCCCCATGTGTGCTCTAAAGACGTTCCGATCGGGTAATAAAACAGCAAAATCGCAAGTACAAAAAGCAGTACACTTCCACTTTGCGGAGGAATTAAAATCCAGCTGACCAGTCTCCATACTTCTCCTCGCAGGATCATCGTAACATTTAAACTCAATTTATTGATAATTGTCGGATTGATAATTTGTAAAATGTAACCCAAAGCATAACAGCAGAGAATATACACTGTTAAATTTGGAATACCTTTTCCATGGAATTTACGATCCAGTTTATTGATAATATTCATACTAAAAACCTCTTTCTACAAAATAGTATTCTGTACAAAAATTTGAAATATATTATAGCTTTTTTGATTTCTATTTGTCAATTACTATCGATTTAGAATAGATGTTTCTTTCTGTATTTCTTAATATCTTCTTTCTGTATTGCAGTTTACAAGTTCGAGGGATTTCGTTATAATAGCAACCATAAATTCTCAATAAATTGTTTGTTATCTTGTTTGAAAGGAAATACTATGAGTCAGTCAACATTTGGAAATAAATTTAAAGTTACAACCTGGGGTGAATCACATGGGAAGGCACTTGGCGCAGTTGTGGATGGCTGTCCTGCCGGTCTCTCACTTCAGGAAACCGATATTCAGAAATTTCTTGATCGACGCAAACCGGGGCAGAGTAAATTTACGACTGCCCGAAAAGAAGGCGATCAGGTTGAAATTCTCTCCGGAGTATTTGAAGGAAAAACAACCGGATCTCCTATCTCCCTTGTTGTTTATAACAAAGATCAGCGCTCACGTGATTATGGAAATATCGCGTACTCCTATCGACCGGGCCACGCCGATTATACCTTTGATCAGAAATACGGTTTTCGCGACTACCGTGGAGGCGGCCGCTCTTCCGGTCGTGAAACGATTGGTCGTGTTGCAGGCGGTGCCATTGCTTCAAAAATTTTGTCTGAATTAAACATTTCATTTACTACTTATACGAAATCCATTGGTCCGATAAACTGCGAAGAATTTGACATAAATGAAATTTCAAACAACAAATTATATATGCCTGATGCCGCAGCCGCTGAAAAAGCCTCTGCTTATCTGGAAGAATGTATTCAAAATCAGGACAGTGCCGGAGGAGTAATTGAATGCCGCATTACAGGTGTCCCTGCCGGTCTCGGTGATCCGGTATTTGATAAACTCGATGCAAAACTGGCTCAGGCTATGATGTCGATTGGAGCTGTGAAAGCTGTCGAAATCGGTGATGGAATTCAGGTTTCAGCCTCAAACGGTTCCTCAAACAACGATGCATTTTATCAAAAGAATGGAAAAATCGTTAAATCCACAAATCATTCCGGCGGTATTCTCGGCGGAATGAGTGATGGAAGTGAAATCATCCTGCGTGTTCATGTAAAACCTACACCATCCATCAGCCAGCCGCAAAATACCGTAACACATGACGGTGAACCTTTGTCTCTGGAAATTCACGGAAGACACGATCCTGTCATTGTACCACGTGCCGTTGTCGTCGTAGAATCCATGGCCGCTCTTGTAATTACCGATGCACTTTTTGCAAATATGAGTGCACAGATGGACCATATCAAAAAACTTTATCTCGATTGAGAGAAACGTTCTGCAATATTTGAATAAAAAGACAAAAAGCGATTATATCAGTTAATCTGACATAATCGCTTTTGATTATTTATAAGTTCTTTATTCTCTATTATTTTTTATGATCATACTTCCCAGATATGAATGCTGTTTGGTTCATTTACTTTTAACGGCTTGCCATTCATAATAATTACATTCTTTTCATAATCTACTTTAAAGAAAGTAATCGTATTGCTGCTGTGATTTGCAACTGCAATGTGCTGATTATCCGGAAAAATCACGAGATCCTTTGGATAGTCTCCGCTGATTGGAAGAACAAATTTTTTCGTCAGTGTTCCATCCTCATCATTAATTTCAAACATGGAAACTGTATTTTCACCTGCTGTAGTGCAGAAAAGATGTTTTCCATCCGGTGCAAGTGCCAATCCGCTCGCTGCATTATGATATTGATCTTTTTTGTCAGACAAGGTACGTATAGTCTGAATCAATTCAAACTCCGGCAGTTTTCCTTCACCATTATAAGTGTAAACTCGAATTTCATTGCTAAGCTCAAACAAAATATAAGCATATTTTCCATCCTGACTGAAACGAATAATACGCGGTCCGCTTTCTCTGGGACATCTGAGAATATCAACCAGCTCCAGTTTATTACGAATTTTGTTGATTGCGTAGATCTTTACCTGGTCAATCCCATTATCAACGGCACACAGATATTTATTGTCCGGTGTAGGTCTGACGCAATTTACATGTGGTCTGAAATTACGTTCTGCCACACTTCCGAGACCGGCATGAAATACTCCGTCAAAAATACTACCCAGAGAGCCGTCTCTATGTGTATGAACAACCGTAACCTTTCCATCATGATATCCGGCAACATATAAGTATCTTCCATCTACATCTGTAGACAAAAAACATCCTCGCATTCCCTGAATACCCACTCTGTTTAATCGTTCCAGATCACCGTTTTCATCACGCTTGAATACCGCTACTCCTTCGTCTTCGATGGAATAGAGATATTTACCATTTTTTGAAAGTGCAGTATGGGAAGCATTGCTGCATTCTGTCTCAGAACGTTGTGTAAAACGTCCTTTTTCCACATCCACATCATAAACTGTAATCCCTTTGCATTTTCCGTGTGTGTAAGAACCCACATATGCAACATATTTTTTCTCGGCCATGTAATTTGCCTCCATTCAATGTTCACACTCATATCCAATTCAGCCAAATCGATCTTATCGAATTCGCTTTGCCTTCTAATTGTCGTTTACAAAAATGTACGACTAATAAATTATAGCATACTCAATATTGGTTAACAAGACATCAAGTAAGATTCCATCGCCTGCAGTGTTTCGTCCATTGCAGCCTGATCATGTGCATTGGATAAAAACATTGCCTCAAACTGAGATGGTGCCAGATGAATTCCTTTAGAAAGCATATATTTGAAATACTCGGCAAATGCATGAACATCCGCTGTTTTCGCACTTGTATAGTCTACAACCGGCTCGGAGGTAAAAAATACACTTGCAAGACTTGACACATGATTCAACTGATAGTTTTTACCATATTTCTCAAGTAATGCTGTCATTTTCCCATATAAGTATTCCCCTTTTTCTTCGAGGTTTTTGTATACTTCAGGATGCGCATACAGATATTTCAGCTGTGTCAGTCCTGCTGCCATGGCAATTGGATTTCCGCTGAGTGTACCCGCCTGATAAACTTTTCCTACCGGTGCGATCATCTGCATAATTTCTTTTTTACCGCCGTACGCTCCTACCGGCATACCGGCACCGATGATTTTACCATACGTTACCAGGTCCGGTGTTACATCGAAATATTCAGCAGCTCCGCCAAAGGCAAGACGAAAACCTGTGATAACTTCATCAAAAATCAAAAGTGCTCCATACTGGTCACAAAGTGAACGAAGGCCACTCAAAAATCCCTCTGCAGGAAGGACTACTCCCATATTTGCGGCCACCGGCTCAACGATCACGGCTGCAACCTGATCCGGGCACTGTTCCATCAATGTTTTTACACTGTCAAGATCATTATAAACAGCGGTCATAGTATCCTGCGTACATCCGGCAGGAACACCGGCACTGTCCGGAACTCCGCTTGTCATAACACCGGATCCGGCACTAACCAGCATGGCATCTGTATGTCCATGATAACAGCCTGCAAATTTAATAATTTTAGATTTTCCGGTATAACCTCTCGCAGCACGAATCGCACTCATAACAGCCTCTGTACCGGAGTTAACCATTCGTACCATTTCGACGTGCGGAATATGTTCGCAGATAAATTCTGCCATTTCGACTTCAATTTCCGTAGCACAACCGAAACTCAGACCATTTTGAGCTGCCTGAACAACACTTTCACGAACCGGCGCAAAATTGTGTCCAAGGATCATTGGTCCCCAGGAATCAATATAGTCTACATATTCATTTCCATCGACATCATAGATATGACATCCATCTGCTTTTTCAATAAAACGAGGTGTTTCACCAATTGCTCCGTATGCACGAACAGGGCTGTTTACGCCACCCGGGATTCTTTTAACGGCTCTTTCAAACAATTCCTGTGATTTTGACATTATCCGATTCTCCCTTCATCCATCATTCGGGCAAGTTCTTTTGCATAGTAAGTAATATAAATCTGCGCACCTGCACGATATGCAGAAACAGCCATTTCCGCAACGATACGATTTTCATCGATCCATCCATTTTTTGCCGCAGCTTTTACCATTGCATATTCCCCACTGACACTGTATGCCGCAACCGGAACATCTACAGCCATGGAAATATCAGCAACCAGATCAAGGTAAGACATCGCCGGTTTTACCATAACGATATCAGCTCCTTCATCAATGTCCAGAAGAGCTTCCTTCATACCTTCACGTCGATTGTGGAAATCCATCTGATAACTTTTACGATCTCCGAAAGAAGGTGCTGAACCTGCTGCTTCACGGAATGGGCCGTAGAATGCAGAAGCATATTTTACAGAATAAGCCATAATCGGAATATTGGTATATCCGTTTGCATCCAGCATTTCTCTGATTGCAGCAATACGTCCATCCATCATATCCGAAGGTGCTACCATATCCGCCCCTGCTTTTACATGAGAAAGTGCAGTTTTTGCCAAAAGTTCCAGCGTAGCATCATTATCAACATCATGATCACACAGAACACCACAATGACCATGTGATGTATATTCGCACATACATACATCCGTAATATAGTAGAATTCCGGATATTTTTCTTTTGCCATACGAAGAGCTCTCTGAACAATACCATTTTCAGCGTATGCTCCGCTACCAATCTCATCCTTGTGATCCGGAATTCCAAAAAGCATAATGCTTGTAACTCCGGCTTTTTTGCAAGCCTCTAATTCCTGCTCAAGCATATCGATACTATAACGATATTGTCCTTCCATAGATGGAATTTCTTCTTTGATTCCTGTTCCTTCTTTTACAAATACCGGATAAATCAGCGAGGATTTATCCATACGAGTTTCTCTGACAAGTTTTCTAAGTGTTTCACTTCCACGTAAACGACGTGGTCTCTGAATTAATTCCATGACACCTGGCCACCTTTCATTTTTTCTACTAATTCAATCAGACTTTCAATGGTTGCTTTTTCAGACATGAAAGTCTTCATATTGTATTGGTCTGCTGCAGCTTTAGTCTGTTTTCCAATACATGCTGCTGTCACTTTTGAATAATCAATTCCTTTTGTTGCTTCCACAAATCCTTTAACCGTTGAAGCACTGGTAAAGATTACACAATCGATCTCATTATTTTCAAAGCACGTTTTTTCATCAAACACTTCACTTTTTGCATAAATGGTTCGGTATGTCGGAACATCCTCTACTTTAGCACCGCTATGTTCCAGACATTCTACCAGCACCTGATTTCCAATCTCTGCTCTCGGAATTAATATACGATCTGCAGGTCCGGTCATCTTTGCCAATTCTTCACCCAAATGATCTCCATCATATACAGAAGGGACAAAATCAGGCTGTAAACCGTTTGCAGCCAGTTTTTTCGCTGTTCCCTGTCCGATAGACGCAATTTTGATCTGACCAAGCATACGAATATCCTTGTGATTTTTTTTCATTTCGTCAAAAAATACATCAACACCTGTCGGGCTGGTAAATACAAGCCAGGTGAAAGAATACATTTCATCAAAGGCTTTCACAAGTGCAGACTGATCTTCCATCGGTTCCGTTCGAATTGCCGGCAATTCCAAAACTTCCGCACCTTTTTGACGCAAAAGTGATGCAGTCTGAGAAATCAGTTTTTTAGGACGCGTGACAAGTACTTTCCATCCCGCCAATGGCAGTTTTTCATACCATTCAAAATCCTGCGAAAGCTGACAAACTTTACCAACTACGATAATAGCAGGTGTTTCAATTCCTTCTTCACGTACACGCTGCTCCAAAGTAGAAATGGTTGCAACGATTCTCTTTTGTCCTGCCGTAGTCCCTTTCTGCAAAATTGCAGCAGGCATATCCTTATCCATCCCGGCTTCCAAAAGACCGCTCATGATAGATGGAAGTGCAGATACTCCCATCAAAAATACGAGTGTTCCTTTCGTATGTACAAGTGCATGAAAATCAATGTCATAATCCTGTCCTTCACGTTTATGACCCGTAATAATATGTACAGATGAACAAAAATCACGATGTGTTACCGGAATTCCATTATATGCCGGAACAGCCAGTGAAGAAGTTACACCCGGTACCACCTCAAAAGGAACATTGTTTTTCTTCAGAAGTTCAAGTTCTTCTCCGCCTCTTCCAAACAGGAATGGGTCCCCGCCTTTTAAACGAACGACTCTGTATCCTTTTTTTGCTTCATCGACAAGAACCTGATTGATATTCTCCTGTCTCATCGTATGATTACTTGCTCTTTTTCCTACATAAATCAATTTTGCCTGATCCGGAATCTGCGTCAGAATACTCTGTCCAACCAAACTGTCATATACCACAACTTCCGCATTTTGGAGAATTTCCAATCCCTTTAACGTAAAAAGACCTAAGTCTCCAGGGCCGGCACCCACTAACCAAACTTTACCGGTTATCATATTTTCGGTATTTCCCTTCTCAAATTCTTCTTTTAGCTCTGCGGCGAGTTTTTCTCCGATTTCCTTTGCACTACTTACACTACCTGTCATCTGTCCTTTTACAAAGCGTTCGCTTCCTTCCGTACAGTACAATCCACGCAAAGTTAATTCTTCACCATCTATTTGAGCATATGCTGCAATCGGTGCAGAGCATCCGCCGTCTAACCATGCAACAAATGCTCTTTCAGCTACTGCACATGCGTTTGCTTCCGAATCGTTATATCCGTCCAGAAAATCATAGTTCAGTTCTGCTCTTCCCTGTACAGCCAGAATACCCTGTCCCGCTGCAGGAATCATTTCATCCACTGTAAAATATCTGGAAATTCTATTCTCCAGGCCAAGTCTTTTTAAACCTGCAGCAGCCAAAAGTAATCCACTGTATTCACCGGAATCCAACTTACGTAAACGAGTCTGCAGATTTCCGCGAACACTTTTTACCTGTATATTCGGATATAATTTTTTCAGCTGAATAATGCGTCTTGCGCTGGAACATCCGATTGGTTTTGCCGGATCCAATTCCGTAACACCTTCCGGAAGAACCAGTACATCTCTTGGATCTTCTCTTTTGGAAAAAGCAATCAACGGAAGTTCCTCCGCAACCTCCATCGGCATATCTTTTAAACTATGCACAGATAAATGGCTGCGATGATCCAGTAAAGCGCGATCCAATTCTTTTACGAATAATCCTTTTCCGCCAACTTTATCCAATGTACGGTCCAGAATAATATCCCCTGTTGTTTTCATTGTCAGAATATCTACATCCATATCCGCATTATGCTCACGAATATAGTCTCTGACCATTTCGCTTTGAAGAACAGCAAGTTTACTTTCTCGACTGCCAATTACTATCTTCTGTATTCTATTATTCGACATCCTCATTGTCTCCTGCGATTTTTTTCAGAGATTTCTCGATCTCTTCTCTGACAAGTTTAGCCTTTCTGTGATCTGCTCCGTTTGCTGTAATTCCGACAACCACTTCATCCTGAATTACAACTCCCGGAAAATAAAAATCACAGTATTCCTTGTCACTGACAACATTTGCATAAACACCTTCAGCTCGACAGACACGATAAATTTCTTTATTTAATTTATGATCATTTGTTGCTGCAATTACCATATAAGCTTCCATAAAGTCGGTTCTGCGAACAGGGCGCTGTACAGCATTAATTTTCCCTATTTTACCCAAATCCTGCAGTTCAATCGTCATTTTGGGTGCAATTACCGTAATATTTCTCGTAAATTGCAGCAGTGTTTTTACTCTTCGTGCAGCAATTGTTCCACCGCCAACAACAATGATATTTTTGTCTGATAAATCCACAAACATTGGAAAGAAATTTTTAGTCTTCATATAATTTTTCCAACCCTTCTACACAATCCAGAAATGCTTCCGGTTTCAGACTGTCACGTAAGCCAAAAATCAGTTTATTTACTATTTTTCCTGCTGCATCATTGATCGATTTTTTGAGTACAATACGATCTTCTTCGTCCATCTGTGTGTTTTTTAATATCTTTTCGGTACGAAGTGTGAAATCATGAACCGCTTCAGCTTTGATATCCTGAATTCTCGGAATCACATCTCGATTATCATACCATTTATAAAATTCATCTAACTGCTCTTTCACAAATTTCGATGCCATATCATATGCCAGGAGATAGGATTCATCTGCCTCACTTTCCCTGAAACTATCCATATCATACAGCGTAATATTTTTGACCTCGGAAATCTGTGGATCAATATCTCTCGGAACTGCCAGGTCAATTAAAATTTTCGGTGCATCGATCTCAAGATTTTCAAAATGTTCCGTTCTAAGCGTAAAATTCGGGCTGGCTGTCGCACTGACAACGAGATCGCACTGTGGAAAATACTCCATACGCTCCCCATAATTGATACGCTTACAGCCAAGAGGAATATTTACGATACCACTTCTATACTGTCTGACTGTTACAGTAACGTCAGCTCCCTGTTCCTGTAAAGTCTGCGCGGCAACCTTTCCCATCTCGCCGTTGCCAATTACCATACAGCATTTTCCGGAAACATCATATCCCTGTTTATGCAGCATTTTTAAAGCCTGATGAATAACCGATGGATTTCCATGCGCAATCGGAACATCGGTTTTAATTTTCTTTCCGACTGTTACCGCCATTCGAAACAGCACTTCCAATACATTATCTGTTGCAAAATTTTCACGTCCCAGATTCAAAGAATCCTTTACCTGCGTCAAAATCTGATCTTCTCCAAGAATCTGTGATTTAAGACCACTGGTTAAGTAAAACAAATGCTGAACAGCCTCTTCCCCTTCACGATATGAAAAATAGCTTACATCGGATGATTCTTCAATCTTTTTTAATTCGCATAGAAAAGTATACAATTCTTCACGACTAAACTCATTACCGCTGATCCACATTTCCATACGATTACATGTAGACAGAATAATACAGCCTTTCACACCTTCTCTTTTTTTCAGTGTTTCCAGTGCTTCCGCTACTTCTTTTTTTGTAAATGCATATCTTGCTCTATCATCGATTTTTGCGGAGTTGTGATCAATTCCAATCATCGATATGCTCATAGTACATTCTCCTTTGTACATAATAATCCACTAAACATCATATACATTCATAGCGAAAATGTCAATTCAAACCGAATATCCAAAGAGGATTTAAAAGCATATTTAATTGACATTATATCCGGTTACTTTTATACTTATTCATTGATAAGAATAAGATACAAATTTCAGTTTCCAGACTATTTATATCCAGTATCTAAATTACTTAAATATGGAGAATTCAATATGAATCAAACATCCAGTAAAATTCAACAGGAAGCAATCCTTGTTGTTAGTTTCGGAACAAGTTATGAAGAAACCTGTCAGAAGACAATCGGTGCCATTGAAGATGCAATTCGATCTGCTTTTCCGGATAAACCGCTCTATCGCGCATGGACAAGCAAACGAATTATAAAGAAATTAAAAATTACAAAAAATATTCATGTCGACACGGTTTCCGAGGCATTGCACAGAATGCTCAACGATGGAATAACCAATATAATTGTACAGCCAACACATGTCATCAATGGAATTGAAACGAATTTATTAATGGAAGACATTCAGAAACACGGCAGTCAGTTTCAAAGTATCAACCTTGGAACACCACTTCTGACCTCAATGGATGACTGCAATGCAGTAGCCGATATTCTCAGTAATTTTGCAGAGAAAAATGATGATGATCATTTATATGTACTTATGGGACATGGAACCGAACATCATGCAGATAAAATCTACCAGACAATTAATGATCTTCTCATTCAAAAAGGACGATCTGATATTGTAATCGGAACGGTAGAAGGAAAATTTCAGATATCGGATGTCGTAGACTATGCAAGTACTCAAAATACAAGAAATGCTACACTCCTTCCATTCATGATCGTTGCCGGTGATCATGCCAACAATGATATGGCCGGTGATGATGATGACTCATGGAAAAACATCCTTGCACAAAACGATATTTCTTCCTCAGTTATACTGAAAGGTCTGGGCGAATATCCCGAAATTCGGGAATTATTTATCGATCATTGCAGAAATGCAAAGGAATTCATATAAGCAAAAAAGCATTTGTAAATATTCCGTTTCTTACAAAGCAAAAACGGGGATGCAACACTATTTGGTAGTACTGCATCCCCGTCAATTATTTACTGAATATTTACATTCACTGTTTCTTCTGCATTTTCTGCTGCTACATTCACTGTTTCTTCTACTGTCTCCGCTGCTTCATTTACGGTTTCTTCTACCGTTTCTGCTGTATCTTTCACAATATCTTTTACAGTTTCTGATACATCTTCCTCTGTATTTTCTGCTTTCTCATTCCATGAAGCTTTTACATCCTCCACCTGTCTATTCAGATTGACGATTTCTGCACGAAGTCGGAGAATTTCACTAAAGAATTCATCATATTCTGTTCCGGTTTCGTTAATATGATTCTGTACACATTTTAGTCCAATCTGACTGATCATACGATCAATCCCTTTTTCGCAGGAATGGATGTTTGCCTTAAGTTTCACAATTTCAGCAGCAATTTTGGCTTTTTCGCCCACTTCCTGTCCCGTTGTTATAATTGTTTCTTTTACGTTGTCTAAAATTCCCATAGCGTATTTCTCCTCCTTGTATATTCTTCAAAAGTATTTAACTTTTCTTTCGCAAACTTTCCAATGGAAAATGCTTTATAAAGTCTCCAGTGTTTTGCGGATTTCAAGAATAAATTCACGGCTATTCAATATCTGTGGGTTTTCAAGAGTTGTAATAATAGCAAGGTCTTTTGTCATTTTCCCGCTTTCAATTGTCATAATCGTTGCTTTTTCCAGCTTGTCTGCAAAGTTAACAAGAGCTTCATTCTGATCCAGTTCACCACGTTTACGTAATGCACCTGTCCATGCAAAAATGGTTGCTACTGAGTTTGTAGATGTTTCATGTCCTTCCAGATGTCTGTAATAATGTCTCTGAACCGTTCCATGTGCCGCTTCATATTCATAATACCCCTGTGGTGATACCAATACAGAAGTCATCATGGCAAGTGAACCAAATGCGGAAGATACCATATCACTCATAACATCTCCATCATAGTTTTTGCATGCCCAGATAAATCCACCTTCTGCTTTCATGACACGGGCAACAATATCATCAATTAAACTATAAAAATATACAAGTCCGGCTTCTTCGAATTTCTCTTTAAATTCTTTTTCAAAGATTTCCTGGAATACCTGTTTAAAACGAGCATCGTATGTTTTTGAAATCGTATCTTTTGCTCCAAACCATACATCCTGTTTCGTATCAAGTGCATAATTGAAACAGCTTCTCGCAAAGCTTTCAATGGAAGCCTGCATATTGTGCATTCCCATTGCAATTCCAGGTGCTTTAAATTCTTGAATAAGAGCTCTTTTTTCTTCTCCGTCTTCAGAGGTATATACCAGTTCAACCTTACCTGGTTTGTCGATGCTCATTTCTGTATTTTTATAAATATCACCGTAAGCATGTCTTGCAAGTGTAATTGGTTTCTTCCAGTTACGAACACATGGTTCAATTCCTTTTACAATAATCGGTGCACGAAAAACGGTACCGTCCAGAATTGCGCGAATGGTTCCATTAGGACTTTTATACATCTTTTTCAGATCATACTCTTCCATTCTTGCATGATTTGGAGTAATTGTAGCACATTTAACAGCTACTTTGTATTTCTTGGTTGCCTCAGCAGCATCGATGGTTACCTGGTCATCGGTCTCATTACGATATTGAAGACCCAAGTCATAATATTCTGTATTTAAATCAATAAAAGGCTCCAACAGTTCCTCTTTGATCATAGCCCAAAGAATACGGGTCATCTCATCTCCGTCCATCTCTACAAGAGGTGTAGTCATTTTAATTTTTTCCATAATCGTTCTCCTCACTAAAACCATTCGTATGATCGTGAAAATCCATGATAATTACATTATCATGGATTTTCACTATCTATGCTGAATATTTTATACAAAAACAAAAACCACGTCAACCTGTTGTATAAAACAAAGTATGTCTACATAAAGAACAAAGTGCATCTGCAATGCACTCTCGCACCCAATATTTATATAAAAAAACAGGTACCCTTTCGAGTACCTGTTTCTATAAATCATGCTTTACTAAAATGGTTATAAATCATGAATTAATTATGCGTTTTTTCTCATAGCTGCTTCAACTACATGACCAACCAATACAGATGTTGTAACACTTCCAACTCCGCCAGGAACCGGTGTGATTGCTTCTACGATTGGTTCTACTTCATCGTATGCACAGTCACCGCAGATACCAGGTGTTCCGTCAGGTTTAGCGTTGATACCTACATCGATAACGATCTGTCCTTCTTTTACATATTCTTTTCCAACTACGCCTGCACGTCCTGCTGCAACGATCAGAATGTCTGCTTCGCGAGCTACAGATGGCATATCAACTGTTCTTGTATGGCAAATTGTAACAGTTGCGTTTTTCTTTGTAAGCATCATAGCTGCCGGTTTGCCAACAACAAGGCTGCGTCCGATAACAACTGCTTTTTTACCTGTACAATCGATTCCATAGTGATCAAGAATTTCCATACATGCCTGTGGTGTACATGGTGGGAATCCTAAAGGTTTTCCGGTAAATACACCGGACATAGAAAGATCTGTCATACAGTCAACGTCTTTTTCTGCTGCAAGAGCATTTTCGATTACTGCCTGATCTAAATGTTTTGGTAATGGACGGAACAAAAGAACGCCGTGAATATTGTCGTCTTTGTTTACTTTATCGATTACTGCAAGAAGTTCTTCCTGAGATACATCTGCCGGAAGAAGAATTTTTTCACATGCAACACCAAGTGTTTCACATCTTTTTGTAGCACCTTTTTCATAAGAAATATCACTTGGATTTTCACCAACACGGATAATTCCGAGTGTAGGATTTACTCCTTTTGCCTGAAGAGCTGCTACATTAGCTTTAATTCTTTCATTTAAAGAAGCAACTACTTCTTTACCTAATAACTGTTTTGCCATATCATTAACCTCCGCTATGCCTTATTTTAATCTGGAAAGTACGCTGTCAAATGTTTCATCTGCAATCTTGGTATATTTTTCAAGCATTGCATCAGCTTTTTTGTTTAATTCTTCAGCGTATTCTCTGTCAGCCATTGATTTTGTATTGATATATACATTAAGGCTTGCTCCTTTTAAAGCTGCTTTACAGAATGCTGCACCTACACCTGCATCACTGATTGCAAGTTTCGATCCTTTTGCACCGAATTCAACGATGATTTCGATTGCTTCACAGCATTTTTCCATAATTTCCATCGGAACAGAGCAGGCTTCTTTCAGAACGATTTCCATTACACGAGCTTTTTCAGCTTTTTCTTCCTCTGTTTCACGCGGCATACCATAAGCTTTTGAAAGCGGTTCAAAAACTTCCGCGTCACGTTCGATCAGACGAAGCAGATCTTTCTGTAACTGATCGCATTTTGCTTTTAATGCATACATCTCTTCCTCAACGTCAGCATATTTCTTTTTGCCAACTGTCAGGCTTCCTACCATATTTCCGAGTGCAACACCAACTGCTCCTACAAGTGCAGAAGCACCGCCGCCGCCCGGTACAGGCGCTTTGGAAGCTAATACCTCAACAAATTCATTACATGGTGCTGTTGAAAATCCCATAGGTCATTTCCTCCTTTGATAAACACTTTAAACAACCAAACATGAATACCATAAATACTTATACTATTTCGTTCCGTATGATATTTACGTTTGTATGTAAATAGTTCTCATATTCACATTAGTTATTTAATTATATCATTAAATATTCACCATTTTCAACTAATATTGTGTATTATTTTGTAACTTTTTACTATTATATTAATTTTGCGATCTGTTTCATTGATCCGATTACAACATCTCCCATTTCTGCAAGGTCTTCTGTATGGAAGGATGCAGGGAAGTTATCGGAGAAAAGAATCTGTGCGCTTGGCGGAAATTCGTCATCTCCTTCCCATAAAATCAACTGCATTTTGTAATTACGGAATACTTCAAGCTCATAAGATGCATCACCATGTTTCAAAGGTGTTGCTCCCATATGTTCCAGAATTGCTTTAAATGCATTTAATTTAAATCCATAAGAGAAAGCAAGACGTTTGATACATCTGCCGTCAAACTGACGACAGTATACTTCTCCCCATGGCATCTCGCGGTATGTGAGGAATTTTCCGCTTCCTTTCACTTCAGCGCCGTTGATCAGGAAACGAATCACAAGGATTTTTGCCCAAATCATGTCTTCCAGAGGATAATAGCGCTTTTCATCCGGAGTATGTGTCACTGCAAAATCAGGGAATGTGATCTGATACTCGGTTTCTATGAATGTCAATGTAAATGCTTTTGTCTCATCATTATATGGAATTTCTAAACGGGCTGCGATCTCATGTGGATCCAGTTTCTGATATTGTTCCAGATAATGCTCCCAAGGCATTCTTTCTTTATTGTCTTTTTCATAATTTAAATCTTCAATAGTAAAAGCCATACGTCACCTCTGTTAATGTTATTTGCATTTTACTGCATTTTTTCTACTACGGATGGGAACATCGTAGTATCTGTATGTGGAAGGAAACAAGCTCCCACAAACTCATCCATATAGATCGGAACGGTAGAAAGTTCCAGATATGTCATATTACTTGCAAGTTCATAAGTTTTCTGTTCGGACTGTGTAGACAGTAACATTAGATAAGAACCTGTAAGTGATGAGTTTCCGATATAATGGAATTTTTCAATCGGAATATCCGGGAACATACCGATATATACTGCATTCTGCATATTGATACCACTGCCGATACCACCTGCTACATATACATCATCGATCATCGATACATCAAAATCGAGTGATGCAAGCATAGTACGAATTGCAGAGAAAATAGCACCTTTTGCACGAATGAAGTTATCGATATCTACTTCTGTAATTTCTACATCTTTTACAGAACCTGCTTCTTCTTCGAATGCAAGTACATAACTTCCCATTCCATATTTGTCATGACGAACACGTTTGCCTTCACGAACAAATTTTCCTTTTGGATTGATAATTCCGGTAATAAAAAGTTCACTGATTACATCGATAATACCGGATCCACATAAACCAATTGGTTTTGTTCCGGGTTCACCGACAACCGTGAAGCTTGGCTCCATGGTTTCCTTGTCAATTGTACAGGCTTCAATTGCACCATCTGTTGCACGCATACCACAGCTGATGTCTCCGCCTTCAAATGCAGGGCCTGCAGAACAAGCACAGCTCATCATGAAGTCAGAGTTGCCAAATACAAGTTCTCCATTGGTTCCAAGGTCAATAAATAACGAAAATTCCGGTCTGTTCCAAATCATACTTACCAGTGTACCGGCTGTAATATCGCCGCCTACATAGCTTCCGATATTTGGAGCGATAATAATATGTGCATCTTTGTTAATATCGATATTTAAATCAGATGCATACAATGAATTGGTTTTATAAAATGCAGGAATATATGGTTCCATTCGCACAGGATCCGAATTGATACCTGCAAATAAATGGTTCATCGTAGTATTGGAAGCTACACACATACGATAAATCTGATTTTTGGAAATTTTTGCACTCTTACACATTTCATGAATCATAGGATTCAATGTTTCTTTGATAATTGCATCCTGGAGTTTACGAATTCCGCCCGGTTTCTGCTGTTCAATAATACGGTTGATAACATCCGCACCATAACGAATCTGACCATTACCCGCAGATCCTTTAGCAAGAATTTCTCCGGTCTGCATGTTTATAATAACGCCGGATACGGTTGTTGTACCGATATCGATTGCAAGACCTGCAATAAGAACATCTTTTTCTGCTCCTGCAATGTCATATACAAAGATATCATCTTCTGAAGAACGAATTACACATTTCACATGGAAATGACTCTCTCTAAGTACGTTAGGCATTTTACGAAGTACCGTATATGGAATACGCACACGAGTTTTTCCTGTCTGACTTTTAATTGCTCTGGTAAGTCTCTCATTATCCGGCATTGTATCATCGAGACTAGGCTCATCCATCGCAACATCTATTACACTTAAACTGTTTGTTAATTCAATTCCCGAATCTGCTACAGCATTTTTTGCATGATCAAAAATGGCTATTTCTTCCGGAGAACTTAAATCAGCTACTTTCATTCTGCTCTTATACGCAGACGCAATATCCGGTACAAGAACTGTCACATCCGCTGAAATTTTGCTTACACAGGATAAACGCCATCCTTCTGCAAATTCTTCATCCGAAATATGAAGTGTTTTTTTGGAGTCCAGTTCTCCGCTAATTAACCGGACACGGCATTTACCACAGGAAGCATTTCCAGAGCACGGAGCATCGATTGCAACGTTATTGTCTCTGGCTATCTCCAGTAAGTTATCCCCCGCATTGGCATATGTTTCTACCACACTGCCGTCTTCAAATGAAAATGTCACCTTAAACATAGGGCAACCACCTTTCTCATTGCTATAATCTCTAAAATAATCACTTGAAACATACGTAAATACAATTGCTGGATCTACACATGTTAATTATCTACACCTCAACATATGTTAAAAAAGGCTGAAGACCGAAGCCTTCAGCCCTGTTTCACATATCAAATATACTATTCTTAAATGAAACCGATCAATTACAGTTCAAGATAAGAATCTGCATATAATGTATTGCCTTTGAATACATCACAAGATTTGATTGTTTCCATCAGACGTAAGTCGTTAGGGTTAACAATTGCAGATGTAAGACCGTTCATCATACACATAGCTACAAGAGCTGAGTCCATGATTGGACGGATATTTTTTGGCATACCATTACTGTTGTTAGACAGACCACCTGTAGAGTTCAGTCCCATGTCAGAAATCATTTTGATGAATTCAAGGACTTCCATCTGTTTGTCCTGCATACCTTTAACAACGAGGAATAATGGGTCGAACCAGAGATCCTGATCGTCCATACCATGTTCCATACCTCTTTCAAGAAGCATTGTAAGGTATCCCATACGTTCGTCATTGTCTGCTGCAATACCTTCGCCGTTGCAAAGTGCGATAACGATAGCATCGTTAGCAGCTGCAAGGTCAACATATTCGATACGACCAGCTGCATCTGCAGAGTTTACGATTGGTTTTCCTTTTGCACGGTTGTATACAGAGATACCAGCTTCGATAGCTTTTTTGTTAGATGTATCAAGTGCAAGCGGTACATTATCAAATTCGCTCTGAAGGAGCTGAACTGCCCATTTCATAAGGTCTTCGCCATAGTCTTCTGCAGGTCCGATGTTTACATCAAGATAAACTGCACCAGCATCGAGCTGCTGTTTAGCTCTTTTAATAATTGGTTCTGGATCTCTCTCTAAGAATGCTTTGTTTACAGCTGGAGCTGTAGTAGAAAGTCTTTCACCGATTGTAACAAATTTTGCCATGATCGTATTCTCCTTTTATAATTGTAATCATTTATTATCATTGTGACATTTATAAACGAACCATTGCACTCATATAAAATCGTTTATATGAATTTATAACGAACGCTTGCTCC
>JAUNCI010000018.1 GCA_030526665.1 Eubacteriales bacterium
ATCTTCATCGAAATCTTCTTCATCATAAAAGTCATCATCTTCATAATCATCATTTAATTTAATTGCATCTAAAAACTTATCTAAAACACTCATTATTATTCTCCCATCTTCTCCGCGCTGGCTTATTTTTTTATTATATCAGAGCTGTATATTTCATACAAAAATTAAATCTGATAATTTCTCTCCCCGAAAATACCGGTTCCAACACGTACCATAGTTGCCCCTTCCTGAACTGCGACCTCATAATCACCGGTCATACCCATACTCAGGACACTCATAGTAACATTATTATAGTTTTTGGACTCAATGTCAACACTTAATTTCTTTAAACGTCGAAAAATGTCTCTATTTTCTTCGGCATTTTCAACATATGGTGCAATTGTCATTAATCCGCAAATTCGAACATGCGGATAGTTGGAAATCTCTTGTACCAAAGCTTCTGTTTCGTCTTCTGTAACACCGAATTTAGACTCCTCTTCTGCAATATTTACTTCTATCAGAATTGGCATAATTATGTCTTTTTTTGCTGCTTCCTGTTCGATCGTCTGAGCAAGGCGAATGGAATCTACAGAATGAATCAGCTTTACTTTATCAATAATATATTTTACCTTATTTCGCTGCAAATGTCCAATCATATGCCATTCAACATTCTGTGGCATTGCCTCAAACTTATCCATAATTTCCTGTACTTTATTTTCACCGAAAACTCTGGCTCCGCCATTATAGGCTTCCATTAACATAGAAACCGGTTTTGTTTTGCTTACGGATATCAGGGTAACTTCATCAGCATTTCGATTTACCTTTTCGCAAGCACTTTTTATCTTATTTTCTACTTCTCTAAGATTATCTATAATCATATTTGCCTCCGTTAAATTAATACAAAATATCTTCTTCTTTTACTTCGTTCGCATTTCGAACGATATGATCATATTTTGTAAGGCCATACGTTGTATCCTTTGACACAATGGCGTATTCTTCGTTCTGGTCCAGAATGGAGATTCTGCGGAAAACGGCATATCCTTTATTGATACAATATACACCTTCCAGAATACCAATATCCCCTACGATAAATTTACTGTTACCATCTTTGGAATAGATAACATCTCCGGCCTGAAATGCATTTTTATCTACATAATATGTTCGTACAGTTGAAGATTCACCGGTAGTTGTATTTGTGTGAGTTTCTTCGGTAGTTGCATAAATTGTCGGACTGACAAAGGTTCTGACATTTTCGCCTTTATCTGTTTTCTGACCAAGCATAAAGCCGATTTCTTCGGTTTCATCATTTTTGGTCGCATACTTGTCCGTAATTGTATAGAATTCCTTCGTTACAATGGATGTTAACGGAATTTTCAAACCGGTAACGGTATTGGTAACAAGCTCTATATTTAAGAAACGGTCGGTAGCATATCGAACTAAACCTTTGTTGAAATTAATCTTGGCAAATTTCTCTCCGTCAATCGTAATAATCGAAATATCACCGGACTGTGTCATATCATCTTTGAGAAATTTCACACGAATCGTGGATCTGTTGGCCAGTCTGGCCGCCTGTTTTTCACTGACAGGTATAACCAGATCCCATCTCTCATCAGTGATCAATGTATAAATATCATTTCCGGGTTTTACAGAGTCTTTTGTTTTTAAATCCGTTTCATGATAATTATTCTGATTAAAATCATCCAGCGTTAACGAATCTACGGTTTTTCCTTCATAACCGTCTTTGGAATACAGTACGATACCGTCTGCTGAAGCTTTGCATAAGGTTTGATTTCCAAGTGTAACGGTTGATGACTGATTGTTAAATACCGTATCTCTGGTTTCTGTTGTCTCTTCTCCATCTTCACTGTCGGATGTCGGTGCCGGTGTTGGGGTTGCTGAAAGCTGATTTCCCGTAACACCTGCATAATGGAGAATATCTCCTTCCAGCTGATATTTAAAACTGTAGGTGTTGTTAAATTTACTGTTGGTAAATCCTTTTGAGAAGCTTAACATATCACTTCGAATCGAATTCAGATCTTCCTGGCTTAATTGCATGGAAGTCTCCGGTGTTTTTGTCGAACTGAGACCGTATACAACACCATTTGCATTGATCTTACTTCTCTCTCTGGCATAATAGGATACATATCCGCTGGATTCTGCCTTTACAACTTCTTCCTCACGTACAGCCAGACCGGTAAAGGTCTCATTACTGGAAAGAGGTCCTGAAGTAACCTGAAAGGATTCAATATGTGTTGAAGTCAGATATATAATAGCTGAAAAGATCATATATATGAATATAAGACCAAAAATAATCGTTCCGATATTTAATGTAAATAATTTATGAAATTTATTAATAAGGGTCGAAATGATCCTTGGTTTTTGTATTTTATTTGGCAAACATCGCACTTCCTATCTATCAAATAATTGCCTACAAGCCATATTATTCTACCATTATCGTATAATGATTACAAGAATAAATTATGTTTACCAGATAAAATGTACAAAAAAGTAAAAATAAAAAGAATACGGAAAAGCATAACCCGAACATATTTTCCGAATGTCTGTTTGCATAAGTGGATTGACTATGCTATAATTACAGAAAATTGGATTCTGTAAATATTGGAGGCTTTATGACATACGGAAGAATCAGTAAAAAACAACAAGAAATATTAAATTATATAAAAAATGAAATTTTAAATAAAGGCTTCCCGCCTGCCGTACGTGAGATCTGTGAAGCGGTAAATCTTAAATCTACCTCTTCTGTCCATGCCCACCTGGAAGCATTGGAAAAAAATGGATATATTCGAAGAGATGCAACGAAACCTCGCGCAATTGAAATCATAGATGAAAACTTTAATCTTGTACGACGTGAAGTTGTTAATGTACCGCTTGTTGGTACCGTTGCAGCAGGTCAGCCGATCCTGGCAGTTGAAAATATCGAAAATTATTTTCCGATTCCTTCTGAATATATGCCCAATGATCAGACTTTTATGCTTCGTGTAAAAGGTGACAGTATGGTAAATATCGGTATTTTTGATGGCGATCAGGTTCTTGTAAAACAGCAGTCTACGGCATCAAACGGAGATATTGTGGTTGCACTGGTAGACGATTCTGCTACAGTTAAAACATTTTATAAAGAACGCGGATACATTCGTTTACAACCGGAAAATGATTCTATGGATCCGATTATTGTTCAGGGAAATGTACAGATTCTCGGTAAGGTATTCGGCGTTTTTCGTTTTTATAATTAATACGGCTCAAAACGACAAAATCCCACAGTTTGTATTTCACATTTACCAAAGCAAAAATGCTTTGATAAATATTCTACAACTGTGGGATATTTATATTCTGCTCTATGGATCCTGATCAATTAATCCTGATTCATGATTTCTGTCATCTCAACTACTTTTCCGTCACGCCAGATACGTTCCAGATCATAGAAAAGTCTGTTTTCTTCATCAAAAATATGAATGATTACATCGCCGTAATCCATAAGTACCCATGAAGAACTTCTGCTGCCTTCAATCTGTTTTGGCTCAAAACCGGCTTTTCCGAGTTCTTCTTCAACATTCTGCATCATTGCCTGTACCTGATTTTCATTTGCACCGCTGGCAATTACAAAGTATTCGGCAATTACTGACACTTCATGAATATCAATGACTTTGATATCAATACCTTTTTTTTCATCAAGTGCCTTGCAGGCAAGCTGTGTCATTTTCAGTTCTGTAGTCATTTTAAAACTCCTTTCTAATGTGTTCTCTGGCAGTATGCAGATCTTTGTAAAAACGATATGCATCTTTTGTGGTAACATCAATATCTTTTGGATTTTCTTCCAGATATGCCAATGTATCTTTTAAAATTTCATACATACACTCATCCAGATTCTGGAATGCAATTTTTCGGATGACATCAAGGCGCGGAGCTTTATTACGAAGTGGTTCAATATAATCAGCAATATAAACAATCTGTTCCAGCTTCGTCATATTTTCTTTACCGGTCGTGTGATACGTGATAGCACTGAGAATTTTAGAATCTGTAATATCATATTTATCTTTGGCAATACTGGCTCCCAATTTCGCATGCAATAAAAACGGATGTGTTTTTTCAAAATCAGAAACTTCTAATTTATATTTTTCACACAGTTTTAGTTTCTTTTTATTTGGAATGCATTTGGCACAATCATGCAGTAATCCTGCCACCTGAGCATCTTCAATCTCATACTCATGTGCCATTGCCAGTGATGCACACGTATACATCACTCCTATGGTATGTTCATAGCGCTCTTCGTCCAGATACTTTTTTAATTTTTTTTGTATTTTTATCAATTCATATTTACTCAATTATATCACCCGTATACCTGTTTGTCTTAAGATCGAATAAAAATATAAATGAAAAATTCCTTACAGAGTTTGTATACCGCTCATATACAAATTATGATCACGAATATACTCTTCGACGGAATCCGGAACGAAATAACGAATGCTTTGCTGTTGAGCTGCAGCATTTCTCAGGTTATGGCTGGAAATTTCAATGTCCGGTGTATCCAAAAGAACAAATCTGCCATTGTATTTATGTTCCAAATCATTTATTTTTTCTCTGATCTCAGATATTGATGCCTGATCTCTTGTTGCAACAGCTAAAATACATTCTTTGCATATTTTTGCAGGCTCCATCCATGTATCAAAACTAAACAGAGAGTCTGCTCCGATGATAAAATAATAAACAGTATTCGGATTTTCGTTATTTAACTGCTGCAGCAAATGATATGTGTAGGAATATTCATTTTTTCGCATATCTGCAAGAGAAAGTTCAAAATGCAGATTATCAGCGATCGCAAGTTTTACCATATCAACACGCTGTTCATCGGTTGCTCTTCCTCTGCGTTCTGTCTTATGAGGCGGATTTCCGGAAGGCATAAACAGTATTGTATCTAAATCCAACTGCTGATATGCCTGCTCGGCTAATATTAAATGACCGATATGAATCGGATCAAACGTGCCGCCCATAATTCCTACTTTACGATTATTTTTTTGCTTTTTTAGGCAGCTCAATTCGTTTTTTGTCATCTTTTCCCTCTCGATAGAGAACGATTTTTCTACCAATTACCTGTACAACCTGTGAACGTGTTCTTTCTGCAATGACCTGTGCGATTTCTTTCGGATCATCAAGACAATTCTGAAGTACATTAATTTTGATTAATTCTCTGGCTGCAAGTGCTTCTTCGATTGCAGCAGTATTTTCCGGTGTCACACTTCCCTTACCTAACTGAAGTACCGGATCCATTGTCATTGCAAGACTTTTTAAATAGGCTCTTTGTTTACTTGTCATAATAACTCCATTTTATCATATTAAACTTATTTATAGTAATCAAATTCAAATCCATACATTCGTACGGTATCACCTTCCTCGATACCGGCAGCTTCCAGTTCATCGAGAATACCGGCTTCTTTAAGGAATTTCTGGAAAAATGCAAATCCTTTTTCAGAGTCAAGATTAGTATATCCCAGCATTTTTTCAATCTTTGGACCTTCACAGATAAATACGCTCGAATCTTCTTCATCGCGCTCAACCGTGAATGGAAGATTTTCTGTAATCAATGCGATTTCAGGGAAGAATTCCTGTTCAAAAACAATTGCTTCCTGAGGACACTGATCAAGAAGAGTTTTTACTTTCAGTAATAATTCACGAACTCCTTCACCTGTTACGGCAGAGATCGGAACTACTTCTATTCCCTTCGGTTCAAATTCCTTTTTCAAAAGATCGATAGGATTTTCTGTGTTTTCATCCACGAAAATACAATCGACTTTATTTGCTGCAATAATCTGTGGACGTTTGGCTATTTCGGGATTATAAGCTTCCAGCTCTTTGTTGATTTTATAAATATCATCAATTGGATCTCTTCCTTCTGTAGATGCCGCGTCAACAATATGAATCATCACTCGAGTACGCTCGATATGTCTTAAAAACTGATGTCCAAGTCCGGCACCTTCGGAAGCGCCTTCAATTAATCCAGGAATATCAGCAATAACAAAACCGCCATTTTCCGTATCTACAACTCCAAGATTTGGATTCAATGTCGTAAAGTGATAATTTGCTATTTTCGGCTGTGCATTGGTAACTCGTGATAAAAATGTTGATTTTCCTACATTTGGAAAACCAACCAGTCCAACATCAGCAATCACCTTTAATTCCAACTGTACTTCCAGTTCCTGTGCTGCCTGTCCCGGCTGGGCATATTTCGGAACCTGCATGGTAGCAGTCGCATAATTCATATTGCCTTTTCCGCCTCTGCCGCCTTTTAAAACGATCTGGCGCTGGTTTTCGCCTGACATATCGGCAATTACCTTTTTGCTTTCTGCTTCTAATACTACGGTACCTTCCGGTACTTTCAAAATGATATCCGCTCCATTTGCACCATGGCAGCGTCTTTTGCCGCCTTCCTGTCCATCCTGAGCTTTAAATTTATGTTTATGGCGATATTCGCCAAGAGTATTCAATCCTTTATCTACTACAAATATTACGTTTCCGCCATTTCCGCCATCGCCGCCGTCAGGGCCGCCATTTGCGACATATTTTTCCCTGCGAAAACTTACATGTCCATCGCCGCCTTTTCCGGAAGCGATTACGATTTTTGCTCTGTCTGCAAACATTTCTTACCTCATAATCTATTATAAAACATGTTAAACTTACAAATAAGTTATATTTAAAATATATTTCAAAATTTAGAAAAGGCTTCAAACCAAAATGATTTGAAGCCTCAGCTAAGTCAGAATTATTCTGCTACCGGAACGATAGAAACCTGTTTTTTATCGCGTCCTTTTCTAGTGTATCTTACTACACCGTCTGTTAAAGCAAATAATGTATAGTCTCTACCACATCCAACGTTTTCACCCGGATGGATTTTTGTTCCACGCTGTCTGTAAAGAATATTACCAGCTAATACAAACTGTCCGTCTGCTCTTTTCGCACCTAATCTCTTAGATTCTGAATCACGTCCGTTCTTTGTAGAACCAACACCTTTTTTATGTGCGAATAACTGAAGGTTCATATTCATCATGTCGTTACACCTCCCTGATTTTTACTGTCAAATATTGATTATTATTCTGTTCAATAAAAGTCAATCCCAAAATAAGAGAATCCATTAAAAGTCTTCCCTTGTCAGACATTCCGTCCGGAAATGAAACTTTCACATAGCCGTCTTTGGTTTCCTCTTCAAAAGAGTCATCCGTAAACTGTTCTATGGAATTCATTGTATTGATGATCAGAGCAGAAACTGCAGCACAGATAATGTCCGATCCTTCTTCACTGTATCCGGCATGTCCGGTTGATAGGAATTGCACGTAATCTCCGGCTTTTTTGTTGACTTTAATTGTAATCATATCGACACCAGATTAACCGTTGATTTTTTCAATTTTAACTTTGGTGTACTGCTGTCTGTGACCGTTTTTCTTGTGATATCCAGTTTTTCTTTTGTATTTGTAAACGATAACTTTTTTGCCTTTACCGTTTTCAACTACAGATGCTGTAACACTGGCATCTTTCACTTCTTCACCGGCTTTGATTCCGTCATTGCTAATTACGATAACGTTGTCAAATGTTACGGTTTCACCAGCTTCAACTCCGAGTTTTTCAACTCTGATTACGTCGCCTTCAGCAACTTTGTACTGTTTACCACCTGTTGCAATAATTGCGTACATTCGTGGCACCTCCTAATAATTTACTCGCCAAATACGGTGGCACATACGTGCACTTCTACCTCTTTGTGCGGCATACTTCTGTATATTAGCATCGAAATAATGAAACGTCAATACCAATTTACATAATTTTTTTGAGTTTTTTCTTATTTTTTCAAAATGTTTTCGAAAAGAATATTATTGTTCCTTCAACATTTTTAAATCTTCGATTAAAGGACGTCTTACCTTTTTACGAGTCACCTCAAGAATATTTAATGCTGTAATATCTACTGCTGTTGTTCGAATCGGATCTTTTTTCAGATCGTATTGTAATGCTTTAAATAATTCTTCTAAATGAGAAGGATCAGACATGTTGATAAAATCAATTAGAATCATACCTGATAAATTACGAAGTCTCAGCTGTCTGGCAATTTCCCTTGCTGCTTCCAGATTTATTTTGAAGTATCCTTCTTCTGCATTTTTTTTGGAGAGATATTTTCCGGAATTTACGTCAATGGATACAAAAGCTTCTGTCTGTTGAATGACCAGAAAGCCACCGCTTTTCAGCCAGACTTTTTCATGATAGATTTCATTTAGCTCTGATTCCAGATTATAGAGCTTGTATAAAGGTAACAGTCTGTCTTCATAGTAGCAGACAGTTACTTTCTCTCCAATCATCTCTTTCACGCCATCATAGACTGTTTTTTTATCGGTGACGATTTTCTCGATTTCATTTAAATGAATACCTTCAAGCAACGATTTATAAAAAGAGCCCGGCTCATAGATACAGCTGAAACAGATTCGATGCGGACCAAATTCCAATATGTTTTCAATTTGCTTTTTCAGAATCTGAAATTCCTCCATTAATTCCTGATCACCGGAAACTGCTGCATTTGTACGAACGATCAGGCCATACTCTCTTTGTTCGGGCATAAGTCCGAGTACGAGAGCGGATAATCGTTGTTTCTCTTCTTTTGACAATTTTGAAGAATAACCGATTTCTGTTGAATCGGTTGTAAAAACAAAGTATTTTCCGCGAATAGAAAGATCAGTTGAGACGGCGGGTAATTTACCTTTCATTGCATCTCTTGATATCTGAACCAGCAGTTCATCTCCGACTCGCAGTGATTTTGTACCGCTGCGATTGGAGCTATAAAGAGGTTTTTTAATCTTATTTAAAGGGAGATAACATCGGATCCCCGGCTGAATCATCACAAAAGCAGCATCAATATTCGGAACTATATTTTCTACCTTTGCCATATAGATATTATCTAAAATAGAAATCGTATCATTTGGCTGAATACGCAGCTCCTTACATCTTTTGGAATCATCTATTAATGCACCAATCTGAATATCGTGCGACTGATAGTTAAATTCTGTTATAACAACACTACTCAACTTCTTCCCCCAGATTCTCCAAAGAAATCGCCTTTCCGTTTTCATCCATGGAATATGTTTCCAGACGACAGATCTGCATTGCAAATGGTTTCAATTCTTCTCCAAGCCATTTGAAAAAGGTTTCGGTAACAAGTTCCGGTTTGGTGTAGTTTGAACTTGCGGAAGCAAGCTGATAAAAAATCCCATTATCCTCCAGATGCATAGAGTAAATATTGGCTTTCAGGTCCATTTCTTTTTCGCTGCGTTTGGTCTTTTTCATAACAAGAATTTCGGATTGAGCCAAAAATTCATCAATCTTATTTTTCCAGTCGATTTCCGGTTCTAAGCCTTTGCGAAATTTCACAAGATAATCGGCAACGGCAACAAGTGACATTGCGGTACTTGCTTTTCCATCTTCTACCTGTCTCGCAGATACAACCGAAAAGCCTTCGACCATTTGTTTATTTAAACGGTCGGTGATCTCATTCGTGGAAACCGTTTCGGTTAATTCCATATCAAAATACTCGCCGTCACTCTCAGTACCGACACCAAGTGGTGCAGCAAACGACATAATCATATGAGGACTGTACCCTCCGGAAAAAGCAATCGGAAGTTCCGCACGTCGAATTGCTTTCTGGAAATAACGCATGGTATCAAGATGACCTACAAATTTAACCGGACCATGTTTGGCAAATTTAATTCTGACTTTCATAGCATACACCTCCGCCATATCTTTTTGCTCCACATCCGGAACATTTCATTTTGCAGTTTGGAGTCACGGACTCTTTTTGTGCATTTTCCCATTCACGAATCAGGAAGTTTTTGGTAATTCCGGCATCAATGAAATCCCATGGAAGAATTTCATCGGTACTTCTTTTACGAGTTGTATAGAAAGAAATATCAACGCCGGTTTCCGCAAAGGAATCCAGCCATGTCTGATAAGAGAAAGATTCACTCCATGCATCGTAAATGGCGCCTTTTTCATATGCACGCATGATAACGTCTGCTGCACGTCGATCTCCTCGTGCCAGGAAGCCTTCCAGAACGGTAACGTCCGGCTCATGCCAATTGTATCGGATACTTCTCTGATTAACCTGGTCTCTGATTTCTGCTTTTACAATTTTGGCTTTCTCAATAAACTCTTCTTCCGTAAACATCGGTGCCCACTGGAATGGAGTAAATGGTTTTGGGACAAAGAAGGATGTACTGACTGTTATCTGAACTTTTCCATTACGTTCTTCCTTTGGAATTTCGTAATACTCTTCCGCTATTTTCTGAGCAAGATGTGCAATTCCTTTCATATCGTCTTCCGTTTCTGTCGGAAGTCCTAACATAAAGTAAAGTTTTACACGATTCCAGCCGCCTCTGAATGCATCGCGGGATCCGCGAAGGATTACTTCTTCGGTAAGACCTTTATTGATAACATCACGAAGTCTCTGTGATCCTGCTTCAGGGGCAAAGGTTAAGCTGCTTTTTTTCACATCCTGTACCTTGCTCATAACATCCAGTGCAAAGGCATCGATTCTGAGGGATGGCAAAGATATATTTACTGCCTGTTCTTTAAATTCATCAATTAAGAATGTAACAATTTCTTTTAATTCAGAATAATCACTGGAGCTAAGTGAACTCAGTGATATTTCCTCGTGTCCGGTTGCTTTTAACATTTCTCGGGCAGAAGCTTTCAATGTTTCTATATTTCTTTCACGTGTAGGACGATAAATCATACCTGCCTGACAGAAACGGCATCCACGAATACATCCTCTCTGAATTTCCAATGTAACACGATCCTGTGTTGCTTTGATAAATGGAACGACCGGTGCTTTAATGGCACGATAGCCTTCTTCCATATTTGTAATGATCTGTTTCTGAACAACGGCAGGAACACCTATACGATTCGGTGTAAAGCTTTTGATCGTTCCGTCTTCCTTGTATTCTACATCATAGAAAGAAGGAACATAGATACCCGGTATTTGAGAAGCCATAAACAGAAAATCCTCTCGACTTCCGTTCCGGGTTTTATTCTTTTTGTATGCATCAAATAATGCATCATATACCGTTTCTCCTTCTCCAATGTAAAAAAGGTCGAAAAACGGAGCTAACGGTTCCGGATTATAAGCACATGCACCACCACCGATAACGATCGGATAATCATCGGTACGATCTTTGCTGTACATAGGAATTTTACCGAGATCCAGAATTTGAAGCACATTCGTATAACACATTTCGTATCCCAGTGTGATTCCCAGAAAATCAAAATTTGTAATGGCATCCTGAGATTCCAGAGCGAACAGCGGAATATCTTTCTCACGCATGATCTTGTCCAGATCCATCCACGGAGAAAAAACTCGTTCACACCAGACATCTTCACGTTCATTGAACATGTTGTATAAGATCATCATGCCCAGATTAGACATACCAATTTCATATACATCCGGGAAAGTCATTGCAAAACGAATCGCAACATCATTCGGATTTTTCATTACGGAATTCACTTCACCGCCAATATATCGTGCTGCTTTATCTACCTGTAATAAAACATCATCGCTTAAAGAAAGTTTTCTCATATTTACCTCTTCTGTTTTTATTTAATCAAATTTAAATCATCAAGGATTACTATTCTACAACAAAATACGGATTATCTCAACAAACGAAATTGGAAAGTTCCATATCTGAGAATAAATTTGTTATTGTATTCCATAATATCTCAGAATGAAATAATTCGCAATACATCAAAAGAACGCATATGAAATATTCATATGCGCTCCTATTATCGCTTACTATTCAACTATGGTATGGGTTTGAGTCAATGATCAATCATCACGTACAACAAGTTCTTTGTAGAATTCAGAATAATCCTCTCGGCTATCTTTGGTAAACTGAATGGCTGTTCTTGGATGCTGATTCAAAAGTCCTGTTAAAAGATACTGTATATCATATCCCCATTTGATACCGGCCTGACGAAGCGGCATGATATATTTTTCTACAAATTGAATGGAGGGATATACATTGTATTTCGGATTTTTCAAAAATCCCAAAAGAAGTTCCATTGAACAGTTTCCTGCACCACGTCCCATGGTTGCATAGGTTGCATCCAGCCAGTCAACTCCGTCGCCTACCGCTTCTATCGTATTGGCAAATGCAAGCTGCTGATTGTTATGTGCATGAATACCAACTTTTTTGTTGTATTTTGCAGCAGCCTCATTATACATATCTATGATACGTACAAGCTGTTCCGGATATAAAGCACCATAACTGTCAACGATATAGAAAGTTTCAATCGGTGTCTGACCGAGAAGTTCCAATGCAGCACGGATTTCACCTTCCTGTGCATTTGTGATTGCCATAATATTGGCAGTAGTTTCATAGCCTTTATTATACGCATCCTCAATCATATGAATTGCAGCAGGAATACTGTTAATATACGTTGCAATACGAATCAGATCAATCGGGCTTTCGTCTTTTGGAATGATATCTTTTTTGTAATCACAGCGACCGACATCTGCCATAACACAAATTTTAAGGTCTGTCTGATTATCTCCAACAATTGCACGAATATCTTCATCATTGCAAAACTTCCATTTTCCGAATTTAGAACTGTCAAAAAGCTCTTTGGAAGCTTTATAACCAAACTCCATATAATCTACACCGGCTCTAATATTTGTAAAATAGAGTGCTCTTACAAATTCATCTGTAAAAAAGAAATCATTTACAAGGCCTCCATCACGTAATGTTGCATCGATGACACGTACGGAAGAACGATAATCCATTAATTTTGATACTTCTTTCATTGTTATCAGCTCCTTTATCTGTATTACACATAATATGTGCAAAAGATCAGTTTAAATACTTTAGTGCTTTAAACTAACAATGCGATTATAGTAAATCAAATGGTATTTGTCAAGTCTTATCAGAAAACAAATTGAATGATCAGCATATAAAAAATTGTACCTCCGGCAATGCTGAGCAAAGTGTTTTTTCGCCACAAATGAAGTGCCACAACAACCGCAACGGAAATGAATTCCGGTAATCCATGATTTCCGGTCATAATTTGAACGTCTTTTAAACAATATACAACCAGCATTCCAATAATTGCATATGGAAGTACAGATGACAAATAGGTAATAAAAGGCGGGATTTCCTGACTTCTGCCAAATACGAGAAAAGGCAGAAAACGCAATAAAATAGTTACCAGTGATATTACTGCCACGATCATTAAAGATTTCCCATCATTGATCATTAAATTATTCATGCTTACGATCCTCCTTCGATTTATCAAGATACGGACGAAACAGGAATAAAAGGATCGTGATCAGTATCATAGATGGAATTAAAAATTTTGCATTTAACGGTCCGAATACCAATAGACAGGCGGTTGTTGCAATGACTCCAACCAAAGCACTGGTATGATTTTTTACACTTTTCCATTGTTCGACAAAAACGACCACAAATAATGCAGTCATTGAAAATTCAATTCCGGCAGTATTAAAACCTAGTATGCTTCCAATTAAAGATCCGATTACACTTCCGGCTACCCAATAAGACTGATTTAATGCAGATACAAAAAAATAATATTTCTTTTGATCGATACCTTCCGGAAGAGTTTCATTACAAACCAATGAATACGTTTCATCGGTAAGTGCAAAAATCAGATATGGTTTGTATGGTTCTGTATCTTTGTAGCGTTCAATCATTGATATTCCATAAAAAACATGTCTGGCATTCACCATAACAGTCATGATTGCGGCTGAAATGAGTGTTGCACCGCCGGTAAGCAGATTAATGGAAACATACTGCATAGAACCGGCATAGATAGTAAAACTCATCAAAAAAGCCCAGATCACACCATATCCTTTTGCTTCCAGTAAAATACCGAATCCCATTCCCAGAACTGCATATCCGGCCATGACCGGAAGACTTTTATTAAATGCGTATTTAAATGTATTATTTATTGACATTACTTAATAACCTTATTTAAAACCTTACTAAATCTAATATAAATTCGAATCATTAATGATAACCGGAGTATCTGCTGTTTGAAATGGTCTCATCATTTATCAAAGTTCCATTTGGATCATAGATTCTTCGATAAGTGACACAGCTTAGTCCACCGGTCGATTCATTAACTATTTCAACGATATTAGCATCCAGTTTCGTTCCGAGAAGAGTTGCTTTTACGACACCGTCCTCATAAACCAGAAGCAGTTTCACCGGAAAATCGGTATTGTTTTTAAATTTAAAATCCTGTGTTCCCCAGTTAACGGTTGCGTCCATTCCAAAAGGAACATAAGAAACCGTTAAAGAATGATTTCTTCTTTCAACAATTTCCAGATTTGCATAGAGCGCAGCATCATAGATCGTTGATGAGACCTGGCAGATTCCGCCTCCGATACCCTGAGCCACTGTACCGCTGGAGTATACGCCTGCTACTTTGAAGCCGCGTTCTGCAGTTCTCTCTCCAACTGTATCATTGTAAGAAAATACTTCTCCGGGAGCGAGTATTTTTTCATTACAGAAGCTGCAGGCCAAAGTGATATTGGCCATTCGGTTGGAAGAACCTGCACCTTTTACCTCTATATGCGAAAGCTCATCTCGGAAAATAAGGCTTTTCAATTCTTCCGTTGTCATATCCGGCGTGTCATATTCAAATATAATTTCAATGTCGGAATCTTCCGCTGCTTTTTCATAGCTTTCGGCAGCTGAATCCAAATCGAATGAAACACCAAATTCGGAAGGAAGCACCTGTGTTGGATCGACCGGATCAAGAACAGCGTTTACTTTTAACTTATGTATTTTACGATAATACGGTTCCAAATCAACGGATTTCATTTTGACATTTTTTGTAGGACAGGCGAATTCTTTATTGAGTTCTCCTTGCTCAAGGTAGGATTCAATAGAGGCGATAAGTGCATCGTAATCTGCACAAATACCATCATGACCTTTATGGATTGAAAGTCTATCCTCTTCCAACGTACATACAGATTCTTCAACAGTATTGATTTCGGCAATATCGGTATCCTTCAGCTGATTCATTACAGATTCTGAATCAGAAACCTCAGGTGTCACTTCTACTTCAATACTTTTATCAATTTTGGAATTTCGATAATAATCGAGTCCTCGTTTATACCATTCACGATGACCTGCTAAATATGCATCTGCAACAATATCAGATGCATCGATTGAAAGGGCAGGAAATACATCCAGATTATACTCTTTCTGCGCAATTGTAACTGTATATTGGCAGTCCTGATAATCTTCAACAAATTTGTTCTGAATTGCTTTTTCTGCTTCCTCTGTGGTCAGATTTTTGATAGCAACACCATTTACCACATAATCGGTCCATATGACATCATCCTGCAGCTTATAACACCAGCCCAGGTAGCCTCCACAGGAAAGAACCGTCAATGCAACAAGACTGCATATAATGATTTTTCTTTTTTTCATCTTACTCTTCCATTTCCATACGTTTTCGAAAATTTAATTCAAGTCGAGCTCATCGAGCCTTGTCTCTGGTGCATTAACGACGCGCCAGTTCCTTTGTAATTTCTTCCCATGTCACATCCTTGATTGCCATCAGAACCATTACATGATAGAGAAAGTCCGAAATCTCATATTTAATTTCTTCTTTATCCGGATTTTTGGCTGCAATTACGATTTCCGTACACTCTTCGCCAACTTTTTTTAGAACTTTATCAATTCCTTTTTCAAACAAATAATTGGTATAAGAACCTTCCTTCGGATGTTCTTTTCGATCAAGAATCACATCATATACATCCTGGAATACACGCAGAGGATTGGTATCATCGTATTCTTTTTTCATTAATGGTTTATAGAAACAGGAACGATTACCGGTATGACATGCCGCACCAATCTGAGCGACCTTTGCAAGAATGGTATCCTGATCGCAATCGATGGAAAGGGATTTTACATACTGAAAATGTCCTGAAGTCAGACCTTTGACCCAGATCTCCTGTCTGCTTCTGCTCCAGTAAGTCATTTTTCCTGTTTCAATTGTCAAACGAAATGCGTCTTCGTTCATATATGCCATCATTAAAACTTCATCGGTTTTGTAATCCTGTACAATTACAGGGATCAATCCATCTGAATTCAATTTAAATTCATTCCATGAAATTGCACTTTCATAGATATTCATGGTAATATCGGCTTTTTTGCATTCCTGTTTAAATGCATTGATTTCAAGTTCTGTAGAACTGATGTATCCGCCGGAAAGGCCATATACGGATTCGCCTTTTAAAAGTGCCTGTAGTTTTTCTGCTTTACTTTCATCTGTATGCACGATAATCGGAATATTTGATATCTCTGCAATATTATTCTGGCAGGAATCCAAACATAATACAGCATCTGCATATGTTTCAATTAAAACCTGATTTTCTTTGAATTCTTTGAACTCAGAAACACTGACGATCATTTTTTCTTTTCCGAAGCGTTTAGATACTTCTTCTAATAAATTAATATTAGACTGTTTTGAAAAGTTGAGAACCGTCTTTGCGCAGCCTGCATAGATCAATTTTTTGATGTCTTCCATACGCTTCACATTTCCTGCTGCAATAACAGGAATTTCTGCAGAATTGCAGATCTCTTTGATTTTTGCAATCGCCTTTTCATGTTCATCGTCGTTTCCTGAAAAATCAAATACCAGTAATTCATCAGCACCGTGATCACTGTAAAAAGAAGCCAAAGCATTGGCATCTCCGTCAGCGAACAGATTTCTCTGTCCGAAACCGGTAACCGCTTTTTCCTTACGTAAATATAAGCATGGAATAATTAATTTTTTCATAAATATCTCCTGTAATATATACTAAATTATTTCTCTTCTTCAAAACGAACTGCAATAGAATTTGCATGTGCAGTTAACTGTTCTGATTTTGCAAACTGCTCAATATCCTTATGAATCGACTGCAGAGCAGCTTTTGAGTAATAAACGATGCTTGATTTTTTAATAAAATCATCAACGGAAAGTGCAGAGAAAAATTTTGCGGTTCCATTTGTAGGAAGAACATGGTTTGGACCGGCAAAATAATCACCCAGTGGTTCAGAACTGTATTCACCGATAAAAATTGCTCCGGCATTACGAATTTTGGTCATTACTTCAAATGGATTTCTGGTTACGATTTCCATATGTTCCGAAGCAATTTCGTTTGCTGCTTCAATCGCTTCTTCCATACTATCGGCAATTAAAATATAGCCAAAATTATCAAGCGATTTTTCAATAATTTCTTTTCTGGATAATACCTGCACAAAGCCTTCGACTTCTTTTTCAACTTTTTTCGCAAAATCAGCATCTGTTGTGATTAATATTGCAGAGGCCAGTTCGTCATGCTCAGCTTGAGAAAGAAGGTCTGCTGCAACATATCTCGGATTGGCGCTGTCATCTGCTAATACGAGAATTTCACTCGGTCCGGCAATGGAATCGATACTGACATATCCGTAAACTGCTTTTTTGGCCAGAGCTACAAAAATATTTCCCGGCCCAACAATTTTATCTACTTTTTTGATGCTTTCTGTTCCATATGCAAGAGCTCCAATTGCCTGCGCTCCGCCAACTTTATAAATTTCATCTGCTCCTGCTTCCTTTGCAGCAACAAGGGTGGATGGATTTACTTTTCCATCTTTTCCCGGAGGTGTTGTCATAACAATGCGATCTACACCTGCGACTTTTGCAGGGACAATATTCATTAAAACAGACGAAGGATATACTGCTTTCCCGCCAGGTACATAAACGCCGACTCTCTGAAGCGGCGTTACTTTCTGACCAAGCATGGTTCCTTCTTCTGTACTTGTAAACCAGCTGTTTTGTCTTTGTTTTTCATGATAAGAACGAATATTTACAAGAGCCTTACGAATAACATCCAATAAAGAGGGATCTACCGCTTTATATGCTTCCTCAATTTCCGCATCTGTAACACGAATCGATTCCTGTGTGACTTTTACTTTGTCAAATTTTTCCGTATAAGCAAACAGTGCTTCGTCTCCTTTTTCTTTCACCTCAGAAAGAATTTCAGAAACCGCAGCTTCAAATTTTCCATAATTGTTCGGACTTCTTTTTAATAAATCATTTAAAAGATTTTTTGTACTTTCTTTTGTCAGTTTAATGGTACGCATAATAATATCCTTTCCAAACCAATAAATAAATATAACGCGATTATCATTTAAGCTATTCAAAATCAAATATTAAACAATTTTTCTGAGTTCCTCAATCAGATTTCGGATACGCTCATTTTCCATTTTCATACTAACCTGGTTTACTACAACTCTGGCCGATAATGGGCAGACTTCTTCGAGAACCTGAAGACCATTTTCTTTCAGCGTACTTCCGGTTTCAACAATATCCACGATTACCTCTGAAAGACCCACGATCGGTGCGAGCTCTATGGACCCATTCAGTTTAATAATTTCTACTGTCTGATGTTTTTTGTTATAAAAATAGTCTTTTGCAATGTTCGGATATTTTGTTGCTACACGAATCAGCTGATTGCTGTTCAGAATCTCTTTTGCACTTTCCGGACCGCAGACACACATACGACATGCACCAAAACCAAGATCCATAACTTCATAGAGCTTACGGCCTTCTTCCATAATGGTATCTTTACCTACAATACCAATATCAGCCGCACCATATTCAACATACGTCGGTACGTCAGGACCCTTTGCCAAAAAGAATTTTAATTTTAATTCTTCATTTACAAATATCAGTTTTCTAGTATGTTTATCACGAATCTCCTCGCAGGTGATTCCGATTTTTTCAAGCATATCCAAAGTCTTTTCCGCTAAACGACCTTTTGTTAATGCAAATGTAAGATATCTCATAAGTTAACCCTTTAATGGACAAAGTGCCACTTTTTTCCCTTCTTTTCTGAGTCTGGTTGCTTCTTCGATTGCCTCCTTGTATGTTTCCTTTGTGTAAGATATGGAAATTGGCATTTCATTTGAAGCTACTTCTACTTTCTGTCTATGAATTGCAGTCTGAAGCTGATCTACGATAATTGCAAAACCAACAGCTTCCGCAGGAGTACCGAAATGTTTCATCAAATTGTTGTATCGCCCGCCTTTTAATACTGCATCTCCGGTTCCATAAGTATATGCCTGAAAAATAATTCCGGTATAATAATGATATTTACTGAGCATACCAAAATCAAAGCTCACATACTTTTCATAACCATAGACGCACAGCAGATCGTATATTTCCTCTAAACGTTCTACAGACACGATCGCATCACGATTAGAGGTCAGTAATTTTGCTTTTTCAAGCATTTCTACGCCACCGAACATTTGAGGCAGCTGGATAAAAGCGTTTGCGATTTCTTTTGAAATTTCTTTTTCTTTCAGAAAATCTTCTACCGCAAAATAATTTTTGGAGGAAATAATCGAACGAAGTTTTTCTTCCTCTTCTTCTGACAGATTAACATCCTGAAGCAGACATTTAAAATAATCTACCTGTCCGATACTAACCTGAAATTCTTTCAGTCCGGCAGCAAGCAATGCTTCTACCGTAAGTGCAATTACTTCTGCGTCAGCAAGGGAAGATGGATCTCCAAATAACTCAATTCCCATTTGTGTAGACTGTTTCAGACGACCGCGATATTCCGAATTGTTTATAAAAGTGTTTCCTGTATAACATAACCTTACCGGTGCATCTTCTACATCAAAATAAGTAGCACATGCGCGTGATACAGAAGGGGTAAAGTCAGGTCTGAGAACAAGCGTATTACCTTCACGATCAAAAAATTTATAAAGTTCTCTCGATGGTGTTGTTCCTACCTCTTTACTAAACACCTCAAAATACTCAAATGTAGGTGTTTCAATGTCCATAAATCCATATTTTTCAAACACATTATGAATTTTCTGTTCTAACTGCTTTTTTTGTGCACATTCTATTCCATATATATCTCTAACACCTTCCGGTGTGTGAAAAATTCGCTGCATTAAACAGTCTCCTTTCAAAAATAACGCTTTAGTTAAGTAACGTGCTACCACACGAAACAAACATATCGAATTATACGCAAAAATTCGGCAAAAGTCAATCGCGTTCCGCTAAATCAATGGAAATTCCATCCAGATAAGGAACAAAAAATGATCCTTTTTGCGGCAAATAGTATTTTGCAGTTAATTCATCTTTGCGGAAGCTTTTTCTTCCGCCTTCTTGCATACGCTTCCAAAATTTCATTAGTTCACGTAGTGTGAGATAATAATATTCATTGTATTTCGTATAAAAAATCAAAATGAATGCAACCCCGTTCTGTCTCTCAAATCTCTGCATAAATTCAATCTGATGTGGATGAATATTTGCAAGAGGAAACGTATCGGCATTGCACTCTTTTGCATCAAAACAGACAGGAATCCCCTGTACTGCACCTATATAATCGACTGTAGAACGCTGTTCAAAATATGCCAGTGTAATCTGTCGATGTTCTTTGTCCATTTTTACAGGAGTAATCGGCGTTGGTATTTTTTGTACCAACGCCAGATTTTTCTCCATGTATTGTTCATTTGTTCGATTAATCAGGTCTTCAAAGGTGGAACCTCGAAGTCCACGACTGTTCCATGTTGCCATATAATAATTTAATCCTCGTATTTTGCAGTTAAAAGTTTAGGGGTTGGGAAATAGCGGAACATAGCCTTTCCAACAAGCTGGTCAAAACGAACATATTTATTTTCCCAGAAACGTGAGTCATGTGAATTGTTTCGATTGTCACCCATCATGAAATAACAATCTTCAGGAACATGATAGATTCCATCTCCTCTTCCGTTTGGAAGTTCATGACAAAAGCTGTCGTCCAGAGCATCCTCTTCGTTTAATTCATAAACTTCTCCGTTTACATATAACTCTCTTGTTTTAGGATCCATTTCAAGTTTATCTGTATCCTTGAAATCATTCATTACATAAACTTTACCTTTAGAGATTACCAGAGTATCTCCCGGAAGTCCAATCAAACGTTTGATAAACAGCTGGCTTTCATCATCCGGATATCTAAAAATCACAATATCATAACGCTGTGGATCAGAATACTGTTTGGAAATCTGTTTGCCAAAAAGATTCCAGTTAATTCCATAAGATAAACGAAAACCAAATACACGGTCACCGGTCATAATCGTTTGTTCCATAGATGCTGATGGAATTCTTGCATTTATCAAAATAACATTATTGATCACAAACACAATTACGATTACCGTAATGATCATTTTTACATATTCCCAGATTGTCTGCTTGATCGTTGGTTTTTTCGTTTCTTCTTTTATGACAAAATCAGCCGCAGTTTTTGTATCTGATACTTCTGAATCAACGTGCTCATTATTCTTTAATTTGCGCATAATAACTCTCCTCTAAATTATATTCTTTTAATATACGTTCAAAATACTCCGGTATTTCTGCGATATATTGTTGTTCACTTAACTGATGAAGCGCTCCTTCGATATGTGGCATCACCAGTTTATAAGAATGCAGCAGCTGATATTTTACAGAATTTTTGTTTTTCTGTTTCTCCCCTGCAGATGCCGCACCATATTTCGGATCTCCGATGATCGCATGACCAATACTTGCCAGATGTGCTCGTATTTGGTGTGTACGACCGGTAATTAATTCTACTTCCAATAAAGTTACATTGTGTTTACTTCCCAGTGGAACGTACCGCGTTTCGATTGGAAGCTGATCTGAATTTGTACCTGTTTTCAAAACTGTTACTTTATTTGTTTTATGATCTTTTGATAAATACCCATTAATATGAGCAGGCTGATCAATTTTTCCTTTAACAAGACACAGATAATACTTATGTAAGGTACGCTTTCGAAACATTTCAGATAATCCCTGCGAACCGGCAAGTGACTTACCTGCGGCAATTAAACCTGTCGTATTACGATCCAGTCGATTGCAGATAGATGGCTTAAATGTTTCAAGCTCTTTTTCTGTAATGGAATGATTTTGCAATAAATACCCTATGGTATATTCTACAAGGGAAACATCACTATCCTTTGCTTTTTGTGCCAGCATTCCAACAGGTTTATTAATCAGCAATACATCTTTATCTTCATACACAATGTTTAGCGAACAGGTAGGATAAGCTACGGTTGTTGTACCATGAAATTTATCGAATGTTTCATCACTTAGAAAAACTTTTACCTCATCATTGATGCAGAGTTTTTCTGTCCCGTCTGCTTTTTTCCCGTTCAGGGTTATATTTTTTTTTCGAAGCATTTTGTATAGAAAACTTTTGGGAGCTTCCTTTAAAAGCTTGGCTAAATATTTATCAAAACGCTGCCCTGCTTCATTTGCATTTATGGTAAATTGTTTCATGATTCTCCTAAATACACAATGCCAGAATGGTATGTTTGATCATTTCATTTCTGGAAAGATCCGGATATCTTTCATCCGGAGTAAATGGAATCCCTTCTTCCAGAGAGTCTTTTTTCTCTCGAATTGAATCAAGACGTTCCAGAAATGGTCTAAGTTCTTTTGAAATTTTTACATCTACTTTATATCCGTTTTTGCGAACAAGTTTCTGACAATTCTCGGCCATAAACTTACAATCTATTTTTGGATCTGAACTGTAACCTACAACGGTATTTCCACAAATTACAAATGCATCGATATATGCACTTTTTTCATAAAAAGTCATATACATTTCATATGACATTGTAAGTCCTTCCGCATGAGAAGCAATCTTTTCATACAGATTACGATCCATCGGTTTTCTCATCCAAATCATAATGAGATCAACGGTAAATTTACATGCCGGAATACAACCGACAACAGCAATTACTGTCCAGATTGTCATTCGCGTTTTAAAATAGATAAGAGATGTAAAAAATATAAACAACGGCACTGCAAATAAAATCAGTGTAATTATCAATTTACGTTTCTTTTCGGCCTTAAAATACCCTATATCGCCTTTGCGAATGCGCTTTTTCGTCGTGTTCGTCATAAATCTCCTCTATTTAATCCGATATCTAAATCGGTACAACTCTTATTTCTTTTTGTGAACATTTCGAATCGTACTTTTCTTTTTCTGATTGTTCTTTTTTGTAATCTGATTTCTCGAGTGTTTACTTCCTGAATCAGAAGTTATCCTGTTTGCCCCTGTACTTTTTCTTGAATTTACTTCATTTTTGTCTGGACGAAGAAGACATTTCGGACCGAATCCAACGAGATCCATACGTCCTGTTTTTCTCAATCCTTCCAGTACAAGTGATCTGTTAGCAGGATTTTTGTACTGCATGAGAGCTCTCTGAATTGCTTTTTCATGCGGATCTTTTGGAACATAAACAGATTCTCCCGTAATCGGATGTATCCCTGTATAATAAATACAGGTTGACAATGTAGACGGAGTCGGATAAAAATCCTGAACCTGTTCCGGTGTATATCCAAGATCTCTGACATATTCTGCAAGTTTTACGGCTTCTTTTAATGTGCATCCCGGATGAGAAGACATAAAATACGGAACGGCATACTGCTCTTTCCCAATGGATTTATTTGCTTTATCATACATTGCCAAAAATTTGGTATATACCGAATGCGAAGGTTTTCCCATATATTTCAAAACCTGATCCGATACGTGTTCCGGTGCAACACGCAATTGTCCGCTCATGTGATATTGTGTAAGTTCTTTCAAAAATGCAGGATTTTTATCTGCAACAACATAATCAAAACGAACTCCGGAACGAATAAATACTTTCTTGACACCTTCGATTTTACGAAGTTTTCGCAACAGATTTACGTAATCACTATGATCTACTACCAGATTTTTGCATGGTTCCGGATAGAGACATTGTTTGTTTTTACAAACTCCTTTTGTCAGCTGTTTCTGACAGGAAGGCTGTCTGAAATCTGCTGTCGGTCCGCCAACATCATGGATATATCCTTTAAAGTCTGGATCCTTTGTCATGCGTTTGGCTTCTGCCAGAATCGATTCATGACTGCGTACCTGAAGAATTCTTCCCTGATGAAACGTTAACGCACAAAAACTACATCCGCCAAAACAACCGCGATTACTTGTAATACTGAATTTAATTTCATCTAACGCCGGTATTCCGCCTTTTTCACGATAACTTGGATGATATGTTCCGGTATAAGGCAGATCATAAATATCATTCATTTCCTGCTCAGACAAAGGCAGTGCCGGAGGATTTTGGACTACATAGCCACGATTTCCATAGTACTCTGCCAGTACATCTGCAGTAAATGGATCGGTATTTTGATACTGAATGGCAAAGCTCTGGGCATAGGCCTTTTTGCTTTCCGATACCGTTTGAAAATCAGGCAATTCCGTATAAGAAAAAACGCGTGATATGTCTTTCGTTTTAAATACAGTTCCTTTAATATAAGTGATTTCTTCAATCGGAATCCCGCTGTTTAAAGCATCTGCGATTTCAATGATTGAATGTTCTCCCATTCCGTACGAAATAAGATCTGCACCCGAATCAATCAAAACACTGTGTTTTACTTTATTGTCCCAATAATCATAATGTGAAAGTCTTCGTAAACTTGCTTCGATACCACCTAGAATAATTGGAACCTTTTTATAGGTCTGTCGAATCAGGTTACTGTATACGATTACTGCTCTGTCAGGACGAAGCCCCATCTCACCACCCGGTGAATAGGAATCTTTTTGTCGGTGCTTTTTGGATACCGAATAATGATTCACCATAGAATCCATATTTCCGGAAGATACGAGAAAACCAAGTCTTGGTTCCCCAAAAACAGCAACACTTTCTTTTTTTCTCCAATCGGGCTGTGCAATGATGCAAACTTTGTATCCATGACGTTCCAGTAATCTGCTGATAATTGCAGTACCAAAAGAGGAATGGTCCACATATGCATCACCGGTCACATAAACGAAATCCGGCTGCGACCATCCTCTTTGAAACATTTCTTCTTTAGTTAACGGCAATAATTGCATAAACTACCCCTCTAAGTAATTTAAATTGATTGCGCACGATAGCCCTCGGCAATGATATCCAGCTGTCGATGAAAACGTTCCAGCTGCTGAATATCTTTTGTCTGATAAACACGGAAGAATTCATCCTGTATCTTCATTACTTCTCGTTTGTTTGAGAGCTTATACATATTTTGGATATTACTTAAAATATCTTTGATCAGATTCGCCTGTATCTGAGAGGAAATCTGAGCATCCATAATTTCATTACGAACAAGCGACATTTCTCGATCCAGTGCAACAATTGCGTTGGATGATTTTGTCAGACGTTCTGCAACATGTTCCGGAATATCTCCTTTATATTTATATTGCAGGGAATGCTCGATCGTTGCCCAGAAATTCATACCCATTGTACGAATCTGAATTTCAATTTGAATATCTTTTGGTCCTGAAATCGTTTCTACCCGATAATTAATTATCATATGGTAGCTACGATAACCACTTTGTTTTTGATTGCGCAGATAGTCTTTTACGCTTTTTACACGCATATCCGAACGATTTTTAATTAAGTTAGCAACGGTTTCGATATCCTCTTCAAATTGGCAAATAAGTCGAATGCCGCCGATATCTTCTATTTTTTCT
>JAUNCI010000019.1:0-13508 GCA_030526665.1 Eubacteriales bacterium
GATATTCAGAGTTTATAGTATTTTAATGTTTGTGAATATATTGCCGGTTCAGAGTATCTTTACATTTTTCGGTATTGTGAATTATAATCTTTATATATCTTTTTATCAAAGTCTGGTTCTACGAGGGTTGAACTCAGTAGAGAAGACTTTCATTTTGTGATCATTTTAAATTTAAATCTATCTTTTATATCTTTATGTTTGAATCTTTATCTTCAAATCATTTAAAATCCCTAATTTATAATTGAATAGGAAATCTGTGGGGAATCGGGGTCATGATTTCTTATGGAAAGGATAACTATGTTTGCAAATGTATTAACCGCAGCTATTCTGGGGCTGGATGTGTGTCCGATTCGTGTAGAGGCAGATGTCAGTGATGGTCTGCCGTCTTTTACAATGGTGGGATTTCCATCGGCACAGGTTCGTGAAGCACAGGATCGGGTGCGGACATCGTTTCGTAATAATGGAATCAGTCTGCCGCCCAAACGTGTTACTGTGAATTTTTCACCTGCTGATATTCGAAAGGAGGGTGCCGGATATGATTTGCCCGTGGCAGCGGCCGTATTGGCTGCTTCGGGAATTCTGGACCCCGGGCTTTTGAAAAAGGTGATGATGATTGGCGAGCTAAGCTTGAATGGCGATGTCCGCCCGGTTTCAGGTGTATTGCCGATTATCATAAAGGCACGTGAGCTGAAATGTCGGTTCTGTATTATTCCAAAAGGAAATCTGGCAGAAGCACGTCTGCTGAAAGATATGCCGGTGATTGGTGTGGAAAATCTAAAAGAAATGATTACTGCACTTTTATCGCCGCAGTTCGAAGAATCAAAAGATATAGAAGTAGTCGACGGTACGTGCGAAGCAAAAAAGACTGAAACGGTGGATTTCGAAGAAGTGTACGGACAGGTTGCAACGAGAAGAGCGACGGAGATTGCGGTCAGTGGATTTCACAATATCCTTTATATAGGCTCTCCGGGAGCCGGGAAGACAATGATGGCGAAAAGGATTCCGACAATTATGCCGCAGATGACATTTGAGGAAGAAGTGGAAGTCACGAGAATTTACAGTATCGCCGGTCTTTTATCTCCGAAATTTCCGCTGATTCGTAACAGACCATTTCGAAATCCGCATCATACCAGCACACCGAAATCTCTGTCGGGAGGAGGAATGATTCCAACACCCGGAGAAATTACATTGGCACACAGAGGCGTCTTATTTCTGGATGAAATGGCAGAATTCTCCCGAGAGTGCCTGGAGACGCTGCGGCAGCCTCTGGAGGACAAAAAAATACAGATTTCCAGAGCGGGGAAGACCTATGTGTTTCCAGCGGATTTTCTTTTAGTTGCTGCCATAAATCCTTGTCCATGCGGCTATTATCCGGATATGAATCGCTGTCGATGCAGTGTGAGGGAAGTAACGCAGTATCTGAGAAAAATTTCACAGCCTTTATTGGATCGAATCGATATATGTACAGAAGTAGCAGAAGTGGACCTGCAGCAGATCAAACAGAAAGAAAAAGGAGAGACTTCGCAGGAAATTCGAAAACGGGTAGAAATAGCCAGACAAATTCAGAGTGATCGATTCAAAAAGGAAACGATACGATTTAATGCACAGCTAATCGGGCGTGAAATTGAAAAATATTGTCCTATGACAAAAGAGGCAGAAAAGCTTCTGGATCTGGCATACGAAAAAATGAAGTTCAGTATGCGTTCCTATCATAAAATTCTAAAAGTAGCCAGAACGATCGCTGATCTGGAACAAAAAGATATGATCGAATCCAATCATATTTCAGAGGCTTTGAATTACAAAACCATAGATAAAAAATATTGGAATTAAGCCAAAGGCATTTGTTAAAGGAGAAACTATATGAAGACAGATATTTTACATTTGACAGATCAGTCAGAGCATTATCCGAAGCGTTTTCAAAATTATTCGCATATGCCGACAGATTTATATTGGAGTGGAAATTTACCGCGGGAAGACCTGCCGACAGTTGCGATTGTCGGTGCGAGAATGTGCAGCAGTTATGGAAGGATTCAGGCATTCGAGTTTGCAAAAGTGTTCAGTAATGCCGGTGTACAGGTTATCAGTGGTTTGGCTTATGGAATCGATGCGGAAGCGCATAAGGGAGCGTTGGAAGGAAAAACGCCGACATTTGCTGTATTGGGATGTGGACCGGAAACCTGCTATCCGAGTGCAAATAAAGCATTGTATCATAGAATTTTGCATCAAAATGGAGGAATTATCAGTGAATATCCGCCCGGAACACCGGCGCTGCCACATCATTTCCCAATACGAAATCGAATTATCAGTGCACTGGCAGATGTTGTTCTTGTAATAGAGGCGAAAGATAAAAGCGGATCTTTAATAACCGCCAATTATGCTATGGAGCAAGGGAAAAGTGTCTATGCACTTCCCGGTTCCATCAATGATTCTTTGAGTATTGGCTGTCACCGACTGATTTATGATGGGGCAGGGATTGCTTACTGTCCGGAAGTAATTCTGGAAGAGCTTGGGATAAATGTTTCCGGTATCTTCGGAGAGAAAGAAAAAATGCGAAAAAAGCATTGCTTTCAGGATAAAAATCAGGAAGAAGTATATAATTGTCTGAGTTTACAACCCAAAAACATTGAGACATTAACCGAAGAAACCGGATTGGGATATGGTGATTTGTGTAATGCACTTCTGCAATTGGAACTGCAGGGAATGATACGGGAAACAGGTCTGCATAACTATATCAGATGTGAGATGACGTCCACCTCTAAACGTGTGTAGGTACAAATATATAAAAATACATATAATATAGAAGAAACTCGTTGCAAGAAAGCTGCAGACAATGAGATTTTGTGAAATATGTATGTACAAAAACGAAAATTCGCGAAAAAATCAGATAATATTAAGAATTGACTTGAAAGAAAACAGTAATTGGTGTATAGTTGTTTCGATTTACGTCCTAAATCCGAACAATATAGGTACGTATATTCTTTGAAATATAAAATGCAGGAGCGAGTATCATGGCAAAATATTTAGTGATTGTGGAATCACCTGCGAAGGTGAAAACAATCAAGAAATTTTTGGGTGCCAATTATGAGGTAGAAGCTTCGAACGGTCACGTTCGAGATTTCCCGAAAAGTCAATTTGGTATTGATATTGAAAATGATTATGAACCCAAATATATAACGATTCGAGGCAAAGGCGAATTGCTTGTTAAACTTCGCAAAGAAGCCAAAAAAGCAGATAAAATATATCTTGCAACTGACCCGGACCGCGAGGGTGAGGCGATTTCATGGCATTTAAAACAGGCTTTAAAAGAGAATCCTGATAAATTACGACGTATTACTTTCAATGAAATCACAAAAACAGCGGTAAAAGCTTCGATCAAGCAGGCCAGAAAAATTGATATGGATCTGGTCGATGCACAGCAGGCACGTCGTATGCTGGACAGAATGGTTGGTTATAGCATCAGCCCGCTTTTGTGGGCAAAAGTAAAACGTGGTCTAAGTGCAGGACGCGTCCAGTCGGTTGCACTTCGTATCATCTGTGACCGCGAAGAAGAAATAAATGCATTTATTCCGGAAGAATACTGGTCACTGGAAGGAGAATTCCAGGTTCCGGGCGAGAAGAAAACACTTCACGCAAAATTCTACGGAACAGACAAGAAACTGGCAATCAAAAATCGTAAAGAAATGGATGTGATCCTGAAATCTCTTGAGAATCAGGAATATGAGATCAGCGAAGTGAAAAAAGGTGAGCGTATCAAAAATGCGCCGCTTCCATTTACAACAAGTACCTTACAGCAGGAAGCTGCAAAGACATTGAACTTCTCAACTCAGAAAACAATGCGTCTTGCACAGCAGCTGTATGAGGGTGTGGATGTAAAAGGCAGCGGAACGGTTGGTTTAATCTCTTATCTTCGTACAGACTCTACACGAGTTTCAGAAGAAGCAGACACTGCAGCCAGAAAATACATTAGTGAGCAGTATGGCGAAAACTATGTTTCCACCAGTGAAAAAAACAGTAAAAATAATCAGAAAATTCAGGATGCGCATGAAGCGATTCGACCAACGGATATTAGCCGTATTCCTGTGAAAATCAAAGAATCTCTTTCCAGAGATCAGTTTCGTTTATATCAGCTGATCTGGAAACGATTTACAGCCAGCAGAATGGCACCGGCAAAATACGAGACCACTTCCGTTAAAATATCTGCCGGTGATTATACTTTCACTGTTGCCGCTTCAAAAGTAATGTTTGATGGATTCTTATCTGTTTATATGGATGAAGAAGACAGCAAAAAAGGAAATGTTCTGAATCAGAGTCTTGAGAAGGGTATGAAGCTTTCGCTGAAGGAATTAAAACCGGAGCAGCATTTCACACAGCCACCGGCACATTTCACAGAGGCATCTCTTGTAAAGGCGATGGAAGAACAGGGAATCGGACGTCCAAGTACTTATGCACCGACGATCACGACGATTATCAGCAGAAGATACGTGGCGAAAGAACAGAAAAATCTATATGTTACGGAACTTGGAGAAGTTGTTAACAACATCATGAAACAGGAATTTCCAAGTATTGTAGATGTTAATTTCACAGCGACAATGGAAGGTCTTCTTGACTGTGTGGAAGCAGGAACCGTACAGTGGAAAACGGTTGTGCGTAACTTCTATCCGGATTTGAAAAAAGATGTGGATGCCGCAGAAAAAAAACTTGAAAAAGTGGAAATCAAAGATGAAGTAACAGATACGATCTGTGAAAATTGTGGCAGAAATATGGTCATTAAATATGGCCCGCACGGTCGCTTTCTGGCATGCCCGGGATTCCCGGAATGCAGAAATACAAAGCCATATTTTGAAAAAATCGGTGTTGCTTGTCCGAAATGCGGCAAGGATATCGTACTAAAGAAAACAAAAAAAGGTCGCAAATATTATGGATGTGTAGACAATCCGGAATGTGATTTTATGTCATGGCAGAAACCATCCTCCAAAAGATGTCCATCATGTGGAAATGTTCTGGTGGAAAAGGGCAGTAAGCTTGTCTGCATCGATGAAAATTGCGGCTATGTAGAAGCAAAGGATAAAGCAGAAAAATGAGTGTTCAATTATTGGATAAAATCAGAAAAATAAATAACCTGCTGCATAACAATAGTGCCAGTAAGGTCGCTTTTAATGATATCTGTAAAATACTGGTAGAAACACTGGAATCGAATGTGCTGGTTCTCAGCAAACGAGGCAAAGTTCTTGGAGTAGGATATTGCGAGGACGTTGAGAAAGTGGACGAACTTTTGCAGGATTGCGTAGGCAAAGTGATCGATCCGCTTTTAAATGAACGTTTGCTTGGAATTCTTTCCATCAAGGAAAATGTGAATTTGCAGATTCTAGGCTTTGAAAATATCAGTCAGACCTGTCTCGGAATTGTAAATCCAATCGAAATTGCCGGTGAAAGACTTGGAACGGTATTTCTTTATCGAAACTCTATTCCGTATGGTATTGACGACATCATTGTCAGCGAGTATGGAACGACAGTTGTCGGACTTGAGATGATGCGTTCGGTTCACGAAGAATACGCGGAAGAAGATCGTAAAAAACAAGATATTAAATCTGCGTTTAATACACTTTCTTCTTCTGAAACAGAAGCGATTTTTCATATCTTTGACGAACTTGAAGGAAAAGAGGGAATACTTGTTGCAAGCAAGATTGCGGACCGTGCTGGAATTACCAGATCCGTTATTGTAAATGCACTTCGTAAATTTGAAAGTGCCGGAGTTATTGAGTCTCGTTCTTCCGGAATGCGAGGTACTTATATTCGCGTTCAGAATGATATGGTGTTTGAAGAACTGAAAGAACTTCGCGAGTTAAGAAAAAACGAGAAAAAATGAGAAAACAAGAGATAATCTGAGAAAACTTATGGTTTGGTACAGAATATCAAACTTGCAGATTTGTCCTGGATTCAATATTATAAGGAAAGTGATTAGCACTCGAGTTTAGTGAGTGCTAGCAAACAATCTTATATGATGAATATATTATTAATCGCTCATAAATCATTAAGGAGGATATAACCATGAAATTAGTACCATTAGGTGACAGAGTTGTATTAAAACAGTTAGAAGCAGAAGAAACAACAAAATCCGGAATCGTTCTTCCGGGTCAGTCACAGGAAAAACCGCAGCAGGCAATTGTTATTGCTGTAGGACCTGGATGTGTTGTAAATGGTAAAGAAGTAAAAATGGAAGTTCAGGAAGGTGATCGAGTAATTTTTGCTCAGTATGCCGGAACAAAAGTTAAAGTTGATGGTGAAGAATACATGGTAATCAAACAGGAAGATATCCTGGCTATCATGAAATAAGAAATCAGGAGGATCTAAATCATGGCAAAAGAAATTAAATTTGGCGCAGAAGCTAGAGCTGCTCTTGAAAAAGGTGTAAACCAGCTCGCAAATACTGTTCGTGTAACACTTGGACCGAAAGGACGTAACGTTGTTCTTGACAAACCATTCGGTGCTCCGCTTATCACAAACGACGGTGTAACAATCGCAAAAGAAATCGAACTTGAAGATGCTTTTGAAAATATGGGAGCTCAGCTGATCAAAGAAGTTGCAGCTAAAACAAATGATGTTGCCGGTGACGGAACAACAACAGCTACTGTACTTGCTCAGGCAATGGTAAACGAAGGAATGAAAAACCTTGCTGCAGGTGCAAACCCGATCGTTCTTAGAAAAGGAATGAAAAAAGCTACTGATTGTGCTGTAGAAGCAATTAAATCTATGAGCCAGAAAATCAGCGGAAAATCTCAGATCGCTAACGTTGCTGCAATTTCAGCTGGTGATGAGAGTGTTGGACAGCTTGTTGCAGATGCAATGGAAAAAGTATCTAACGATGGCGTAATCACTGTAGAAGAATCCAAAACAATGCATACAGAACTTGACCTTGTTGAAGGTATGCAGTTCGACCGTGGATATTTATCTGCATATATGGCAACTGATCTTGACAAAATGGAAGCAAACCTTGACAATCCATACATCCTGATCACTGACAAAAAAATCAGCAACATCCAGGAAGTTCTTCCACTTCTGGAACAGGTTGTTCAGTCAGGGGCAAAACTTCTCATTGTTGCAGAAGATGTTGAAGGTGAAGCACTCACAACTCTGATTCTTAACAAATTAAGAGGAACATTCCAGGTAGTAGCTGTAAAAGCTCCTGGATATGGTGACAGAAGAAAAGATATGCTTCAGGATATCGCTGTTCTTACAGGCGGTCAGGTAATTTCTGAAGAAATCGGTCTTGACCTCAAAGAAGCTACACTTGCTCAGCTTGGACGTGCAAAATCTGTAAAAGTTTCAAAAGACAATACAGTAATCGTTGACGGTATGGGTAACAAAGAAGAAATCGAAAATCGTGTAACAGGCATCCGTTCACAGATCGCAAAAACAACTTCTGAATTTGACAAAGAAAAACTTCAGGAAAGACTTGCAAAACTTGCAGGTGGTGTTGCTGTAATCCGTGTTGGTGCTGCTACAGAAACAGAAATGAAAGAAGCAAAACTTCGTCTTGAAGATGCACTTGCAGCTACAAGAGCAGCAGTAGAAGAAGGTATCATTTCCGGTGGTGGTTCTGCATATATCCACGCTTCCAAAGAAGTTGCTAAACTTGCTGAAACACTGGAAGGTGATGAAAAAACAGGTGCTAAAATCATCCTGAAAGCTCTCGAAGCTCCATTATTCCACATTTCTGCAAACGCAGGACTTGAAGGATCTGTAATCATCAACAAAGTAAGAGAATCTGAAGTAGGTGTTGGTTTCGATGCTTACAAAGAAGAATATGTTGATATGGTAAGCTCAGGAATCCTTGACCCTGCAAAAGTAACAAGAAGCGCTCTTCAGAACGCAACAAGTGTTGCATCTACATTACTTACAACTGAATCTGTTGTTGGAATCATCAAAGAAGATGTACCACAGATGCCGGCTGGAAACCCTGGAATGGGAATGATGTAATCAAAAATTGAATTACAGAATTTAAAAATAAAAGACAGTGTCCTGAACTTGTTTCATGGACACTGTCTTATTTTTTTGATATACTGATTATAAGTGTGAACGTATATTACAGTATATGTGTATATAAATATCTCTTATATACATGGAAAAAGGATAAGGAGGATGAGAGATGAACGATTCCTACTGTGAGGTGTTGGTCAAAAGAGAACATCGCTCGACCGACACTCTCATAAAAATTGGAATGTGTGCTGTGACGGTACTTATGTTTTTGGCAGGCTTAATAGTAAATTCACTTCTATGGATTTTAGCAATTGCCATGGTTGCAGCCTGTTATTTTATTTTTCCGAGAACAGATGTGGAATATGAATATTTATTTGTGAACGGAGAATTGGACATTGATGCAATCTTTTCAAAGGCAAAACGTAAAAAAGTTATTTCTTTGTCTATGAATGATGTTGAAATTGTTGCATTAACGACAGGCCATCGTCTGGATTATTATCACAATAATCCAAAAATTAAAGTAAAAGATTTTTCATCCGGAAATAATGAGCACAAAAGAATCTCGTTGATCGTCAGAAGTAAAGAAGAAATCAATGAAGTTATTCTTGAAGCGGATGAATATTTATGCGAACTTATGAAAAAAAATTCACCATCGAAAGTATTTTTGAATGATTAACCGGAAGATTGCAAAAGAATTCTGGTTGACATTAAATATTTATTTTGCTACACTAAATGACAATTCGATATAAAGAATTTTTATGAACAAGGGAGGATATAGAATGGGAACAATTATCGGCGAGGGCATTACATTTGATGATGTCTTATTGGTTCCGGCATATTCAGAAGTGATTCCGAATCAGGTTGATGTTAGTACTTATTTAACAAAGAAAATTAAGTTAAATATTCCTTTAATGAGTGCTGGTATGGATACTGTAACTGAACATCGTATGGCTATTGCTATGGCAAGACAGGGCGGTATTGGTATCATCCACAAAAATATGTCTATTGAAGATCAGGCTGAAGAAGTTGATAAAGTTAAAAGATCAGAGAATGGCGTTATCACAGATCCATTTTCCCTTTCTCCAGAACATACATTGGCAGATGCTGATGAACTGATGGCCAAATTCCGTATTTCCGGTGTTCCGATTACAGAAGGCCGCAAACTGGTTGGTATTATTACAAACCGTGACTTAAAATTTGAAACAGACTTTTCTAAAAAAATCAAAGAATCTATGACTTCAGAAGGGCTGATTACAGCTCAGGAAGGCATTACTTTGGAAGAAGCAAAGAAGATTCTTGCAAAATCCAGAAAAGAAAAACTTCCGATCGTTGATGAAAACTTCAATTTAAAAGGTTTGATTACGATCAAAGATATTGAAAAACAGATCAAATATCCTATGGCAGCAAAAGATGATCAGGGACGTCTGCTTTGCGGAGCTGCAGTAGGTATTACTGCAAATGTTCTTGCCAGAGTAGAAGCTCTTGTAAATGCAAAAGTTGACGTTATCGTTGTTGACTCTGCACATGGACATTCTGCAAATATTATCAGAGCTGTCAAAGAAATCAAAGAAAAATTCCCGGAACTGCAGGTAATTGCCGGTAACGTTGCAACAGGAGCTGCAACAGAGGCATTGATTCAGGCCGGAGTTGATGCTGTTAAGGTTGGTATTGGACCTGGTTCTATCTGTACAACACGTGTTGTTGCAGGTATCGGTGTACCACAGATTACAGCTGTTATGGATTGTTATGAAGTAGCAAATCGCTATGGGATTCCGATTATTGCCGATGGTGGTATCAAATATTCAGGCGATGTTACAAAATCAATTGCTGCCGGTGCAAACGTATGTATGATGGGTAGCATGTTCGCCGGATGTGATGAGAGCCCGGGAACATTCGAGCTGTATCAGGGTAGAAAATACAAAGTATATCGTGGTATGGGTTCAATCGCAGCAATGGAAAACGGAAGTAAAGACCGTTATTTCCAGCAGGACGCTAAGAAACTTGTTCCGGAAGGTGTAGAGGGACGTGTTGCATACAAAGGAACTGTTGAAGATACTATTTTCCAGTTAATTGGAGGCCTTCGTTCAGGTATGGGATATTGTGGAGCTCCAAATATCGAAACACTGAAACAGACAGGCAAATTTGTAAAAATTTCAGCAGCATCACTGAAAGAATCTCATCCACATGATATCCACATTACAAAAGAAGCACCAAACTACAGTGTGGATGATAAATAAAAGTGTATTTTGAGAGCATACAGGCCTGCTGAATAAACAGCAGGTCTGTTTTCTATGATAGGAAACAAAAAACAATGTATAAAGATTTGGGAGGAAAATTATGGAAAAGATTTGTTTGGCAAATGAATTAAAGACAAATGCGTATCCTGGAAGAGGTATCGTAATTGGACGTTCCGAAGACGGAAAAAAAGCTGTGACAGCATATTTTATTATGGGAAGAAGCGAAAACAGCCGTAATCGTATTTTTGCAGTTGAAGGCGAAGGCATTCGTACACAGGCATTTGATCCATCAAAACTGGTTGATCCAAGCCTGATCATTTATGCACCTGTTCGTGTTCTCGGAAATAAAACAATCGTAACCAATGGTGATCAGACAGATACTATTTATGAAGGTATGGATCGTCAGATGACATTTGAACAGTCTTTACGCAGCAGAGAGTTTGAACCGGACGGCCCGAACTACACACCTCGTATTTCAGGCATCATGCATATTGAAAACGGAAAATACAACTATGCAATGTCTATTCTGAAAAGCAACAATGGAAATCCGGATTCGTGCAATCGTTATACTTTTGCTTATGAAAATCCGGCAGCAGGTGAAGGACACTTTATCCATACTTACAAATGTGACGGAAATCCGCTTCCAAGCTTCGAGGGAGAACCGAAATTAGTATCTATTCCAAATGATATGGATGAGTTTGCAAAGATGCTTTGGGAAAATCTGAATGAAGATAATAAAGTATCTCTGTTCGTTCGTTACATCGATATTGAAACAGGAAAATACGAAAGCAAAATTATCAACAAAAATCAGTAATCAGAATTAGTAATTATAATTATTATATCGAGAGGAATATATTATTATGAAAGAACTTGAACTGAAATATGGATGCAACCCAAATCAGAAACCTTCCAGAATTTATGTGGCAGATGGATCTGACCTTCCAATCAAAGTAATTTCCGGAAGACCTGGATACATTAACTTTTTGGATGCATTTAACGGATGGCAGCTTGTACGTGATCTGAAAAAAGCAACAGGTGTTCCTGCAGCTACTTCTTTCAAACACGTATCACCGGCCGGTGCAGCAATTGGTCTTCCATTATCAGAAACACTTGCAAAAATCTACTGGGTCGATGATATGGATTGGAAAAATTTCTCACCGATCGCATGTGCATATGCAAGAGCCAGAGGTGCTGACAGAATGTCTTCATTTGGTGATTTTATTGCGCTTTCAGATGTATGTGACAAAGATACAGCAATGCTGATCAAACGTGAAGTATCAGATGGTGTAATTGCACCTGGATATACAGAAGAAGCATTGGAAATTCTCAGTGCAAAGAAAAAAGGCAATTACAATGTAATTGAAATCGATCCGGAATATGTTCCTGCAGCATTGGAACACAAAGAAGTATATGGTGTAACATTTGAACAGGGCAGACAGGAACTGGCAATCAACGATGAGCTGATTGCAAATATCGTAACAGAGAACAAAGAGTTATCAGAAGAAGCAAAACGCGATATGAAAGTATCTCTGATCGTTCTCAAATATACACAGTCTAACTCAGTTTGCTTCGTAAAAGACGGCCAGGCTATCGGTGTTGGAGCCGGACAGCAGTCTCGTGTACATTGTACAAGACTTGCAGGACAGAAAGCAGACAACTGGTTCCTTCGTCAGTGTCCAAAAGTTCTGAATCTTCCATTTAAAGCAACTCTGAGCCGTGCAGAACGCGATAACGCAATCGATGTATACATCGGAGAAGAATACATGGATGTACTGGCAGACGGTACGTGGGAAAGAATTTTTGAAGTAAAACCGGAAGTATTTACAAGAGAAGAGAAAAGAGAATGGCTGGATCAGATGGACAATGTAACACTTGGATCTGATGCATTCTTCCCATTCAGTGATAATATTGAAAGAGCACATAAAAGCGGCGTAAAATACATCGCACAGCCAGGTGGCTCTGTACGTGACGATGCAGTAATCGAAACCTGCAACAAATACGGAATGGCAATGGCATTCACAGGAATCCGTCTGTTCCATCACTAATCAGTTTATAATTAGAACTCCCCTTATATAGAAAAGGATATGTAATCCAGATCTATATAAGGGGAGTTTTTTGAGTTGTAGTTTGCAGAAAATATAGAAAATGCATGGGGATTTATTAAATGAAAAAATCAGTGTAGAATAAAAAAAGGATTCTGATATAATCAGAATCCTTAGAGCGATAGACGGGGCTCGAACCCGCGGTCTCGACCTTGGCAAGGTCGCGCGTTACCAACTACGCCACTATCGCATTTCGTTTTGTTGTGTTCCTTAACACAAGTGATAGTATAGCGTAGATATATTGATTTGTCAAATGTTTTTTGAAAAAAATAAAATTAAGTAATGATACTTGTTATGCAAAAGTGTAAATAGATAATAATGTTAGAGAAGTTTGAATAATAAATTATAAATAAATTCTGAAATTACTGTGAAATCATATATATGAAAAGGTGAGTCGATTGAAAATAAAAAACAGGTGTGCTACACTATCAGGATAATGATGAGAAAGCTTTTTTCAGAAGGAGATAACCTTATGAAGAATTTTATTAAAATAGCGGCATTGTGCTCTTTTTTAACAATTCCGGTATCTGTGCATGCAGATGTATTAAGTTACCAGGAAGTGACAGAAATAAACAAACAGGCCGGAAATACAATTCCTGTTTTTGAGATAGGAGATGGGGCAGGCACAACCGTTTATATGGTTGAGCGTTCCGATCATTTCTATATCAATGTCAAGGAAGTGAATGTATATGCTTCACCGGGAAATACATCAAACATTCTTGGGATTTTGAAAAATGGAATGGAAGTAGATCGAACGGCTGTCTGCAGCAATGGCTGGAGTAAAGTATATTGGATCGATGCGGGAACAAAGTTTTCCGGATATGTACCGGATTCAGTGCTGTGTGAAAAACACAAAATCGAGAGCGTTTCTGAGACAAAAGTAATAGCGCAGGACTGTGAGATTTTAGATTATCCAAGTAAAAAAGATGGTGAGGTAAGCGGTAAAGTAAGTGCTTCACAGGAAGTTACCAAAATTGAGGCAATTGACAGCAATTGGAGCAAAGTAAGTTTTTCTGCAGAAAACGGTGAAATTGTTGAAGGATATATCTTAAATTCTATGTTCGAGCCGGATGAAGATGAAGTGCCGGAAGACATCGTGAATACAAAGGAAGAGACCACAGAAAACACAGATGATATATCAGGGGAAACTGCAGAAGATACCGAAGCTACATCAGATAAGACTGCAGAAGAT
>JAUNCI010000019.1:13518-25452 GCA_030526665.1 Eubacteriales bacterium
ACGAGACAACAGCAGGTACGGAAGACTTATCTAATGAGACTTTGGATGCGAAATCCGAAGAAGTAGAAAAAGAGAACAAAGATACAGGTGAGTCATCAGACACAACACAGGATAATGAAGATGAGACAAACCTGGATAACGAAGGTTCTATTCACAAAAGTGGTGGAGATGGTTTATTTGCCGAAGCGGTAGAAGCGGTTCCGGAAGTTAAAACATCAGAAGCCGGTGTACAGATTGGTACGCCGATTGCTGTGTCTTCAGATGCATCCCTTGTTCCATTGGGAAAATTCCGTATCACACATTATTGCCCTTGCAGTATTTGCTGTGGACCATGGGCAAACGGAATTACATCTACAGGCGTTACAGCGACTACAAATCATACAATTGCAGTTAATCCATCACAGATTCCTTATGGATCTAAAGTTGTCGTAAATGGGCAGGTATACGTCGCAGAGGACTGTGGCGGCGGCATTACCGACAATTGTATTGATATTTATGTTGCAACCCACGAAGAAGGCGATGCAAAAGGAATGTTTTATACGGATGTATATTTATTGCAGGATTAAGCTTTTTAGGATAAAAAAGTACAAATAAAAAATAATAGGAGCCGTTGTGCTATAGAAAATGTAGTCTGATTACATTTGACGATAGGACAACGACTCCTTATTTTTATGCGTTTTTCAGTGCCTGATCTAAATCAGCGATGATATCGTCTACATGCTCGATTCCGAGTGAAAGACGAATTAATCCAGGAGATACACCGGCTTCAGCAAGCTGTGCATCGTTCATCTGGCGATGTGTGTGACTTGCCGGATGTAAAACCATTGTTTTAGATGCTGCAACGTGTGTACAGATGTTTGCAAGCTCAAGGCTGTCCATAAAACGAACGGAAGCATCGCGTCCGCCTTTTAATTCAAATGAGATAACACCGCAGGTTCCGTTTGGCATGTATTTCTGAGCAAGGTCATAATATTTATCCGTTGGAAGTCCGGCAAAGTTAACTTTTGAAACTTTTTCATGTGCATTCAGATATTCGGCTACTATCTGAGCGTTATAGCAATGACGTTCAATACGCAGAGGAAGTGTTTCAAGACCGATATTTAATAGAAAACAATTATTTGGTGAAGGGATTGCACCAAGGTCTCGCATCAACTGAGAGGTCGCTTTTGTAATATAAGCGGCTTTACCAAATTGTTTGGTATAGATAATACCGTGGTAGGATTCATCCGGAGTTGTTAAACCATGGAATTTGTTGCCATATGCATCCCAGTCAAAATTTCCACTGTCAATAATGGCACCGCCCACCTGAAGTCCGTGTCCATCCATATATTTTGTAGTGGAATGAGTTACGATGTCTGCACCCCATTCAAATGGACGGCAATTTACAGGCGTTGCAAAGGTATTGTCAACAATGAGCGGTACTTCGTGATCGTGAGCAGCTTTTGCAAATTTTTCAATATCAAGAACGACCAGAGCCGGATTTGCGATGGTTTCTGCAAATACTGCTTTTGTATTTGGTTTAAATGCGGCAGCAATTTCTTCCGGTGAAGCATCAGTATCAACAAAAGTACAGTCGATGCCGAGTTTTTTCAATGTAACTGCCAGTAAGTTAAATGTTCCGCCATAGATCGTAGAAGCAGAAACAACATGATCACCGGCTTCACAAATATTAAAGATTGCATAAAAGTTCGCTGCCTGTCCGGAGGAAGTAAGAATTGCAGCAACACCACCCTCGAGCGCGGCAATTTTTGCAGCAACGGCATCGTTTGTAGGATTTGCAAGACGTGTGTAGAAGTAACCATCTGCCTTCAAATCAAAAAGCTGTCCCATTTCATCGGTGGTATCGTATTTAAAAGTTGTACTCTGGTAAATTGGAAGAGCACAAGGTTCTCCTTTGGATGGAGAATAGCCGGCATGGAGACATTTTGTCTCAATTCTTGTATTACTCATGAATCGTACCTCATTTCTATATATTTATTATAAAAATTTTTATTTCTTCATAAGATAAGTATAAAATAATTGTAACGGAAAATAGGGGGATGTACAAGAAAAATGATGAACATAAAAGATAATAATGAATATGAAGAATGACGATTGATATGAATAATAATGAAGATGACTATACAAGAAAATGCACGAAAAGGCAATAAAAAAATGCCCAGAGCCGGAATCGAACCAGCGACACGAGGATTTTCAGTCCTCTGCTCTACCAACTGAGCTATCTGGGCATTTAGCAAATTTGCTACGAACGTTATGCTAACACATTCTAAAAAAAATTGCAAGCAAAACTTTTATGATTTAGTGTAAAAAAGAAAATAAATAAAAATGTATGTCTGCAGCGAACAAATGTATTTTTCGTTCTTGACAATCGAAAAACGCGATAGTATAATCTCACGTATGTGTTAGAAATTATATACGACTGACCAGGAGGAAGAATATGTATTCATTGGATGATGTAAAAAAAGTTGACAGTGAGATCGCTGAACTGATTCAGGAAGAATTTGATCGTCAGAATTCTCATATCGAATTAATAGCTTCAGAAAACTGGGTAAGCACAGCTGTTATGGCAGCAATGGGAAGCCCTTTAACAAATAAATACGCAGAAGGATATCCGGGAAAAAGATTTTATGGCGGATGTGAAGTTGTTGATAAAGTAGAACAGATTGCAATTGATCGTGCAAAAGAACTGTTTGGATGTGAATATGCAAATGTTCAGCCACACTCCGGTGCACAGGCAAATATGGCTGTATTCTATGCAATGCTTCAGCCTGGGGATACTGTACTTGGTATGAACCTTGATCACGGCGGACATCTTTCTCATGGTTCACCGGCGAACATGTCAGGTTCTTATTTCAATGCACAGCATTATGGTGTAGAAGATGATGGTGTGATTGATTATGAAAAAGTTCGCAGCATTGCAAAAGAAGTACAGCCAAAACTGATCGTAGCAGGTGCAAGTGCATATGCTCGTGTAATTGATTTCAAAAAATTCCGTGAAATCGCAGATGAAGTTGGTGCATATCTGATGGTAGATATTGCTCACATTGCAGGTTTGGTTGCAGGCGGACAGCATCCAAGCCCATTCCCATACGCACACGTTGTTACAACAACTACACATAAAACACTTCGCGGACCACGTGGAGGTCTGATTCTGGCCGATGCAGAAACCGCTAAAAAATTCAACTTCAACAAAGCAGTATTCCCTGGAATTCAGGGTGGTCCTCTGATGCATGTGATCGCTGCAAAAGCAGTTTGCTTCCAGGAAGCTTTACAGCCGGAATTCAAAGATTATGCAAAATTGATCGTTGATAATGCACAGGCACTTTGCAAAGGTCTTATGAGCCGCGGAATCAATATTGTTTCCGGAAAAACAGAAAATCATCTGATGCTTATGGATCTGAAGAGTCTTGGTGTTACAGGTAAAGAAGCGCAGAACCTTCTTGACGAAGTAAACATCACTGCAAATAAAAATACAATTCCAAATGATCCACAGTCAGCATTTGTTACAAGTGGTATTCGTTTGGGAACAGCTGCCGTTTCTTCTCGTGGACTTCAGCCGGAAGATATGGATCAGATCGCAGAGGCAATTGCTCTGACTCTGAGAGACAAAAAGAAAGAAGAAGCAAAAGCAATTATTACTGCACTTGCAGCAAAATATCCATTAGTTGGTTAATTCGTACATTTAATATTGCCCCCTAAATTATTAATCCATAATATAAAGTTGAGGATGCGGCCTGAGTCTTGTTGACTCAGGTCGTTTTCTTATAGTAAAATCGTGTTACAGTTTACGCGTAATGTAAACAGTAACAAAATCATAGCTGTTCATAAATTTGACAGATAAATTGAAATAGACAGGAGCAGGGAATGAAAATATTATTAACTGCATGCAATGCAAAATATATCCATTCGAATTTGGCAGTGTATGATCTAAATGCGTATGCAAATAAGTATCACGATCATATTGTGCTGAAAGAATATACAATTAATCAGAATAAAGATGAAGTTTTGAAATCCATTTATCAGGAAAATCCGGATGTAATCTGCTTTTCCTGCTATATTTGGAATATTTCCTATGTGAAGGAGCTGGTGGCAGATTTAGCCAAAATTCTTCCGAATGCAGTTATCTGGGCAGGTGGTCCGGAGGTTTCCTATGATGCGGAAAACTTTTTGGAACAAAATCCGGAGTTCTTTGGCGTTATGGTAGGAGAAGGAGAAGAGACGTTTCTGGATCTGGCAGGATTTTATGTGGATCAGATCGGTGAACTTGAGAAAATTCCGGGAATTGCATTCCGAAATACTTCTAAGCAAGGGACTGTTCAACATAATGGCTGGCGAGATTTGATGGATCTGAACAAGATTCCTTTTGTCTATCAGAATCCGGAGGAATTTGAACATCGTATCATTTATTACGAGAGCAGTCGAGGCTGCCCGTTCCGATGCAGCTATTGTCTGTCCTCCATCGATAAAAAACTGCGTTTTCGAAGTCTGGATCTGGTTTTACCGGAACTTCAGGTTTTCATTGATCACAAAGTGCCGCAGGTAAAATTTGTCGATCGTACATTTAATTGTGATCATAAACATGCAATGGCAATCTGGAAATATATTGTGGATCATGACAATGGCATTACGAATTTCCATTTTGAAATATCGGCAGATCTGATTCGTGAGGATGAACTGGAACTAATGAAAACCATGCGTCCGGGACTGATTCAGCTGGAAATTGGCGTTCAGTCAACACATGAACCGACAATTGAAGCAATTCACAGAACAATGGATTTTGAAAAACTGACGGGAATTGTGCAGAGAATTCACAGTTTCCGAAATATTCACCAGCATTTAGACTTGATTGCCGGACTTCCATATGAAGATTATGACACATTTCATAAATCCTTCAACGATGTTTATGCATTAGCACCACAGCAGCTGCAGCTGGGATTTTTAAAGGTTCTGAAAGGCTCTTATATGGAAACAATGACGGCTGAGTACGGCATAATGTACAAATCAAAAGAACCATATGAAGTCCTGAAAACAAACTGGCTGCCTTATTCAGATGTTCTGCGTTTGAAAATGGTAGAAAGTATGGTGGAATTGTATTATAATAGTGGTCAGTTTGAAACAACACTGAAAAATCTGGTGCCATATTTCCCAGATCCATTTATCTTCTTTGAAAAACTGGGTGCCTTCTATGAGAAAAAAGGCTATTCTGAGATTTCACATTCCAGAATTCGCAGATATGAGATATTACTGGAGTTTGTGGACGAGTATGAGGAAATCGATTCACAAAAAGTGGCACAGGATATGATGTTTGATTTGTATTTGCGAGAAAATCTGAAAAGCAGACCATCCTTTGCAAGCTCACAGAAAACATATGAGAAAGCAATTTGGGAATTCCGCAGAACAGAAAAAATTGCAAAGACTGCACATATTGAGGTCTATGCAGATGGCAGAGCAGTGTTATTTGACTATGAAAACCGAGATCCTCTGACAAGAAATGCCAGAGTAGATTTTAATTATGAATATGATGAGGTGAAAGAATGTTTAATAAAAAAAATCAGAAAATCATAACAATGATTATTGCAGTAATCCTGGTAGCTGCAATGGTAGTACCGATGCTGGTATCTGCAGTAAGATTCTAAAAAGGAGAGGATTCCATGGCAAAGTTAAATATTGTCCTTTTTGAGCCGGAAATTCCGGCAAATACAGGAAATATCGGAAGAACCTGTGTGGCAACAGATACACGCCTTCATTTAATTGAACCGCTCGGATTTCATCTGAGTGAAAAAGCAATTAAACGTGCGGGAATGGATTATTGGCCGCAGCTGGATGTGACAACTTATATCAACTATGAAGATTTCCTGCAGAGAAACCCAGGTGCAAAAATTTATTATGCGACAACAAAAAGCAAACAGACCTATGTGGATGTGAACTATGAACCGGATTGCTTTATTATGTTTGGAAAAGAAAGTGCCGGTATTCCGGAAGAAATTCTGCTGGAAAATCAGGAAACCTGTATTCGTATACCAATGGTGGGAGAGACGAGATCTCTGAACCTGAGCAATTCTGCAGCAATCGTATTATACGAGGCTTTGCGACAGAATAATTTTGATCATATGAAACTGGGCGGAAATCTCACAAAATATGAATGGAAGTAAAAAATACCTGCTTTGACAATGTCAATGAGACACTGCCAAAGCAGGCTTTTTTCATATAATAGGAAACTGCGTTTCTTATTATATGAAAGTTAATTCTTGATTTCGAATTTATATCCGATTCCCCAGACCGTGGAAATTGCCCAGGATGGATGATCTTTGATTTTTTCACGCAGACGTTTGATATGAACATCCACGGTTCGTGTGTCTCCCAGATATTCATAACCCCAGAGGTGATCCAGAAGCTGTTCTCGTGTAAAAACCTGATTTGGTGAAGCTGCCAGGAAATAGAGAAGCTCGAGCTCTTTTGGCGGCATTTCGATTTCCTTTTGGAAATAAGTGACAGAATAATTTGTCAGATTTATAACCAGGTCCGGATAAGATACACATTTTTCCGGACGGATATTTTCCTGAAGTACAGGATGATAACGGCGGAGAACTGCGTGAACACGGGCAGTTAACTCCTTGAAATCAAAAGGCTTTATGATATAATCATCGGCTCCCAGTTCCAGTCCGAATACTTTATCATCGGTGGTACTTTTGGTAGATAGCATGATGATTGGTACATCGGAAATGGAACGTAGTTCGCGGCAGATCTGATAGCCATCCGCGTCCGGAAGTATCGGATCCAGCAAAATAAGGTGAGGACGGTATAAACGAAATTCTTTCAGTACCTGATTCCCCTTGTTGATAACACGTGTTTCATACTCCTTCTTAGCAAGAAACAGGGAAGTTAGCTCTGCAATATGCAGATCATTGTCAACAATTAAGATTTTCTGTTTCATAGTGATCGTTCCCCCTCCTTTTGGCAGAGCCGATTATTTTTTGAATTCAACTATGGTAACGCCGGCATCTCCTTCGCCAAATTCGGCGAGATGGAATGAGGCAACGTGTTTTTGCTTTCTCAGATAGTTATGCACGCCTGCGCGTAAAGCACCGGTTCCTTTTCCGTGGACAATACGGACACTTTTCAAATGACTGATGTATGCGTCGTCAAGATATTTATCAAGAACCGCAATCGCTTCGTCAACGGTTTTACCGAGAAGATTGACCTCGGTTGACACATGTGAGGATTTTGACATGCGAATCTTGCCGGCACCTGTTCGGTTGAGTGCAGCCGTTGTAATTACCGGTTCATCGATGAGCTCAAGATCTGAAATATGTACTTTGCTTCGAATCAGACCGGTCTGAACAAATAGGAATCCTTTTGCATCCGGGCGAGTACTTGCAGTTCCTTTTAAATTCATACTTAAAATCTTGACTGCATCGCCGATTTTCAGATCTTCCGGTTTTAACTGCTTCTGCGGTTTTTTCACTTTGATTTTTTCTACCATACCGCTTGCAGCCTGGTTTGTTTTTTTACGAAGATTTTGGTGTTCGCGTTCCACAGCCGCCAGATCAATATTATCTTTCTGGAATTTATGGAACATTTTCATTGTTTTGTCGGCATATTCGCGGGCTTCCTGAAGAATGGTATGTGCATCTTCATTGGCTTTGCGGATAATTTTGTCACGGCGTTCATCCAACTGTTCATTTTTGGATTCCAGACGTTTTTTGAGTGCTTCGATTTCTTTTTTGTAGCGTTCGATTTCCGCACGTTCATTTTCAATCGTAACACGGCTTTGTTCCAGAGATGTGAGAACATCCTCAAAGGATTCATCCTGCTCACTGATCTGTTCTTTTGCTTTTTCAATAATGTAATCCGGAAGTCCAAGCTTGGATGAAATAGCAAAGGCATTACTTTTTCCCGGTACACCAATCAGCAGACGATAAGTTGGGCGAAGTGTTTCTACATCAAATTCGCAGCAGGCATTTTCCACACCCTTTGTTGATAATGCATAAACTTTTAACTCACTGTAGTGTGTGGTAGCCATTGTACGAATGCCTCGTTCATGCAGGTGCGAAAGAATGGAAATAGCAAGTGCAGCACCCTCTGTCGGGTCGGTTCCGGCACCAAGTTCATCGAAAAGTACCAGCGATTTGGTATCCGCTTTTTTCAGGAAGGAAACTACATTGGTCATATGAGAAGAGAAAGTACTCAGAGATTGTTCAATACTCTGTTCATCACCAATATCTGCAAATACTTCGTGGAATACACTGAGCTCGGATCTGTCATTGGCCGGAATGTGAAGTCCGGACTGTCCCATCATAGTCAGAAGACCGACGGTTTTCAGGGAAACTGTTTTACCACCTGTGTTTGGGCCGGTAACAACCAGAAGGTCGAAATCCTTTCCAAGCCAGACATCGATCGGAACCGCTTTTTTTACCGGAATCAGTGGATGTCTTGCTTTACGAAGGTGAATATATCCATTTTCATTAAAAATAGGTTCGCTTGCACGCATATCCATGGCGAGACCGGCACGGGCAAAAATAAAGTCCAGCTGTACCATAATGGTCAGATCATCATGAATGAGTTCACGGTCAAGGGCTGCCTGTGCACTAAGTGCGGCAAGAACCGCTTCGATTTCCTTCTGTTCCTGAATCTCGAGTTCGCGAAGATCATTATTCAATTTTACGATTGCCATCGGTTCGATAAAAATGGTGGAACCGGTAGAAGACTGATCGTGAATCATACCCGGAATCTGTTTTTTGTATTCAGCCTTTACAGGAAGACAATAGCGGCCGTTTCGCATGGTAACGACACCATCCTGCAAATACGTACGGGAAGTTCCTCCCAGATAGGAATTCAGCTGTGTGTGAATACGGTCATTAACAACCTTCATGCTTCGGCGTACCTGGCGAAGTCCGGCACTTGCATCATCGCTGATTTCATCTTCGGAAATAATACAGCGGCGAATCTCACCACTCAGAATAGAAAGAGGTTCCAGAGAAGAAAACATTCCATCCAGAGAATCCGGAATCGCATCGGAACGATCACTTCTGGAATAGGATTTGACACGATTTACATTTTCCAGTAAACCGCAAATCGTCAAAAGTTCCGGAATATTCAGAGAACTGCCGATTTCCAGACGACGAAGAGAACCACGCACATCTTTAACGCTTCCAAAACTGATTGAACCTTTCTGGAAAAGACGGGTAAGGGCATCTTTGGTCTGGGTCTGCATATGTCGAATCTCGAAAATATCGATAGAAGGTTCCAGATTCCGGCAAAGCTCCTTTCCCATAGAAGAAGAGGCCTTGCTGACAAGCAACTCTATAATTTTGTGGTATTCTAATGCTTTATATGCTTTTTCGTTCATAAAAACTCCATTTAACTATATTTTCATATAAGATACAGTTCACACATACGTAAACTGCAACTTATGTCTTCCTATTATACAATATTTCAAGGTGGAATTGTAGAGAAATCTGTGTTATGATTTGTCATAGTCTAAGCTTGATGAGAATTCAAGTATGTGAAAGTATGTAAGAAATGAATCAACACTGAGAATAGATAAAAAACTAGAAAGTAGTGTAAATCAATACAAGAGCTTTTAATAAAGATATAGCAAATATAATTAGATTTACAGAAGCATTATTTATATTAGAAAGAGGATTTATAAATGAGATATATAAATGAATTACATGAAGGGGATCGTGTGAATGGAATTTATCTTTGCAAGCAGAGAAATGCTGCAATGACCAAAAACGGAAAAGCCTACGACAATGTAATTTTGCAGGATAAAACAGGGGTACTGGATGGAAAAATCTGGGACCCGAATTCGCAGGGCATTGCTGAATTTGATGCTCTGGATTATGTGGATATTGTAGGGGATGTTGTAAGTTTTGCGGGGGCCCTGCAGCTAAACATTAAACGTGCCCGCAAGGCTTTTGAGGATGAATATGATCCGGCAGATTATTTGCCGGTTAGTGAGAATAGTACAGATGATATGTATGGTCAGGTTTTGACCTATGTTGACAGTGTGAGCAATCCGTTTTTGTCAGCGTTGCTTCAGAAAGTGTTTAAAGAAGATGAAGAATTTAAAAAATCATTTTCAGAGCATTCAGCAGCGAAAACGGTTCACCATGGATTTATTGGTGGATTGATCGAGCATACTTTAAGTGTGACAAATCTCTGTAACTTTATGGCAAATGCATATTCCATCCTGAACAGAGATCTTTTGATTACCGCAGCACTTCTTCATGATATGGGAAAAGTTCGAGAACTGTCAGCTTTTCCACAGAATGATTATACAGATGAAGGACAGCTTTTGGGGCATATCGTGATTGGTGCACAGATTATACATGATTTTGCAAGAGAAATTCCTGATTTTCCGAAAGAATTAGAGAATCAGCTTGTGCATTGTATATTGGCACATCATGGAGAATTGGAATTTGGTTCTCCGAAAAAACCGGCTCTTGCAGAAGCAATTGCATTGAGTCTTGCAGACAGCATGGATGCCAAAATGGAAACCGTGACAGAAGCTTTTGCATCAAATAAAGGCAAAAAAGAATGGATCGGTTACAATCGTTTCTTTGAATCGAATCTTCGTAGAACAGGAGATATATAATAAATGGAATTCCGCAAGAATGATATGGTGACATTGAAAATCGAGGACTGCGGCGTAGATGGTGAAGGTATCGGCAAGGCAGATGGCTTCACCGTTTTTGTAAAAGACGCAGTAATTGGAGATGTGGTTACGGCTAAAATAATGAAAGCCAAAAAAAATTACGGCTATGGTCGTCTGATGGAGATTTTGGAACCGTCGGCAGACCGTGTAGAGCCGGAGTGTGCAATTGCCAGACAATGCGGCGGATGTCAGCTGCAGGCACTGTCGTATGAAAAACAGCTGGAATTTAAGGAAAAAAAGGTTATCGGACATCTGGAGAGAATCGGTGGATTCACCAACCTTCCAATGGAGCCGATTATCGGAATGGAACGTCCTTATCATTATCGAAATAAAGCACAGTTTCCGGTTGGAAAAAACAAAGAAGGCAAAATTGTAACCGGTTTTTATGCCGGACGTACACATAACATCATTGAAAATCGCGATTGTGCACTGGGGGCACCCGGAAATAAGGCGATTCTCGACATCGTGATCAGTCATATGGAAAAATATCATATTGAACCGTACGATGAAACAACCGGTAAAGGACTGGTCCGTCATGTCTTGATTCGAAATGGCTATTTCACGGGAGAATGGATGGTATGTCTTGTTTTAAATGGTAAGCGCATTCCTGCTGAAGAAAAGCTGGTAGATGCATTGTCCAAAATTGAGGGCATGACTTCCATTATGATCAATATCAATAAATTACAGACCAACGTAATTCTGGGAGATCAGATTCGTTTGTTATGGGGACAGCCATATATCACAGATAAAATCGGCGAAATTTATTACCAGATATCACCGTTATCCTTTTTCCAGGTCAACCCGCAGCAGACAGAAAAACTGTATAACAAAGCATTGGAATATGCAGATCTGCAGGGAGATGAAGTCGTATGGGATCTCTACTGCGGAATCGGAACCATTTCCCTATTCCTTGCACAGAATGCAAAATTTGTTCGAGGCGTTGAAATCATTCCTGCCGCAATAGAAAATGCAAAACAAAATGCAAAATTAAACAATTTACAGAATACAGAGTTTTTTGTTGGAAAAGCAGAAGAAGTACTGCCGCGTGAATACAAGAAAAACGGTGTCTATGCAGATGTCATTGTGGTAGACCCGCCTAGAAAAGGATGTGACGAAGTCCTGCTCGAAACAATGGTGGAAATGAATCCAAAACGAATCGTATATGTCAGCTGCGATTCAGCAACATTGGCCAGAGATCTGAAGTATCTATGTGAAAAGGGATATGAATTGAAAAAAGTTTGTCCCGTAGATCAATTTGCGCAAACTACGCATGT
>JAUNCI010000001.1:0-1205 GCA_030526665.1 Eubacteriales bacterium
GAGCATCTGCCTTACAAGCAGAGGGTCACAGGTTCGAGCCCTGTAGGCCCCATAACCTTTTAAAGACAAAAGTCTGCAAAAGATGCCGCAGTGGCGGAACTGGCAGACGCACAGGACTTAAAATCCTGCGGGGCTAATCCCCCGTACCGGTTCGATTCCGGTCTGCGGCATTTGATGAGAATCCTTGAAATTTCAAGGGTTCTTTTTTTGTATAAAAGGAAACAACATTTGCTATTTTTGAAAAATACAGATTTGATATATCGTTATAATATAATGTTTATAAAATGTAGTATTAAAATTAGAAACTCTATGATACACTTTGAAATGAATCAGAGAGAAATAATTATTTAAATGAGAGTGAATTTCAGGGAAGGAGTGTGAAAATTAATGAAATATTCCGAAAAAATGATACAGGATGCAATTCGCGGAAAAGAAGAAGCAATTGAACTTTTATATAATAGAACGTATTCAAATGTTCATTTTATCATTGCTAATTTCGTAAAAGATACAGACGATGCACTGGACCTGATCATGAACACATACGTTTCAGGATTTCAAAATCTGCATATGTTGACAGATGCATCAGAATTTGGAGAGTGGATCGAGACAATTGCACAAAACCAGGTATTGCATTATTTAAAAAAGAAAAATAATGTAAAATATGAAAACATTACAATTGAAGATATTTCAAGAGTATGCGAATTAGGGCTTAGTAATAATACGAGAAGCAAAATCAAACCTAATCAACGATTGTTGGAATTGATAGAAAATGAATGTGTTTTTTATGATGATGCCGACGATTATGACATGGGGAATGTGCAGGAAATTATTGAACACGAAAAAAAACGTCGTGAGGAAAAAAGAATAAGAAAAGAGCATATCAGGGAACAAGAACAGAAATTTGCAGAAGAGCATCCGGATGAATATGAAGAGGATCGCACTGATACGATTTTAAAAGTAATAATTGCAGTTGCGGCAGTTGCAGCGGTGGCTTTATTAGTGGGGGTTGTGGGAATATTTATATTAAAGGGCCATAATTCTTCCGATAATTCCAATAATGTTACAGAAACGACACAAAATCAGGAAGATAAACAGAATAAGATTGTGGATAATGATGGCCAGGAAGTAATACCGACTCCTACAAGAATTCCACTTGGAAAGTCTACCGGAGATAGTGAAGAACAAAATGTGACAGCTACACCGGT
>JAUNCI010000001.1:1215-8884 GCA_030526665.1 Eubacteriales bacterium
CCAATGCCGACGGCTACACCAATACCAGTTCCAACGCAGGATGATTCAATCGAATACTATGATCCTGATTCAGATTCGGCAGATATTATAGAATATAATGACGATGAAAATCAGGATAATGGATATTTTGTTGAACATAATGTTCAGGAAGAAACATTTAATTATTAAACAAAAAAGAGGTACATATGAAATTATTGATTATACGACATGCGGATCCTGATTATGAAATTGATTCACTTACAGAAAAAGGCTGGCATGAAGCAGAGCTGTTGTCTGAGAAAATTGGAAGTATGAAAATAGATAAAGTCTATGTTTCACCTTATGGCCGTGCAAAAGATACAGCCTCTCTTTCACTGAAAAAACTAAATCAATCCGCAGAGGAATGCGACTGGTTGAGAGAGTTTGAAGCACCGATCCGAAGACCGGATATAACAGATCGTAAAATCATTCCATGGGATTGGCTTCCACAGGACTGGACACAGGATGAACGCTTTTATCACTATGATCAGTGGTTCATGAATGAGAGAATGGCAGAAGGCAGAGTCAAAGAGGAATATGATCGTGTTACAGAAGCCTTTGATGCTGTGCTTGCAATGCATGGTTATAGCAGAGATGGTCATATTTACAGAGCACAAAAGCCAAACAATGATACAATTGCATTTTTCTGTCATTTCGGACTAGGCAGTGTTCTTATTTCTCATTTATTATCCGTATCCCCTATGATATTCTGGCATGGTACCTGTGCGGCACCCAGCTCGGTTACTACGTTAGTGACGGAAGAACGAAGAGAGGGAATTGCACAATTTCGAATGACTTCCTTTGGAGATACAGGACATTTATTTGCAAATAATGAACCACCTGCTTTTGCAGCACGCTTTTGTGAATGCTATGATAATCAGGATGAAAGACATGATTAATATGATTTGATAAGAAATTAGTTATTTCAATTTTAGAAAATTTATAAATATATTATAATTTGTACAAAAATACAACACATTTATGAATTATTATATAAATATCTTAAAGGTGAGACACACCTAAGAGATAAAAACTCTTTCCTTTCCCTAAAATATGTAAACGAATGTAAATGACCGCCTTTGCTGACAAGATCGTCAGCAGGGCGGTTATTTATTTCAGGCGAGAACACACTTGTTTCAGTATGGGGAATAATTAAAAAATAATAGGTATCACTTCCTATTATAAAAGCAGTATTGTTCCTGATGAAGGAAAGGAAAAAGGTCTTGAACCGTTGTCTGTGACAATATATAATGAACAGGAATTAGACAAAATATTTAATGTAAATATTTAATAATAAAATCTAATATGAAAAATAAATAAAAATCAGTATAAAAGGAGTATTCATCATGTCATTTAAAAAAGTTGAGATCGAAAATCTTCAGTTTAATCCATTTACTAAAATCGGAAAAGAATGGCTTTTAATTTCGGCCGGCAATAAAGAAAAAAACAATACTATGACTGCCAGCTGGGGAGCTATGGGAGTAATCTGGGGAAAAAATGCGATTACAGTTTATGTACGCCCACAGAGATATACCAAGGAATTTTTGGATCGAGAGGAAACATTTACGATTTCGGTTCTTCCGGAAGAATATCGCAAGGCATTGACATATTGCGGTAAGGTTTGCGGAAAGGGAATTGATAAAATCAAAGAAGCAGGATTAACTGCATATCCGGTTGACGGCACAACTGCAATTGAAGAAGCTGAGCTTATTTTTGTATGTAAAAAAATGTATCATAATGAAATTACCCCGGAAGGAATTCAGGAAGAATCGATTGATGCGGCAAATTATCCGGCAAAAGATTACCATACAATGTATATTGCAGAAATTACACAAGTACTTGTAAAAGAAAAATAGGAAAAATAAATACTATGAGAGAAAAATTTATCAAATTTATGCAAGGGAGATACGGTGCGGATCAGTTAGGTAAATTTACATCGGGGATAGTCATTGTTACATTGCTGCTCACGCTGATTATACGAGATTACAGGATTAATTCTATCTTAAGTTTTCTCGGGCTTTTGGCATTAATTATTACCTATATGAGAATGTTCTCTAAAAATATCTCAAAACGATATCGGGAAAATCAAGAATATCTTGCAAAAACAGCAAAAATCCGAACATTATTTATGCGCGAGAAAAATCTGATGGCCCAGAGAAAAACACATCATATTTATAAATGTCCCGGCTGCGGGCAAAAAATTCGAATCCCGAAGGGAAAAGGCAAAATAGAAATTTCATGCCCAAAATGCGCTACAAAATTTGTAAAGAGGAGCTGATATGTTCGGTTACATTGTTTTAAATAAACCGGAAATTAAATTTAAAGATTTTGATCTGTACAGTTCATTTTATTGCGGTTTATGTCACTCGCTTAAACAAAGACATGGATTATCCGGACAGATTACGCTTTCTTATGACCTTACATTTATAGTAATTCTGCTTTCCGGATTATATGAGCCGGCTATTAACAGTTTTAAGCATCGATGTATCGTTCATCCGATTCAAAAAAAGAAGATGCGTACAAGTTCCGTGACAGACTATGCCGCGGATATGAATATTTTATTATCTTATTATAAATGCATTGACGACTGGAACGACGAGAAAAAATATTCAAAAAAAGCATATTCCGTATTGCTGAAAAAATCATGTAAAGAAGTAGAACAGCGTTATCCACAAAAGGCAAAAGCAATCAAAGAGTACTTGAATCAATTGTCTGAATTTGAAAAAAGTCAAACATATAACATTGATCTTGTTTCGGGATGCTTTGGAAACATTCTTGCGGAAATATTTGCATATGGAGATAAAATATGGGAACCATTGCTTCGAAAAATGGGATTTTTTCTCGGAAAATTTATTTATCTATTAGATGCATTTGATGATATCGAAGAGGATCTCAAAAATAAAAGCTACAATCCTTTTTATGAATTATATAAAGATTCGGATTTTGAAAGCAAAACAAGACAGATACTGATTATGATGATGTCTGAGTGCTGCTCTGCTTTTGAAATGATGCCGATTATTGAATATACGGACATTTTACGAAATATTTTGTATTCGGGAGTTTGGGTTCGCTTTGAAGAAATCTGTAAAAAAAGAAATGAGAAACAGGAGATAAACGATGACTGATCCATATAGGGTACTGGGAATTACCCGTGATGCAACGGATGAAGAGATAAAAAAGGCCTACCGAAAGCTAAGCCGACAGTATCACCCGGATGCGAATATAAATAACCCGAACAGAGAACAGGCAGAAGAGATGTTCAAAGAGGTTCAGCAGGCCTATGAACAGATTATGCGGGAACGCGAGTATGGTTCTGCGGGAGAACAAAATTGGTACGGTGGATTTCAGCGACAGCAGAATACCTATCAGGATGAAGAAGCAATGCGAAGACAGGCTGCGGCAAACTTCATTCAGAATGCACATTATAAAGAGGCTTTAAACGTATTATCGGAGCTGCGGCAAAGAAATGGGCAGTGGTATTATTTATCTGCGTTGGCAAATACCGGTTTGGGAAATAACGTGAGTGCATTAGAGCACATTCGTACCGCGGTAAATATGGAACTGGATAATATGCAATATCAGATGCTTCTCAATCGTATGGAGGGCGGCGGGACCTGGTATCAGCAGCGTCAGAATCCATTTGGCGGAATGCCGGTGGCAGGAGATGATATATGTATGAAATTATGCTGTGCAAATCTGGCATGCAATTGTTTATGTCCGGGACAAATTTTCTGTTGCTGATTATTATATGAATCTTTTCAAGCTGATAATTTGATTTCAAATTGAATGGAATAGGAATTGACAAAGATTTATGAACGTATTACCATGTTTAAGTAATAAATAGGAGGATTTGATATGAGTATTAGAATTGGGATTTTAGGATATGGAAATCTTGGAAGAGGCGTAGAATGTGCAATCAAACATAATCCGGATATGGAATTAGTTGCTGTATTTACGAGAAGAGCACCGGAAACTGTAAAAATCTTGACAGAAACAGCTAAAGTATATTCTGTTGAGGACGCAGAGTCTATGAAAGATCAGATTGATGTTATGATTATTTGCGGTGGCAGTGCAACAGATCTTCCGGTACAGACTCCTAAATATGTTCAGTGGTTTAATGTTGTAGATAGTTTTGATACACATGCAAGAATTCCGGAACATTATGCGAATGTGGATAAAGCAGCGGCTGAAAATGGACATGTGGGAATTATTTCCGTAGGCTGGGATCCTGGAATGTTCTCGCTGAATCGTATGTATGCAAATGCGATTCTTACAAATGGAAATGATTATACATTCTGGGGCAAAGGCGTAAGCCAGGGACACTCTGATGCGATTCGTCGTATTGCAGGTGTAAAAAATGGTAAACAGTATACAATTCCTGTAGAAAGTGCATTAGAAGCGGTACGCAGTGGTAAAAATCCTGAGCTTACTACGCGAGAAAAACATACGAGAGAATGTTTTGTAGTAGCTGAAGAAGGCGCTGATCTTGCCAGAATCGAAGAAGAAATCAAAACAATGCCGAATTACTTTGATCAGTACGATACAACCGTACACTTTATCTCAGAAGAAGAACTTCAGCGTGATCATAGTGGTATTCCGCACGGAGGATTTGTAATCCGTACAGGAAAAACAGGCTGGAACGATGAAAATAATCATGTGATTGAATATAGTCTGAAGTTAGATTCCAATCCGGAATTTACAGCTTCTGTTATTGTTGCATATGCGAGAGCTGCATACAAAATGAACAAAGAGGGACAGAAAGGATGCAAAACAGTATTTGATGTTGCACCTGCTTATCTGAGTTCATTGGATGGAGCGGAATTAAGAAAACATCTGCTCTAAGAGAAGGATAGCTATTTGCTTCCTTTAAAAGGAAGGCATCTAAAAATATATAAATAAAAAATATATGACTGGTTGAAAGAATCAGGAGTGCTGTTTGAAGCATTTCTGATTCTTTTTTATTTTGGATCAGGAATATAAAAATAATATAAATGTCATTAAAAAGTGATAAAATCACACAGGTTTGTTGACGTAATTAAAAAACTAGTATATAATGTATAAATAATTGTAATAATTTTGTAAAAACTTAGGCGAGAAAAAGGATGGTTAATATGAAAAGAAATTCGAAAAAGATTCGTGTCGTATTAATGCTTTTAATGTTATTATTATGCATTGGTGGAACGGTTTCTATTACAAGTAGCTCAACAAAAGAAGTAAAGGCCGCGGTTCGAAATGGATTTGTGACGTCCGGTGGAAAGACATATTATTATAAAAACGGAGTTCGCTTCAAGGGCTGGTTAACTTTGAGCGGAAAAAAATATTATTTCAGCAGTTCAACCGGAGTTATGGCAAAAGGCTGGGTAAAAAATTCCAGCGGAAAATATAGATATTTTTCAAAAAGCAGTGGAAGAATGGCTACCGGCTGGTTAGTTGACGGATCAGGAAACAGAAGATATTTTGATCCATCAAGCGGAATTATGCAGACCGGATGGTTTACATCAGGAAATAATAAATACTTTCTGAACGCGAAAACAGGAATTGCGGCTACAGGATGGGTTGCAAACGCTTCCGGCGGAAAGAGATATTTTTATAGTACTACCGGAATTATGGCAAAAGGCTGGGTAAAAAATTCCAAAGGAAAATATCGCTATTTTTCAACAACCAGCGGAATTATGGTAACCGGTTGGGTTACAAATAAAAATGGTACATATTATTTTGACAAAGCATCCGGAATCATGGCAACAGGTACTGTAAAAATTGACAATAAGTCATATAAGTTTACAGATAATGGATTGTTGATAACCGGAGGTTCAACACCGGATGTTCTCGCTCCTTCAGGAAGCAGAACATTAAAGAATTATCTGGCTGGTGCTCTTCAGCCGGTAGGTCAGGCGCTCTATGTATGGGGCGGCGGCTGGAACGATTCTACGAGAAAAGGCGTGAGCCCAACATGGAAAACATGGTATGACAGCCAGAGTGCTAGTTATGATTATAATAATTATCGTGACCTGTCTACAACAAACAGAGCAAAAGGACTTGACTGTTCCGGATTTGTTGGCTGGGCTGCATATCAGGTTATGCAGACAAAATCCGGAGTGGGTGGAGGATATACTGTTGTTTCCGGTGAAGTTGGTAGTTCATATAACTCAAGAGGATGGGGTGTTATCTGTACACAGACATATCTGGCCGGAAAAAATTATAAATTCCTTCCGGGCGATGTAGGCTATAATTCAGGACATACCTGGATCGTACTTGGACAGTGCAAAGATACAAGTCTTGTAATTATTCATTCAACTCCGCAGGCAGGATGCCAGATTGCCGGTACTCCGACAAAAGACGGAAATTATAGTAGTCAGGCAATTGAACTTGCAAAGAAATATATGTCAAAATATTATGGATATACAAAGTATGATTATCATACATCCAGTGGTCATTATATTAAAAACGGAAGTTACTTCAGATGGAATCGTACAACACTTGCTGACCCGGATGGATATGCAAACATGACAGCAGATCAGATCCTTAAGGATTTGTTTGGATTCTAATGATAGTTACCCAAAAGAATATACGATAATAAAGCGTAGAGGAAGTGAAGTTTCCTCTGAGAGCAGAACTTTAATGCGAGATGGATTTATTCATCTCGCATTTTGTATTATGTAATGTTATGTGAATTTAGAAAAATGTAATATCTTTTATAGGAAAAAGAAGAAAACCACAGCAGTTATCAATCCGATTTATGATAAATATGGCATATTTATTTCGAAAATAGCTTAAATATTACAAAATAATTAACAAATATATTAAAAAGACTTGCGCATGTAATAAAATTATGTTAATATAGGTAAGACTTAAGAAATGAATATTTCGAAAATGTTACAAATGAGGGATAAAAGATATGAAAAGAAAATTGATTTGTACAACTCTGGCACTGTTGATCAGTGCGGCGCAGGTGCTTACTGTAGGCGCTATTACAGAGGATGAGTTAAGAAATGAGCAGGCCTGGACAAGTTCGCAGCTTGATGCAACATATGCCCAGATGAATGCTTTATATTCTCAGAAAGAAGCCATTCAGGGAGAAATCGCAACATTAGATGCTAATCTGGTTAATGTAATGGTTTCCATCGATGTGTTAAAAGGAGACATTGCAAATAAAACAACGGAAATTACCCAGACACAGGAAAACCTGACAACTGCGCAAAATGCAAAAAATAAGCAGTATGATGCAATGAAAAAACGTATTCAGTATCTCTATGAAAAAGGAGGAAGTGATGCCTGGTTCCAGATGATGATGGGTGCGGATAGTCTGGCAGAGTTATTAACAAGAGCTGAATACACACAGAAAATGTATGAACAGGACAGAACCAGTCTTCAGACTTATTCAAACACAATTGAACAGGTTCAGGTTCTGGAACAGAAGTATGTATCAGAAAAAGCTGAATTAGAAGAAATGCAGACTGCATATGAAGAACAATCCGTTCAGTTGCAGGCACAGATCGATCAGAAAAAAGCTGAGTCAAGTAATTGTGATAATGAAATTGCATATGCTGCAGAAGTTGCTAATCAGTATGCAAACCTTTTGGCCGAACAGACAGCTCTGTTAGATCAGATGGAAGCAGAGAGAATTGCAGCAGAAGAGGCAGCGGCTCAGGGG